>JAYSXE010000080.1:0-25203 GCA_043717565.1 Burkholderiales bacterium | reverse complement strand
GACGACACCGATCAGCAGCGCCGCCTCCCAGAAGCCATGGGGGTTCTTGATCAGCGGCATCCATTCGAAGTTCATGCCGAAGATGCCCGTAATCAGGTTCAGCGGCAGGAAGATGGCCGTCAGCACCGTCAGCGTGCGCATGATGTCGTTGGTGCGGTGGCCCAGCGCCGAGAAGTGCATCTGCACGGCCGTTTCTGCACTTTGCTCCAGCCGCCGCACATGGCCCAGCACCCGTTCCACGTGCTCCAGCACGTCGCGCGAGCGCACGCTCAGCAGTTCCCTCTCTCGCCGCTTTTCCGGCTCGGTCTCGTCGGGCCATTCGGCCAGCGCATCGATCCACTCCTGCACCGCACTGCGCTGGTCTTCGCAGGTGTCTTCCAGCTGGCTCAGCGCATTGCGCGATTCCAGCAGCAGCTGCCAGTCGTCGAACCGGCTCTTGGGGTCGAGCAGCTGCTGCTGCAGGTAGCCCAGCTGCCGCGTCAACAGCCGGCGCAGGTCGAGGTAGCTGTCGACCATGTGGTTGACCATGCGCAACATCAGGTCGGCCGGGCTGCTGGGCAGGCGTGGCGCGCCGCGGCCTTCGCTGCCACCGGCCGCTGCCAGCCCGGCCGAACCCTGCATCAGGCTGTTCAGGCGCGAAGCGAAATACTCGCGCACGGCGCAGTCGGCAGGGTGCACGGTGAGCAGCACGCGGTCGAAGACCGCGAAGCCCACGGGGCTGGTGTCGATGGCTTTCAGCGCTTCGCGCGCCGTGGCCATCGTGCCATTGGCTTCGTCGACAAACAGGCTTGCAGAACCGGCGCCGGCAGCAAGCCGACGGAACACCATCAGGTCGTACCACGAGGTGTAGTCGTAGTGGCTGGGCAGCTGGTTGTTCAGCAGGTCGGCCACGTGCAGGTCCACCAGCGCACCGGCCTGCCAGCGCTGCAGCGCTGCCTGCACTTCGGGCGCCAGCACCTCGAATTCGCGGCGGGCGCTGCCCAGCCATAGAAAACCCTGCTCGGGCAGCGTGTCGGGCAGCGCCGGCAGCTCGGTGAACTGGTCGGCCTGGACAAGAAAGATGCGCATCAGGTTGCAGGCGCTGGTTCAGCCGCGCCAGCGGCAGGCCGCTTCAGGGGCGGACAAGCCAGCCAGCCGCAAGCGGGGCGCTGGCCGGCCATCACGCGCCACGCAGCTTGCGGGCCGCGTCCAGCGCAAAGTAGGTCAGCACACCATCCGCGCCAGCGCGCTTGAAGGCCAGTAGCGACTCCATCATCACCGCGTCGTGGTCCAGCCAGCCATTGGCCGCGGCGGCCTTCAGCATGGCGTACTCACCACTCACCTGGTAGGCGAAAGTCGGCACCCGGAACTGATCTTTCACGCGGCGCACGATGTCCAGGTACGGCATGCCTGGCTTGACCATCACCATGTCGGCGCCTTCGGCGATGTCCAGTGCCACTTCGCGCAACGCTTCGTCGCTATTGCCGGGGTCCATCTGGTAGGTCTTCTTGTCGCTCTTGCCCAGGTTGGCCGCGCTGCCCACGGCGTCGCGGAAGGGGCCATAGAAGGCGCTGGCGTACTTGGCGCTGTAGGCCATGATGCGGGTGTGGATGAGGCCACCTGCTTCCAGCTCGGCACGGATGGCGCCGATGCGGCCGTCCATCATGTCGCTGGGCGCGACGATGTCCACGCCCGACTGCGCCTGCAGCAGCGCCTGCTTGCGCAGCACGGCCACGGTGGTGTCGTTGACGATGTAGCCTCTGTCGTCCAGCAGGCCGTCCTGGCCGTGGCTGGTGAAGGGGTCCAGCGCCACATCGGTCAGCAGGCCCAGTTCGGGAAAGCGTTTTTTAAGTTCCCGCACCGCGCGCGGCACCAGGCCTTCGGGGTTCAGCGCTTCGGCGCCGTCCGGGGTTTTCAGCGCCGGGTCGATCACCGGAAACAAGGCCATCACCGGCACGCCAAGCTGCAGGCAGTCTTCCGCCACCTGCAAAAGGCGGTCGACGCTGCGGCGCTGCACCCCGGGCATGCTGGCAACGTCCTGCACCTGGTGGTTGCCGTCGAGCACGAACACCGGCAATATCAGGTCGGTGGCGTCCAGGCGGCTTTCACGCACCAGCGCGCGGGCGCTGGCGTCGCGGCGAAGGCGGCGTGGGCGGCTGTAGGGATAGGCGGGGGGCTGCTGCATGGTGGGGTGCTGGGGCCAGGGCGGGCCGGTGGACTGGGCGGGTTGCCGATGAATCCCGACCAACTCGGCCGCGGGGCCCGGGTTTGAGAGATCCAGGATTTCCCTGCCCGGATGCCTAACTTCGGATAAACCCAGCCTTGGTGAGCGGTCTGTGTGGTGAACGGGTCTGATAAAGTACGAATTGGATGATAGCCGCAAGGTTTTCGTCCCCTGCTTTTCCTCCCTGAGCAGGTGCCTTGACGTGATGACAGCGGAAAGGCTTCCAGGCCCCAGCACATGCTGGGGCCTTTTTTTATGCGCTCCGGCCAGAGCGGCCACGATCCTGCACGCGGTGCGAGGCCCCGGCGTCCCGACCCATAATGAGGCGATGAGCAGCAGCATCTTGTGGATCAAGGCCTTCCACATCATCTTCGTCGCCAGCTGGTTTGCAGGTCTGTTCTACCTGCCTCGCTTGTTCGTCAACCTGGCCATGGTGCCGCCAGACAGCCACGCCGAACGCGAACGACTGCTGTTGATGGCGCGCAAGCTGTACCGCTTTTCCGGCCTGCTGATGGTGCCCGCGCTGCTGCTGGGCCTGTGGCTCTGGCTGGGCTTCGGCATCGGCAAAGGCACTGGCTGGCTGCCTGCAAAGCTGGTGCTGGTGGTGGGCGCCGTGGGCTACCACCATGTCTGCCGGCGCATCCTGCGCAGTTTTGAACAGGGCGACAACCGGCGCAGTCACCGCTGGTTCCGGGTCTTCAATGAGATGTCCGTGCTGGTCTTCGCTGCCATCGTGGTGCTGGTGGTGGTGAAGCCCTTCTGATGCAGCGCGGCTGTGACCACTGACCGGTCCTGGAGCTCTGCCACCTGGCTGGCGTTGAGCTTTGCAGCGCTGGTGCTGTACGCCAGCCTGTTCCCGTTCGAAGGCTGGCGCTGGCCACCGGGCCAGGACCTGTCGGTGCTGCTGGTGCTGCCCAAGTCCCGCTACCACGAGCCCTTTGACACCTGGTCCAACCTGCTGGGCTACATGCCGCTGGGTGGGCTGGTGACGGTGGCCGCCCGGCGCAGCGGTTGGTCCAGCCAGGCATCGCTGAGCCTGGCGCTGCCCGTGGGCATGTTGCTGTCCTACGGCTGCGAAGTGCTGCAGCAGTTCGTGCCCGGCCGCGTGCCTTCGCTGAACGACTTTGCGATGAACAGCCTGGGCAATGCTCTGGGCTCGCTGTTGGCGCTGGGGGTTCACCGGCTGGGCTGGGTGGACGGTTGGCAGCGCTTCAGAAACCGCTGGTTTTCGGGTGACGCCGCCTTTGCGCTGTTGTTGCTGGCGCTATGGCCCGTGGGCCTGCTGTTCCCCAGCCCCGTGCCGCTGGGCATGGGCCAAGTGGGCGAAAGGCTGCGCGAGGCCCTGGCGGATCTGCTGGACGGGGTGACCTGGGCCCAGGCCACGCACGAACTGTTGTCAGTGCCGGCCCAGGACTCGGCACCGCTGGGGCCGGTGGCGCATGTCGTCATCGTGGCGCTGGGTCTGCTGTCACCCTGCCTGGTGGCCTATTCGGTGGTGGCGCCCGGCTGGCGCCGGCTGACGATGGCCGTGGGTGCACTGGCGGTGGCGGTGGCGGGCATGGCCTTGTCCACGCTGCTGAATTTCGGGCCGCGCCATGCGCTGGCCTGGGCATCCACCTGGACCACGCTGGGGCTGGGCTTGGGCGCGGTGACGGCGTTGGTGTGGATGCCGCTGGGGCGGCGGCTGGTGGCCGGCCTGGGCCTCGTCTGCCTGACAGGGCTGGTGGTGGGTGTAGCCCATGCCCCGGCCAACCCCTACTTCGCAGAGAGCCTGCATGCCTGGGAGGCGGGGCGCTTCGTCCGTTTTCACGGCCTGGCGCAATGGGTGGGCTGGCTGTGGCCCTATGCGGCCATGGCCTGGCTGCTGGCACGAATGGGCCAACGCAGTCAGCGCACCCACTGAGAGGGGGCATGCGGCGGCTGGCGCCGGGGCCCTACCTACAATCGGTGACATGAGCTATTACAAGCACCACATCTTCTTTTGCCTGAACGAACGCAGCAACGGTGAAGCGGCCTGTGCACAGCACAACGCGCAGGCGGCTTTTGACCACTGCAAGGCGCGCGTGAAGAGCGCCAAGCTGAACGGCCCCGGCGGCACCCGCGTCAACAAGGCCGGCTGCCTGGACCGCTGCGCAGGGGGCCCGGTGGCCGTGGTCTACCCCGAAGGCACCTGGTACACCTATGTCGACCAGGACGACATCGACGAGATCGTCGACAAGCACCTCGGCCAGGGTGAAGTGGTGCAGCGCCTGGTGTTGCCGGCCAACGTGGGCCGATGAACGCCAGCACCCAGCGAAGCACCATCGCCGGCCCTGCAGGGGCCCTGGAATGCGCGATTGACAGCCCTGCAGCCGGCACTGCCGACGCGGGGGTGCTGGCCGTGTTGTGCCACCCGCACCCGCTGCACGGCGGCACCATGGACAACAAGGTGGTGCAGACGGTGGCGCGCGCCCTGCTGCAGCTGGGTTGCACCACGGTGCGCTTCAACTTCCGCGGCGTGGGCGCATCGGCCGGGGGCTGGGGTGAAGGTGTGGGCGAAATCGATGACGCCGCGGCCGTGCTGGCCGCCCATCAGCAGCCGGGCCAGGCCTTGTTGCTCGGCGGGTTCTCGTTTGGCGGTTATGTGGTCACACAGCTGGCAGCAAGGCTGGCCGCAGCCGGCACGCAGCCTGCGCCCAACCTGGTGCTGGTGGCGCCCGCCGTTTCCAACTTCAGCGCGGCTCCGGTGCCGCAGGGTACCGTGCTGATCCACGGCGAGACCGACGACGTGGTGCCCCTGCAGGCCGTTCTGGACTGGGCGCGCCCACAACAATTGCCGGTGACGGTTCTGCCCGGCGCCGGCCATTTTTTCCACGGGCAACTGCCCGCCCTGAAGCAGATCGTGGTGCGCGCCTTCTCGGCCCACCTCGGCCAGCCCTGACCTCCTCTTTAATTTCCCTGTCCCCATGAACCGATTTTTTTCCCGTCTGCTGGCCCTGGCGCTGACCGCAACCCTGGCCGCCGCGGCCGCACGCGCGCAAGCGCCACAACCGCCGGAAATTGCGGCGCGACAGTATCTGCTGGTCGACCTGGCCAGCAACCAGGTGCTGGCCGAACGCGGCGCCGATGTGCAGGCCGACCCTGCTTCGCTGACCAAGCTGATGACCGCCTACCTGGTGTTCAACGCCGTGCGCGACAAGAAGCTGGCGCTGGACCAGACCATCGCCGTGTCTGAACGCGCTTGGTCCGAACGCAAGGGCGGTGGCTCGCTGATGTTCATCGACACGACCATGAAGCCCACGGTGGCCGAATTGCTGCGCGGCTTGATCGTGCAAAGCGGCAACGACGCTGCCGTGGCGCTGGCCGAAGCCGTGGGTGGCACGCTGGAGGGCTTTGTCGGTGCCATGAACCGCCAGGCCCAGGCCTGGGGCTTGAAGAACACACAGTTCAAGAACGTCAGCGGCTTGAGCGAGCCGGGCCACTACAGCAGCGCACGCGACGTGGCCCTGGTGGCGGCAAGGATCATCAACGAGCACCCCACGCATTACGCGCTGTACTCGCTGCGCCAGTACAGCTACAACAACATCAAGCAGGACAACCGCAACATGCTGCTGGGGCGCGACCCCGCGGTCGACGGCATGAAGACCGGCTACACCGAAAGCGCTGGTTACTGCCTGGTGGCCAGCGCCGTGCGCGAGACGCCCGCCGGCCCGCGCCGCCTGCTGAGCGTGGTGCTGGGTGCCGCTTCGCGCGAAGGCCGCGCCAACGAAAGCCAGAAGCTGCTGAACTGGGGCTGGCAAGCCTGGGACGCCGTGCGCCTGTTTGAAGCCGGCAAGCCGGTGACCACGGTGCCGGTGTGGAAGGGCGTGCAGAAGGAAGCCAAGCTGGGCGCGCCCGGCGCCTTGATCGTCAGCGTGCCCAAGGGCGAAGGCGACAAGATCAAGACCACGCTGGAACGCACCGACCCGTTGCTGGCACCGCTGGGAGCAGGCCAGCAGGTGGGCAGCATCAAGATCACGTCGGCCAACGGCAGCGCCATCGCCACCGTGCCCCTGGTGGTGCTGGAACCGGTGGGCCTGGCGGGCATCTTCGGGCGCGCCTGGGACGCCATCCGGTTGTGGATCAAGTGAAGGCCACCACCAGCTGAAACCGGGTAGGGGCACGGCGAAGCTGCTGGGCCCGTGGGCTTGACAGCGTGTCACTGGCGAAGGCTTTGGGCCTCTAAGGTCGGGATGTGGGTGGCACGGCGGGCAGCGCACTTGTGGGCACGGGTGCGGCCACCTGCAGGGGCGGCGGCGGAACCGCGAGCGAGGCGCCGCGAACCACTGGCGGCGCACCCCGCAGGGCCTGCACCGGCTCGGGAATGGCCAGCGTGAGCTGCGGCGGCCCTCCCGCCGGCCCCAGATGCGCCTTGCGCTGCGACACGCGTTGCAACACACGGTCGCCTTCCACCAAATCGCCCACGCGGTAAGCCCGCGGCGGCTCGCCGTCCACCGAGATCATCGCCACCGCGTCGTTGGTGCTGGCGCCGGCCGCGGCACTGACCACACCCACCAGTGTCAGGCGGCTGTCGGCATCGGGCACTGGGGCAACCAGGCCCGCGGGCGTCGGCTCGGCGCCGCCCAACAGCCGGGTCAGGTCGATCTTCAGCAGGTCGGGCGGCAGCGCCACGGTGGCCTGTGGCGGCAGGGGCTGTGGGCGCACCAGCAGCTTCAGCGCCCAGAACACGGCACCAGCCCCAACCAGGGCCCACACCAGCAGCGACCAGAAACGGGCAGACATCGAAGGATTGTCGTTCGGGCTGCGCGCGGTCGAACGGTGCACGGCTGCAGAAGGCGGCCCGGGGTGCCTGCTTTCTCACGCTGCGGCGGCGCTGCCCGCGGGCAAGCCCAAGGCCTGCGAAACGGCAGTGCAGCCGCCCGCCCAGCACCACCCGTACGCCACGAAGTGCAGCCACGCACTTCGCCGCCACGCATCAACAGACGGCGCCTGTAATCAAACGTGACAAAAGGAGCACGCCGCGGCTACGGCTACCAGCCCAGGTACTCAGGAACCGATGCTGAACGACCGATGAACAGAAAGAGCCTGGCCCGCCCCAGAGAGGGAGGTCCAGGTATGCCCCCGCCTTCGCTCCAGCCCGCCACCGCGCTGCTTCGCCGCGGCTTCACGTTGCCTGCCCACTTCACCACATCCGATGTCCCTGTTCGCACCTGACGAAAAAGCGCGGCTGGTTCAGCAATGGGCCACGCCGCGCAGCCTGGCACCTGCGGGCGTGGTGCTGCGCACCGCTCCCGGCGTGAAGCCCAGGCCTGCCGCCACCCTGGCGTGGAGCAGTCGGCCATGACGGGCCGCCTGGCGTGGGCCGGCCTGCTATGCGGCGCACTGCCCGCCCTGGTGGCCTGGGCGCCGGCAGCGTGGCTGGCCCAGACCTTGAACCAGGCCAGCGAAGGGCGGGTGATGCTGGCCGACGCGGCAGGCACTGTGTGGCGCGGCAGCGCGGTGATGGCGCTGACAGGCGGCCTCCACGCCCGCGACGCCATGGCATTGCCCGGCCGGCTGCACTGGCGCCTGGGCTTCAACCAGGGGCTGCCTGCGGTGTGGCTGCAGCAGGCATGCTGCGTGCAAGGCCGGCTGCTGGTGCAGTGGCAACCCGGCTGGAACCAACAGGTGATTCGCGTGCAGGCGCAGGCCGACGGCGCTGTCGCGCCCAGCCATGCAGAGCCAGCGCGAGCCGCGGAGACCTGGGGCGATTGGCCCGCCAGTGTGCTGGCCGGCCTGGGCGCACCCTGGAACACGCTGCGCCCCAACGGCAGCGTGCAGGTGTCGTCGCAGCAACTGGAATGGCAACTGACAGCGGGGCGCTTGACGCTGCGTGGTCAGCTGGAACTGCAACTCAGCGGCCTGGTGTCGCGCATCTCCACGCTGGGCAACCTGGGTGACTACCGCCTGACCGTGATGGCCCCGCCCACAGGCGGTGGCGCCATCGTGCAGCTGCACACACTGCGCGGGCCGCTGCTGCTGCAGGGGCAGGGCCAGTGGTCGCCGCGAGGCCTGCGGTTCAGGGGCCAGGCCGCGGCGCAGCCGGGTTCCGAGGCCGCGCTGGACAACCTGCTCAGCATCATCGGCCAGCGCCAGGGTGCGGTGGCTGTGCTCTCGATCGGATGACCATGAACGCCCTGCCCGCTACCGCGTGCAAACCGGCTGCCAGCCCGCCCTGGCGAGCCCTGGTCTGGGCCCTGGCCGCTGTGATGGCGTTGTGCACTGTGGTGCCGCTGCCCGCCGCGGCGCAAACGCCCGCTGGACGGTCGCGCGCACCAGTGACGGTGGACTTCGTCAACGCCGAGATCGAATCGGTGGCGCGCGCCTTCTCCGTCATCATGAAGCGGCCCATCCTGCTGGACCCGCGCGTGAAGGGCGCCATCACCGTCTACAGCGAACAGCCGCAGAGCGTGGCCCGCGCCTACAGCAGCTTCCTCAACGCACTGCGCGGGCTGGGCTATTCGATGGTGGAAGCCGAAGGCCTGCTGAAGATCGTTCCCGAGGCCGAGGCCAAGCTGCAAAGCGGCAGCGTGTCGGTGGGCGCCGTCACCGGCGAGGGTGACCAGGTCATCACGCAGGTCTTCAACCTGCGCCACGAGAACCCCAACAACCTGGTGCCGCTGTTGCGCCCGCTGATCAGCGCCAACAACACCATCAACGCCAGCCCCGGTGGCCAGGCCCTGGTGATCACCGACTACGCCAGCAACCTGCAACGGCTGGCGAAGATCATCGCCGCCGTGGACCAGCCTTCGGGCACCGGCGTGGAGGTGATTGCACTGAAGCACGCCATCGCCGCCGACATCGCGCCCTTGGTGCAGCGGTTGGTGGACGCCGGCGGCGGTGGTGGCGCCGTGGCGGGCGCCCCCGCTGGTTTTGCCTCTGCGATCACGGTGGTGCCCGAGCTGCGCAGCAATGCGCTGGTGGTGCGCGCGCCCAATGCCACGCGCCTGGCCGAGGTGCGGGCTGCCATTTCACAGCTGGACAAGCCCAGCACCTTCATCGGGCCCGGCGGCGGCATGTGGGTGGTGCACCTGAAAAACGCCGACGCCGAACGCCTGGCCACCGTCGTGCGCGCTGCCTTTGGTGCGGTGGGCGCGGGTGCATCGGGCAACGCAGTGGCAACGCCTGGGCCACAGGCGCAGGCAGGGGGTGCCGCCGGCGGCGTGCAAGGCGCGCAGGCGCAAGCCACACGGCCCCTGACACCTTCAGCACAGCCTTCAACCGGGGGCTTCATCCAGGCCGACCCGGCAACCAATTCGCTCATCATCACGGCGCCTGAGCCGCTGTACAAACAGGTGCGGCAGCTGATCGACCAGCTCGACACCCGGCGTGCGCAGGTCTATATCGAAAGCATGATCGTCGAGGTCTCGCCGTCCGATTCGGCCGACTTCGGTTTCCAGTGGCAGGGCCTGCTGGGCAAGAGCGGCGACAGGATCGGCGTCGTCACCGGCACCAACTTCAGTGGCAACGGCCGGCCCAGCATCATCGACATCAACACCTCGGCCGCGCGGGGCCAGGTGAACGTGGGCGCCGGCCTGAACCTGGGTCTGCTGAGCGTGGTCAACGGCGTGACGTCGCTGTCGGCCATTGCCAAGATCCTGCAGTCGCAGAGCGAGACCAACATCGTTTCCACGCCCAACCTGATCACGCTGGACAACGAAGAAGCGAAGATCGTGGTGGGCGAAAACGTGCCCTTCATCACCGGCCAGTTCACCGGCGTGGGCGGTGCCGGCGGCGCCTCCACCAACCCGTTCCAGACCATCGAGCGCAAGGACGTTGGCATCACCTTGCGCATCAAGCCGCAGGTGGGCGAAGGCGGCGCCGTGCGCATGACCATCTTCCAGGAACAAAGCAGCGTGAAGGAGACCACGGCCGCCGGCACCACCAACGCCGGGCCCTCCACCACCAAGCGTTCGATCGAGAACACGGTGGTGGTGGACGACGGCGCCATCCTGGTGCTGGGTGGCTTGATCGAAGACCGCTTCGTCACCACGAAAAACAAGGTGCCGCTGCTGGGCGACCTGCCGGTGCTGGGGGGCCTGTTCCGCAGCGAAAGCCGCGAACGCAGGCGCACCAACCTGATGGTCTTTCTGCGCCCGGTGGTGCTGCGCGACGCGGCCAGCTCCAACAACCTGTCGCTGAACCGCTACGAACAGATGCGCGGCGAACAGAAAGCCGCGCAGCCCGAGCGCAGCCACCTGATGCCGATCAACGAATCCCCCGTCCTGCCGCCGCTGCGGCTGCCGCAAGGCGGCACAGACGCTGCGGCCGCCGAGCCGCTGGGCCGCGCGGTGCCACGGCCCGACAGAGCCCACCCGGCCGAAGGTTTGCGCCCGCCAGCAGACCCGTCGCGCGCGCCCCACCACTGAGGCCCCGCCCGCAGGCCCGGGCCTGCCCCCGCCGCCGTGGGTGGTGGACACGCGCCATCAAGGGCGCAGCCGAGCTGACGATGCCCGCCATGCCATCATCTGGCGGCAGCACGCGCCCCACCGGCTGAGCTGCAGAACGGCCAGAACGGCGCACTCTGCGCACCACGGTGGTGACACCCGCCCTGACGGATACCGGGGTGGTCAGTCCGCCGGGCACTGCTGTATGGAGCAGACAGCGCCAACGCCCAACCCCCACGCCGAAGCCGCCTGCTCAACCCGAAGTTGACCGACACTCCCACATACCCACCCCCCATGTCCGCCACTGCCATGACCCAACCCCTGTGCTTTCTGAACGGCGAATTGCTGCCCCTGGCCGAAGCCCGCATCCCGGTGCTGGACCGCGGTTTCATTTTCGGTGACGGCATCTACGACGTGGCTCCGGTCTACGGCCGGCGGCTGTTCCGCTTTGACGAACACGTGGCGCGCCTGTCGCGTTCGCTGGCCAAGGTGCGCATACCCAACCCGTACACGCGCGACCAGTGGCTTGAACACTGCAGGGCCCTGGTGGCGGCCCGGCCCGAAGAGGACCAGGTGGTGTACATCCAGGTCACGCGCGGCGTGGCCCCGCGCGACCACGTGATGCCCCAAGGCGTGACACCCACCGTGTTCATGATGAGCAACCCGCTGCGCCACGCCAGCGCCGAGCAGCGCCACCAGGGCGTGGCCTGCACCACGGCGCGCGACTTCCGCTGGGAACGGGGCGACATCAAGAGCACCAGCCTGCTGGGCAACGTGCTGGCGCGCCAGATCTCGGCCGACCACGGCACGCTGGAAACCATCATGTTCCGCGACGGCTTTCTCACCGAAGCGTCGGCCAGCAACGTGTGGATCGCCCACGAAGGCGCGCTGCTCGGCCCGCCCAAGAGCGACCATGTGCTGGAGGGCATCCGCGTGGACCTGTTGCGCGAGCTGTGCGAAGACTGCGGCGTGGCCTACAACCTGCGTCCGATCTCGGAAGCCGACGTGCGCTCCGCAGACGAAGTGATGCTCAGCTCGGCCACCAAGGAGATCCTGCCTGTGACCCGCATCGACGGCGAAGCGGTGGGCCATGGCGCGCTGCGCGGCAAGCCCGGCCCGGTGTATGCGCGCCTGCACGAGGCCTACCAGCGGGCCAAGGCCACGATGTCGATCTGAAGGCCCGAACTGGGTACGATGTGGCCATGTCCTTGCCCCCCGCCCACCCCGGCCCGGCCGACGCGCCGCCCAGCCTGATTGAATACCCGAGCGCCTTCCCGATCAAGGTGATGGGCGCCCAGGTGCCCGGCTTCGAGGCGGCGATGGTGCAGATTGCACGCCGCTTCGACGCCGCTTTCAACGAGGCGACCATCGAACGCCGCCCCAGCAAGGCCGGCAACTACCTGGGGCTGACGCTCACGGTCATGGCCACCAGCCGCGAGCAGTTGGACGAGCTGTACCGAACGCTGTCAACCCACCCGATGGTGAAGGTGGTGCTGTAGCGGCAGCATGGGCCGGCGCGCGCCGCGAGCAGGCCACAAGCGAGCCACACGCCAGCCGCAAGCGAGCCGCCACCGTCACCGCGGCGCTTCACGTGTTGGCGGCTGCGCCCTCACCCGCCCCGCGCTTGCCGTCCAGTTCCCGCACCTTTGCTGCCGCCGCGTCGTCACCCTGCGCAGCGGCCGCGGCGTACCAGTAGCGCGCCAGCCTCGGGTCTGCGGCAATGCCCTCGCCCTTCTCGTACATAGAAGCCAACAGGTACATCGCCCCCATGTCGCCGGCCTTGGCGGCTTCGCGAAACCAGTGTGCGGCGCGTTCGCCGTCAGCAGGTGCGCCGCGCCCCAGGTAGTGGGCCGTGCCCATCGCCACCTGGGCCTGCACGCTGCCGTTTTGCGCAGCCAGCCGGTACCAGTCGTGCGCCAGGGCCAGGTCGCGGCGGCCGAATGCCCCGGTCTCCAGCGCCTGCCCCAGGTCATGCTGGGCGGTGACAAAACCGGCGCGCGCTGCCCGCTGCATCCAGCGCCGCGCCTGCACCCGGCTGGCGCCCGCAAATTCGGCGCGCAGGTGCATCACCGCCAGGTTGTATTGCGCCACCGGCACACCCTGGCTCGCCAGATTCTGAAAGGCCTGCCGGGCCTGGGGCAGGCGGCCCGACCCGTAGTGCAGCAGCGCGCTGTCTAGCCGGGCCTGCAAGGCGGGTGCCAAGGGCGCCGCGGCCTGCACCGCCGGTGTGCCGGCCAACGCCCACGCGATGACCAGCACCCAGCCTCTGAAGTTCTGCCGCATCGCCGCTGCCTTTCTGATGAGCTGTTCAACCCTGCACCTGCTGTGCGTCGTTCACGATAGCCGTTCCTGACAAGCCGGTAACGGCGCAGGGGCGTCCTTTGCTGTACGGCGGCGAAACAGCACCGTGGGCATGGTGAAATGCGTTCATGGCCACACGCACGAAGCTCAGCATCAAACCCACGGCCCAGCCGCGCAACCCCATGCGGCCCCGTGTGCGCGCGGCCACCGCCCCCAAGACCGTCCGGCCACCCTCGCCCACTGCTCGGCAGGACGCGCCTTCAGGGACGGAAGACGGCCACCGGCCACCGCAAGGTGACAGTCGCCCACCGCAACGTGACGGCCGCCCACCGCAAAGGGACAGCCGGCACCCGCAACGCGACAGCCGCCCTCCGCAACGCGACGGTCAGCCACAGCAACGCGACAGCCGGCCGCCTTCATTTGACAACCGGCCTTCAAGAGGCGACCCGGCAGCCCCACGGCCACCACGCCCGGCCCGGCCGGCAGCGCCGCCAACGTTCGACAACCGCACAGCACCCCAACCGGGGCACCCGGCACCCCGTGGCGCGGCCCGGCCACCGCGCCCGGCAGCGCCGTTCAACGCGCCAAAGCCCCGGCCCCCTCTGCCTGCAACCGGGCAGGGAAACCCGCCACCGCGCGCGGAACCCCGCGCGGCACCGCGTGCGGCTGCCGACAGCGCGGCCGGCGTGCGCATCTCCAAGCTCATCACCGAGCGCGGCCTGGCGTCGCGCCGCGAAGCCGACGACTGGATCGCCGCCGGCTGGGTGCGCGTGAACGGCCGGCTTGCGGAACTGGGGCAGCGGGTACCGACCGACGCGCCCATCGACATCGACCCACGGGCCCGCGCCGAGCAGGCCCGCTTTGTCACCATCTTGCTGAACAAGCCCATCGGCTTCGTCAGCGGTCAGGCCGAAGACGGCCACGAACCGGCCGTGGCGCTGCTGAAACCCGAGAACCGCTGGTCGGGCGACAACTCGCGCATCGTTTTCCACCCCGGTCACCTGCGCCACCTGGCACCCGCCGGGCGGCTGGACATCGACTCCACGGGCCTCATCATCTTCACGCAAGACGGCCGCGTGGCCAAGAAATTGATCGGCGACCAGACCCGTGTGGAAAAGGAATACCTGGTGCGTGTGGCGGCGCTGGGCGAAGGCCCGCTGGCTGACGTGGACCTGGGCAAGCTGCGGCACGGCCTGTCGCTGGACGGCGTGATCCTGCGCCCCGCGCAGGTCAGCTGGCAGAACGAAGACCAGTTGCGTTTCGTGCTGCGCGAAGGCCGCAAGCGGCAGATCCGCCGCATGTGCGAACTGGTGGGTCTGCAGGTGCTGGGCCTGAAGCGGGTGCGCATCGGCAGTGTTCCGTTGTCGCAACTGCCGCTCGGCCAGTGGCGCTACCTGCGCGACGACGAACGCTTCTAGACCCCCGGTGATGATGAAGCCTTGGCCCAGCCTGCCCTCGGGCCTGCTGGGGGTGTGCCTGGCGGGGCCCACGGCTTCGGGCAAGTCGGCCCTGTCCCTGCAGCTGGCACGACAAGGGCCGGTGGAAATCATCAGCGTCGATTCGGCGCTGGTCTACCGCGGCATGGACATCGGTACGGCCAAGCCCAGCGCAGAAGACCGCGCCCGGGTGCCCCACCACCTGGTGGACATCATCGACCCGGCAGACAGCTATTCGGCAGCGCGTTTTGTAGGCGACGCCACGCGCCTGGCCGCAGAAATCAGGGCACGCGGCCGCATGCCCCTGCTGGTGGGCGGCACCATGCTGTACTTCAAGGCGCTGCGCGACGGCATCAGTGCCATGCCCTCGGCAGACGCCGCCATTCGCGCGCAGATTGACGCCGAGGCCGCCGCGCAGGGCTGGCCGGCGCTGCACCGGCAGCTGGCGCTGGTGGACCCCACCACCGCCGCCCGGCTGGCGCCGCGCGACGCGCAGCGCATCCAGCGCGCGCTGGAGGTGTGGCGCAGCAGCGGCCGCACGCTGTCGCATTGGCATGCGCAAGACGGTGCTACAGCCGCAACGGCGGCCAGCGCCGACCAGCGCTGGCCGCTGCTGTCGCTGGAACCCGATTCGCGCGCCTGGCTGCATGCCCGCATTCACCAGCGCCTGCAGTGGATGGTGGCTGCCGGCTTCGTGCAGGAGGTGCAGACGCTGCGCTGCCGGCCCGACCTGCACCTGGGGCTGCCCTCGATGCGCTGCGTCGGCTACCGCCAGGCCTGGCAGGCGCTGGTTGAAAACGAATCGGCCGCAGGGGCCGCCGTTGACGTGCAAGCGCTGTCGCAACTGAACCCCGAACCGGACTGGTTTGCACAGGCCCTGGCGGCGACGCGGCAACTGGCCAAGAGACAGCTGACCTGGTTACGGTCGATTCCTTCGCGTGCGGTGCTGGCCTGCGAGGCACCCGACGCAGCCGACCAGGCCACCGCCTGGCTGCATCACCAGGCGCTTTCACCGCGTTGACGACGCGGTATCGACGCGTTGAAAGCGTGCCCCTTCAAGGTGCGTGCCTCAGGCATGGTTCGTGCGCGCCCCGAAGGCGAAACGGTGTGGAAAAGTTACCAGGCCGGTACGGGGCCGCCCACTGCAATGAGGGGCCCACATAGGGTGATGCCCGGTGAGTTGGCACTGGGTATCGGGATATAGTCCGCCCCCTCAGCCGTATGGGCATTGAGAACAAAGCCATCCCTGACCAGGGTGTGCAGGAACGCAGGGTTGGGCAGGTAATCTGCCCCTCCCGCTGGAGGAACGAGTGGATTTCGCCGAACAACAACGCACCCCAGGCAAGCACGTGCTGGGCATCGGCATCGTGCTGGGCTTGCACCTGCTGCTGGCCTGGGCGCTGGTCACGGGCCTGGCGCAGCGGATGGTCGAAGTGATCAAGGCTCCGATCGAGACCAAGATCATCGAAGAGACCAAGCCGCCGCCACCGCCCCCGCCTGAGAACCTGCCGCCGCCGCCCAAATTTGCGCCGCCGCCGCCTTCGTTCGTGCCACCGCCTGAAGTGGTGGTGAACCCGCCGCCCACGCCGCAGCCGGCCATCACCACCACCACCGTGGCGCCGCCGCCTGCGCCGGTGTTCATCTCACCACCGCCCGCGCCGGCTGCACCGCCAGCCCCGGTGGCAGCGCCTGCGCCACCGCCTCCCGCGCCGCCGAAACTGGCCGTCAGGCCGGCCATTGCCAACGTCAAGGAATGCGCGCCGTCGAACGAAGACTATCCGCCCGCAGCGCAGCGTACCGACGCCACTGGAACAACCAGGGTGAAGTTCACCGTGGGCCCTGACGGGCGCGTGACCGGCAGCGAAGTGGTCAAGTCGGCCGGGCCGACACGGGAACACCGCCTGCTCGACCGCGTGGCCTTGACGAAGTTGGGCGAGTGCAAATTCAAGCCCGGCAGTGACGAAAACGGCAAGCCCATCGGCGGCTCGTTCGAAGTTGAATACGTCTGGAAGCTGGACTGACGCGGACCTTGTTGTCGCCCGCTGCAGGCCAACCCAGCTGAGCTGAACCCCCCTTTCAAACGCATTGCAAAGCCCCCTGGTGGGCGTTTCCGACCCCTGGAGTCATCATGTCCTTCACCACTTTTTCAACCACCCGTACCTGGGCTTCCAAGTCGATGGCCTGCCTGCTGGCAGGCTTGGTGCTGGCAGTCAGCCTGCCCACCGCTGCACGGGCCCAAGCGGCATCGGGCGCAGCCCCGGCTGCCACGCCTGCACCAGCACCCGCCCCAGCGGCTGCGCCAGCGCCAGCAGCGGCCGTGAACGCCGTGTCGCAGGAAGCGGTGGAGAACCCGTTCGGCCTGAAGGCCATGTGGGAAGGCGGCGACTTCGTTGCCAAGGGCACGCTGATCATCATGATCATCATGTCCATGGGCAGCTGGTACGTCATCATCTCCAAGCTCATCGAGTCGCGCGCCATGATGAAGAGCGCCAAGGCCTCGGGCGACGCTTTCTGGAAGGCCAGCTCCATCAAGGCCGGCGTGGGTGTGCTGGAGGAAGGCTCGGCCTTCCGCTTCATCGCCGAGCAGGGCGTGAAAGCCAGTGACCACCACGAAGGCACGATGGTCGAGGCCATCGACAAGCACACCTGGATCGGCATGTCGATCGACCGTGCCGTGGGCAGCGTGCAAAGCCGCCTGACCGACGGCCTGGCCGTGCTGGCCACGGTGGGTTCCACCGCCCCGTTCGTGGGCCTGTTCGGTACCGTCTGGGGCATCTACAACGCCCTGGTGAAGATCGGCATCAGCGGCCAGGCCTCCATCGACAAGGTGGCCGGCCCGGTCGGTGAGTCGCTGATCATGACCGCCATCGGCCTGGCCGTGGCCGTGCCAGCGGTGATGGGCTACAACTGGCTGGTGCGCCGCAACAAGGGCATCATGGACCAGACCCGCAACTTTGCAGGCGACCTGCTGAACGTGCTGCTGGCCGGCAAGCGCTGAACGGCGCACTGGCGCGACAAGGTCAGCAACAGGAGATCGCACGATGGCGATGAACGTCGGCACGTCCAGCGGTGACGGCGAAGAGGAACTGAACAACAGCATCAACACCACCCCGCTGGTGGACGTGATGCTGGTGTTGCTGATCATCTTCCTGATCACCATTCCGGTGGTCACCCAGACCATCAAGCTCGAACTGCCGAAGGAACAGAACATTCCTCTGCAGACCAAGCCCGAGAACATCGTCATCGCGGTCAACCGCGAAGGTGAGGTGCATTGGGGCATCGAGCGCCTGCCCGATATCGAAACCCTGGTCAACCGGCTGAAGGTGGCGGCGGTGAAAGAACCGCAGCCCGAAGTGCACATCCGCGGCGACGCCGAGGTGCGCTACGAATCGGTGGGCCGCGTGGTCGTGGCCTGCCAGCGCGCAGGCATCTTCAAGGTGGGCTTCATCACCGAGCCGCAGGCCATTGCCGGCTCTCGCTGACGGCCAAACCGGCAGCCCGCGCAAGCGCTGCGTGGCGCCCCCAGACACAACAGGACACTACCCACCATGGGAATGAACGTAGGCAATTCGGGCGGAGACGACGGCGGTGATGTGATGGTCGACATCAACACCACGCCGCTGATCGACGTGATGTTGGTGCTGCTGATCATGTTCATCATCACCATCCCCATCCAGACGCACGCCGTCAAGATGAACATGCCGGTGCCCAGCAAGTCGTCACCGCCGCCCAAGCCACCGGAAGTGGTGCGCATCGACGTCGACTTCGACGGCACCATCGGGTGGAACGGCGAAATCATCACGGCCGGCGACCGCGGCGCCATCGAAACCAGGCTTGCCGCCGTGGCTGCTATGGCCGACCAGCCCGAGGTGCACCTGCGCCCCAACAAGCTGGTTACCTACAAGCACGTGGCCATGATCATGGCCACCGCGCAGCGCCTGGGCGTCACGAAGATCGGCATCGTCGGCAACGAACAGTTCCTCTGACGACATTCTTTTCAGCATCAGGGTGCACCGCGGCGGCCGCTGGTGCGTTGCAACCCCAGGCCGGCGGCGCCTTGTGCGCCGTCTTCGTTTTCCTGACCCACGCTTGCACCCGCAGCGAACAAGCAGCACACAGGCTCATCCATGAAGACCACCCGCCCTCTGTCCCTGGCCCTTGTCGCACTTCTGACTGCCGCCGCTGTCGGCACCGCAGCGGCCCAAGGCATGCGCCCTGAAGTGGGCAAGCCGCTGCAACAGGCCAGCGAACTGCTGCGCGCAGGCAAGGCCAAGGAAGCTTTGGCCAAGGCCCGCGAAGCCGACGCCGCGGGCGGCAAGACGGCCGCTGAACAGCTGACCATCGACCGCATGAAAGCCGCCGCCGCCCAGCGCGCCGGCGAAACAGGCACGGCGGTGCAGGCGCTGGAATCGGTGTACGGCCGGGTGGGCGGCGGTGAACAGGGCCAGATTGCCGAGCAGCTGGCTTCCGCCTACGCGCAGATGCGCAACAACGCCAAGGCCAGCGAATGGCTTGGCAAGGCCGTGGCCGCCGGCAACAACAGCGGCTCGGTCAAGCAACTGCAGCAGTACCTGCAGTCCTCCAGCGGCGACTACAACGCCATCGCGCGTGAAGCCGGTGCCGCGGTGGCCGCTGCCGAACAGGGCGGCCGCCGCCCGGCCGAAGACGACCTGCTGCGCCTGGCCGACGCGCAGTCCCGCCTGAACAACAGCAACGGCCAGATCGCCACGCTGGAAAAGCTGGCACTGTCCTACCCGAAGAAAGACTACTGGAACGCCTACCTGGGGCGGCTGCCGCGCAAGCCCGGTTTTGCCGACCGCTTCGCGCTGGACGTGCTGCGCCTGAAGCTGGCCACGGGCACGCTGACGCGCACCGAGGACTACATGGAGCTGGCCCAGCTGTCGCTGCAGGCCGGGCTGCCGGGCGAAGCCCGCAGCGTCATCGACCAGGGCACCAAGGCCGGCCTGATGGGCACCGGCGCCGAAGCCGGCCGGCACCAGCGGCTGCGCGAGTTGGCTGTGAAGCAAGAAGGCGAAGCCAAGGGCAGCCTGGAAAAGCAGACCGCAGAAGCCGAGGGCTTCAAGGAAGGAGACGGCCTGGTGAAGGTGGGCGTGGCCTACGCGTCGCTGGGCGAGGTCGACAAAGGCATCGACCTCATCAAGAGGGGCATTGCCAAAGGCAACCTGAAGCGCCCTGAAGACGCCAAGCTGCGGCTGGGGCTGGCGCAGATGAAGTCGGCCAAGGACAAGGCCGCCGGCCTGCAGACGCTGCGCGGCATCAAAGGTGCCGACGGGGTGGCTGAGATCGCGCGCACCTGGGCGGCTGTCGGTACGCCCTGAGCCCGGCGACGCCGGCCGCGCCGGCTTTGAAGGCCCTGCCAGCGCTGCGCCTGAACAGCCGCGGCCGTCAGGCCTTCAGCAGACCGTGACGGCGCGCCAGCGCCACCTGGCGCTCGATCTCGCGGTCCCGCACGCCTTCACTGCGCAAGGCGGTGGCGGTCTGCACCAGATAGTCCAGCGTGCTGCCATAGCGCCCCTGGGCATGCTGCAACGTGTACAGCAGTTCCTCGTCTGAAGGCCGGTGCAGGCAGGCCGGGCTGGTGCGCGGCAGTGTGAATGCCAGCGCGGGCACCGTGCCCTGGATGGTGCGACAGGGCAGCACACGCGCGTCGTACACACCCGTGGGCATTTCGCGCAGCCACAACTGGTGCAGTTCATGCTCCATGCGGTCCGGGCGCAGGCGGTACACAAAGCCACGGCAGGCGCCGCCGCTGAGCAACGCGAAAACCAGGCCCGGCATTTGCGGCGAACCCCGGTTCACGCGCGAACGCATGCGCAGCGCGCGGTGCCAGCCGTGCAGAAGGGCGCTGCGGCGTTCCGCCGCCGCGAATTCGGGCCGCCAGATCAGCGAGGCGTAGCCAAACACCCAGCACGGCTGGCCCCGCGGCCAGTGCGCACGCAACTCGGCGTAAGCCTGTTCGGGGTCACGCACCACCAGCGCGGCCGGAATGGCCGCGCCCGGGGCTGCGGCTGCGGCTGCGGCTGCAGAAGGTTGGTCACTGGGGCTGGTCGTCAACGGCACGGCCGCAAGCATGCCTGCTGCGCCGCACCAGCACAAGACAACAGGCGAAACAAGCGCAGCTTGATTTGACGATGTAACTCAGTTACTAAATAATTGGCTTCATGGTTACAACCGGGGTCAGGGCTTGAACAGCGCTCTCGCAGCAGTCACGCAACGCATCATCGACCGCAGCCACGACACACGCGGCGCCTACCTGCGCCGCATCGACCGGCTGGTCAGCCGCCCGCCGGGCAGCGAACGCATGGGCTGCGCCAACGTGGCGCACGCCTTTGCTGCGCTGCCCGCCAACGACAAGCTGCGCGTGGTGGCGCAGAAGGCGCCGCACATCGGCGTCATCACGGCCTACAACGACATGCTGTCGGCGCACCAGCCCTACGAAAGCTACCCGGAACTGATTCGCGACGAGGCCCGCAAACTGGGCGCCACAGTGCAGGTGGCCGGCGGCGTGCCCGCCATGTGCGACGGCGTGACGCAGGGCCTGCCCGGCATGGAGCTGAGCCTGTTCTCGCGCGACACCATCGCCATGGCCACCGCCGTGGGCCTGACGCACGACGTGTATGACGCGGTGCTGCTGCTGGGTGTCTGCGACAAGATCGTGCCCGGCCTCTTGATCGGGGCCTTGCATTTCGGCCACCTGCCCTGTGTGTTCGTGCCCGCGGGGCCGATGAGCACGGGCCTTTCGAACAACGCCAAGTCGAAGGTGCGCGAACAGGCTGCGCAGGGCCTGGTGGGGCGCGCCGAGTTGCTGGAAGCCGAGAGCGCGGCCTACCACGGCCCCGGCACCTGCACCTTCTACGGCACCGCCAACAGCAATCAGATGCTGCTGGAGGCGATGGGCCTGCACGTGCCGGGAGCAGCCTTTGTGCACCCGCACGATGGCCTGCGCGAAGCGCTGACCCGCCAGGCCGTGCGCAGCGCGCTGGCCATCACGCGGCACGGCGAGCACTTCACACCCATCGGCCGCCTGGTGGACGAGCGCGTCATCGTCAACGCCATGGTGGCCCTGTTGGCCACGGGCGGCAGCACCAACCATTTGATCCACTGGGTGGCCGTGGCACGCGCCGCCGGCATCCTGATCGACTGGACCGACTTTGCCGACCTGTCGGCCGCCACACCATTGCTGGCGCGCGTGTACCCCAATGGCAGTGCCGACGTGAACCAGTTCCAGGCCGCCGGCGGCCCGGCGTACGTGCTGCGCGAACTGCTGCTCAGCGGCGGCCTGCACGCCGACGTGGCCACCATCAGCCCAGGCGGGTTGGCCGACTACGGCAGCAACCCCAGCCTGCAGCAAGGCCGCTTGCTGTGGCAGGCCGCACAGGCCAGCGGCGACACCAGCGTGCTGCGGCCGGCGGTTGAACCCTTTTCCAGCACCGGCGGCCTGAAGCTGCTGCAGGGCAACCTGGGCCGCGCCGTCATCAAGACATCGGCCGTGCCCGAAGACCGGCACAACATCGAAGCGCCCGCGCGCGTCTTCACCACGCAGGAAGGCATGCACGCTGCCTTCAGGGCGGGCGAGTTGAACCGCGACGTGGTGGTGGTGGTGCGCTTCCAGGGCCCGCAAGCCAACGGCATGCCCGAACTGCACAAGCTGACGCCGCCGCTGGCCGTGCTGCAAGGCCAGGGCCACCGCGTGGCCCTGGTCACCGACGGCCGCATGAGCGGCGCCAGCGGCAAGGTGCCGGCGGCCATCCACGTCAGTCCGGAGGCGCTGGCCGGTGGCCCGCTGGCGCGTGTGCGCGACGGCGACATCATCCGCATGGACGCCGTGGCCGGCACGCTGGACGCGCTGGTGCCGGCCGAAGAATGGCAACGGCGCACGCCGGCCACGCTGGACCCGGTACAAGCTGAAGTCAATGGCCACGACCTGGGCCGCGAACTGTTTGCAGGCCTGCGCCGCAACGTGAAAAGCGCCGAGGAAGGCGCGGTATCGTGGCTGTGACATTGCAGCAAGCGACAACCCCACTCATCAACCTGGCGCGCCATGAACAACACCCTTGAACTGGCCAGCTACGGCCCGGTGATTCCGGTCATCGTCATCCAGCGTCTGCAAGACGCCGTGCCCATGGCACAGGCCCTGGTGGCCGGCGGCGTGCGCGTGCTGGAAGTGACCCTGCGCACACCCGTCGCACTGCAGGCCATTGAAGCCATCGCCCGCGCCGTGCCCGACGCCATCGTCGGTGCGGGCACCGTGCGCAGCGCAACAGACGCCCGCGCGGCCAAGGATGCCGGCAGCGCCTTCGCCGTCAGCCCCGGCTACACCGAAGCCGTGGGCGCTGCCTGCCGTACCGCTGCCCTGCCGCTGCTGCCCGGCGTGGCCACGGCCAGCGAGGTGATGGCAGCCCGGGCCGACGGCCTGTCGTTCCTGAAGTTCTTTCCGGCCACGGCGGCGGGCGGCATTCCGATGCTGAAGGCACTGGCCGGGCCTTTCCCCGACGTGGTGTTCTGCCCCACCGGGGGCATCACAGTCGAGACGGCGCCGCAGTTCCTGGCGCTGCCGAACGTGACGGTGTGCGGTGGTTCCTGGCTGACACCGGCCGACGTGGTGGCCCAGGGCGACTGGGCGCGCATCACGCAGCTGGCGCTGCAGGCGGGCGCACTGCGCGGCTGAAAGCTGCGGCGCGGCGGCCGGTCAGGGCCGGAGCATCAGCGCTGCCACGGCTTGCGCGGCAGCGTCACCCTGCCCCAGCCCCTGCACCACACCGGCGTGGGTTTCGGCCGGGTGGTTCTGGTGCAGCTTGTACTTGCCCACCAGGCGCTGCACCGGCAATTCGATGCCGACGATGGCACGCAGCATCTGCTGGATGTATTCGTCGGGCGCGTCGCTCACGGCCCAGGGCTGCGGCTGCGTGCTTTCGTGGTGCCGCGTCAGGCGTGACACCAGCGCGTGCAACCAGGGCGCGTCTTCGGTCACGGCCAGGGTGCCGTGCGCATGCACCACGGCGTAGTTCCACGTGGGCACCACCTTGTGCGTGGCCGCCTTGGCCGGGTACCAGTTGGGCGTGACGTAGGCCTGCGGGCCCTGGAACACGGCCAGCACAGGCTGGCCCGCCGCCACCTTCCACACAGGATTGGCCCGCGCCACATGGCCGCGCAGCGTTTGCGAGGCAACGTCGAATTCCAGCGGAATGTGGTTGGCCGTCAGGCCATCGGGGCCGGTGCTGACCAGCGTGGCCAGCGGATGCTCGCGCATCAGCTTTTCCAGCGCGGCCGCGTCGGGTTGTTCAAAGTGCTTGGGCAGGTACATGTTTCGTCCAGTGCTGCCAGGCTGCGGGGTGCTTCAGCGGGCTACCAACTGCCGGTGTTGGCCATCGAGGCCCAGGGCTCGGCGGGCGTCAGCGCAGGGCCGGCCTGCAGCAGTTCGATGGAGATGTTGTCGGGCGAACGCACGAAGGCCATGCGGCCGTCGCGCGGCGGGCGCAGGATGGTCACGCCGTGCTGCTGCAGCCGCGTGCAGGTGGCGTAGATGTCGGGCACGGCATAGGCCAGGTGGCCAAAGTTGCGACCACCGGAGTAGACCTCGGCCGTGCCGTCGGGCGCCGGCCAGTTGTGCGTCAGTTCCACCTGCGCGCTGTGGTCGCCCGGCGCGGCCAGGAACACCAGCGTGAAGCGACCGGCTTCGTTGTCCTTGCGCGACAGCTCTTCCAGGCCCAGTGCATCGCGGTAAAAGCGCAGCGAAGCTTCGATGTCGGTCACGCGGACCATGGTGTGCAGGTATTTCATGGCGGTGATTGTGCCGCGCGCCGCGAAGGGCTATCAAGCCGGGCGCGGCTTGACATCAAACACCGGGGGCTCGTTCGGGCAGTTCATCTTTGCGCCAGTGGCACAGGCCATCACCTCGGCCTCGGGCTGGGTGGTGGCGGTGCAGTCGCTGGCCTTCACCGTGCTGCTGGCGCGCGCATCCGGCTGCGCGCGGCGGGTTCTCGGTGCTGTACGTGCGCGCGGCCCGGCTGTTCGATGAGTTGCAGGTCGCGCATGGCGACGGCAGCTTCGCACGCCGGCTGGCCGCACTGGCCAAGCTGGGTCTGCTGGTGATCGACGACTTCGCGATCTCGCCGATGGGGCCGGTCGAGCGTAACGACCTGCTCGAACTGCTGGACGACCGCATCGGCACGCGCTCGAACCCCTGGTACAGCCTGGCACAGGCCGAGATGCTGGACGTGGCGCACATGGGCCTGCATGTGACGCAGATGACCAGCCAGGCAGCGATGCGTCAGTGTGTCGACGCCGTGACGCGTGTCGGCTGAGTGTCGGCTGAGCACCGGCTGAGCACCGGTTGAGCGCACCCGACCTGCCTTCGGTGTTGAGCTCGCGCACGCCTGGCGCCGACGTCACATCAGTCGTCGGCCAGCAGCCCGGCCTTCCACAAGTCTTCCACCTGCTCGAAGATCGTCGCTGCCGGCATGAACCGGGTTTTGTCTCCCGCCAGGTGCACCCACACACGCGTGTCGTGCGGGCCTGTCTTCACCGCCTGATCGGCGCGGAAAAACACGTGCCAGTCGTGCACCTCTGCGTAGCGCGTGGGGTGGTGCCGCAGCGTCCATGCCAGGCCCACCAGGTCGGCATAGGCTTCTTCCCGGCGCGTGCGCCACATGTCAGTCAGCAGTTCCACCTGGTCGGGCCTGAGGTGCGCGCCCAGCGGCACTGCGCGCATGCCGTCCGGCAGGCTGCCCCAGGCCCGTCGCAGATGGCGCCAGCAGTGCCCCAGTTCGTGCGCTGCGATGGCTTCGATCACCGGGCCGGTCAAGCCAGGCGGTATGCGGTCCAGCGTCGCCTGCGC
>JAYSXE010000079.1:0-9148 GCA_043717565.1 Burkholderiales bacterium | reverse complement strand
CTTCAGTGCCGCGATGGTCTTGGCCAGGTTGGCGGGCTCGTCGGCGTCCAGCGGGTCGGGCCGGCCATGGCCGACATCGCAGAAGGGGCAGCGACGGGTGCACTTGTCGCCCATGATCATGAATGTCGCGGTGCCCTTGCCGAAGCACTCGCCGATGTTGGGGCAACTGGCCTCTTCGCACACCGTGTGCAGCTTCTGTTCGCGCAGGATCTGCTTGATCTCGTAGAAGCGCGTGCTGGGGCTGCCGGCCTTGACACGGATCCAGTCCGGCTTTTTCAGCGTCTCCGCCGCCACCACCTTGATCGGGATGCGCGAGGTCTTGGCTTGCGACTTCTGCTTGGCAGTGGCGTCGTAGGCGGGCCGGTCTGCGGCAACTTCGGGTGACGTGGGGGTGGTCATGGGGTGTCGCGGCTGCTGCAGCCTGCCTTGGAGCAGGAAGCACAGGCCCGCAAAAGGTGGCCGACAAGGCCGTCAGTGTACCGGCGGGGTCCTGCGCCAGGGCTGCAAGCTCAGCAAGCCCACAGCGGCAGCCGGCCTCGCAACCTGGCAGTGGCACAGGTCTTGCAATCTCAGCGTGGTGCACCCACCCAAGCGAGCCCCCCAGAAGCGACCCGCAAAGCCTGCCCCGGCAGGCGTTGGCGGGCCTGCCGCGCCAACCCCTGAACAGGGTGCGCCGGTCGCGCCGCTGGGGGACAGCCCGCCGCTGCGCGTGCTGGTGGTGGACGACGGTGCGCGGCGAGCCACGCTCATCCGCGACGAGTTGGGCAAGTTGGGCCACCTGGTGGTGGGTGTGGTGGAGTCGGCATTGACGCTGCACGACTGCGTGCTGCGCCTGCAGCCCGACGTGGTGATCGTCGACGCCGAGTCCCCTTCCCGGGACACGCTGGAAAACCTGGCCGCCGTCAGCAGCACCAGCCCGCGGCCGGTGGTGGTGTTCAGCGAAGACGCCAGCCAGGGGCCCATGCAGGCCGCGTTGAAGGCCGGTGTCAGTGCCTACGTGATTGCCGGCCTGCAGCCCGAACGGCTGTGGCCGGTGATGCAGGTGGCCCTGGCCCGCTTCGAGCAAGACCGGGAATTGCGCGACCGGCTGGGCCAGGCGCAGCTGCAGTTGTCAGACCGCAAACTGATCGACCGCGCCAAGGGCGTGCTGATGGACGACGTGGGGCTGACCGAAGAGCAGGCCTTCAAGCACCTGCAGAAGCTGGCGATGGACCGCGGGCAGCGCATGGCCGAAGTGGCGCAGCGGGTGGTGGATGCGCGGTCGCTGTTGCGGCCCGGGGTTTGACCGCCTGATTCTGTGGCACCGCACCATTTGGGGCGCTTGTGCACGGTTGTGGAGCGCGGTTGTGGTGCGAATGGCATTGTGGCTGTCGGCGTTTGGCGGCTTTTGCATGCCGGTTTCGTGGTTCGCGCGTGCGGCGTTTGGTGGCGCGCATGGGGTCTGGGGTGACCGATTCCGCTCATGTCATCCTTCGTCAGCCTGACGGCTGACGAATTCCTTCTTGACTTCGCTGCGCCAGGCACCCACCGCCCACAGCCACAAACTGCTGTTGTTTGGCCACGCCGAACTGGACGAGTTCGCGGCGCGGGCGTTTCAACCAGCGCCCTTCACCCAGGCCCGTGCAAACTGCTTCGTGCTGTTCGACGAGAAGGCAAGCGCAGAAAACACCATCACCAAGAACGGTGAGAGTTCCAAGGCGCGGATGGGCGCCGATCAGCGTCAAGGCCCGCCACTGCGCTCGGCTGGATCGCGCCGACGGGGTGGGCTGCGCAGCGAAGTAAAGAAGGAATTTGGCAGCCGAAGGCTGCCAAGGGATGACATGAGCGGAGCAGCCCACTCCGGCGGCGCGATCCCACTGCGGTCTCCGCACGCGCGGTCCGAAGAACCCAGCGAAGACCCGCAAACGCCAGCAAACGCCAGCAATAGCCGATACAGAAAAACCTAAACCGGCACCACCCTGAAGAGGTACTGAAACACCTGCGCATCCTCAACCGCCTGCACCGGGTCGGCACCCCCAGCCTGCGCCACAGCCGCAATGCCCTGCATCAGTGCAGCAGGGGCCTGCTGCGGCAGGCGCCGTGCCACGCCGCTTTCAACGCGCCAGCCGTTCTGGGTGAACATCTCGATCATCGTCACGCGTGTGAACCAGCGGATGTGCGTGCGGTCCAGCAGGCCGGAATCTTCATAACGGAACAGCCCGGTGGCCAGCCGCATCTGCACGCTCCAGTGCTGCGCGTTGGGAATGCAGGTCACCAGGCAGCCGCCTTCGCTGATGCCTTCGCGGATGCGCCGCAGCAGCCGCCACGGGTCGCGCAGGTGTTCCAGGCAGTCGCCGAACACCCAGCAGTCGCTGGGAAACAGGGCGTCGAATGCAGGCTGCGTGAAGCGTTCGATGTCGCCGTCCAGCGCCACGTCACAGGCCTGCCGCGCCACGCGGGCGTAGTCGGCGTCGATGTCGATGCCGGTGTAGTGAACGCCGGGGTTGCGCTGGCGGAAGGCGCGCGCCAACGCGCCGTGCATGCAGCCCACTTCCACCACGCGATGCGCGGTGGCCGGCATCAGCGCTAGCAGGTCGTGGTTCACCACCGCATGGGCCGGCGTCTGCTTCATCGTTGGGGGGGCGGACTCGGCTTCGAGAGCTGGCGCTGGCATGGTGGCTTCCCGGGGGGTCATGGAAAAGGGTCGTGAAGGCGCTACTTCAGCCACTCGGCCACGCCGCGGCCCAGGCTCAACAGGTTGGCGTTGAGCTGCTGACCGTCGTGCAGCGCATTGACATAACTGATGCGCAGGTTGAAGTGCTCGCTCTCGGCGCCCATCACGTCAAACAGGCTGCGCTTGCCCAGCTGCTGCCACTGCTGCAGCGTGAAGTTGCGCACCTGCTCGCTGTCGCGCAGCACCGCGCCCACGCGGCGCGCGCGGTCGAAGGTGGAAACGGCCTGTTCGTGCACTTCGGCGGCGCGGAAGCGCCGCGCCTCGATAGCGTCTGACCGCTGCAGCTCGGCCGCCCGCGCCCGCTTGCGCGCGGCCTCTGTGGCCGGCAGCGCGGTGGGCGTGACCAGCGGCACGTTCACCGCCAGGCCCAGCGCATAGTTGTTGCTGCGTGTGCTGCCCGTCTTGGTGCCGTTGCCGGCCGCCTGTGCGCCGCTGAAGTTCCAGCTGACCTGCGGCTTGGTGGTGGCGGCCAGCGCCTGCATGTAGCGTTCCATGGCCTTGGCTTGCGCGGTGAGGGCCGAAATCTCGCTGCTGCGTTCCACGTCGTCCTGCAGCGCCAGCAGCTCGGGCACTTCCAGCAGCGCGCTGGAAAGCCCCACCGGCGGCGGCAGGGTGTCACCCACGATGCGGCGCAGCCGCACTTCCACCTGCTTGAACTGCGACCCGGCCTGCGTCTGCGACATCTCGGCCTGCTGCAGGCTCTTGCGCGCCTGCACCATTTCACTGGCGCGGCCGCGATCGGCACGGACGATGATGTCCAGCGCCTGCACCAGGCAGGCCATCTTGCGCACCTGCTGGCCGTACACCAGCATCTGCTGGTGGTAGCGGCTGCGTTCCAGCGCCAGGCTCACGGTGTTCAGCGCCAGCTGCTCGCTGACGTTGAGCTGGCCGAAGCGTGCTGATTCAGCCAGCTGTGTGCGCCAGTCGGTCAGGCGGTCGACCCGGCCGCCGTCATACAGCAACTGGCCGGCGTTGACCGAAGCGCGAAACTGCAGTGGCGTGTTTTCACTGCCCGCCAGCGTTTGCGAACCGCCGGGGCCCAGGCCCGCACCCACGCTGGCCTGCAGGCTTTTGCCAGCACGGGTTTCGGCAATGTCGTCCAGCGCGGCTTCGGCGTTCAGGCGGGCCGCGCCCACCTGGTGGCTGCGGGCCAGCGCGTCGCGCACCAGGCCCTGAAGAATGGTGCGCGGGTCGGCATGGGTCGCGGCTTGTCCGGCGCGGTCGCCAGCACCGTTGGCGGCGGTGTTGCCCTCGGTCTCGTCCACGCAACGGCCCGGTGCCGGTGCCAGCGCTGCTGCGGCGGCTGCCGGGCCCTGCGCCAGCAGTTGCTGCGGCGCCGGCCGCGCCGCGGCTGGAGCGGCCCACCCGGCGGTGCCGGTGGCCAGCAGCCACAAGGCCGCGCAGGCAGGCACCCACCGGGCGCGGTGGCGCGGGCGTTGCGGGCGGTAGGCGGTGGGTTTGCAGGGCAAGGCCAGACTCCGAGTGCACCCGTGTGGCAGCCGGCTGGCAGCAGGCCACCTGCGGGTGTTTCAAGTCTGGGCCGACGGGGCCGGGGCCGGTCGCCCGAGTTCAGGGGCCTTTGCTGTTTTGTTCTGCGCGTTTCACGCCATTTTCACGGCCGTGCCGCTGGCGGCCACCAGCATCATGCCGTTGGTTTCGCCCAGCACGGCGTAGTCGATGTCCACGCCAATCACACCCGTGGCACCCATCTCGCGGGCGGCGTCCACCATGTCCTTGATGGCCGCGTCGCGGGCGTTTGCCAGCGAACGTTCATAGCCGCCGGCGCGGCCACCCACCACGTCGCGCACCGAAGCAAACATGTCGCGAAAGATGTTGGCCCCGATCACCGCTTCGCCGTTGACCAGGCCCAGGTATTCGGCCACCCGCGGGCCGCCGACGTCGCCGCCGGTGCCCGGGGTGACGGTGGACAGGAAAAAACTGCTGTCTGATTTGGAAAACCAGCCCATGGCGAGACCTCTGTTGGTGAAGGGTGACTGAACAGGAACGGACGGGTGATGACGGCGCAGACCGGCGGCGCACGCAGGCAGGCTACGAAGGCTGCACGCCCAGCGCCCAGGCCAGCGCGGTGAAGCTGACGAAGGCCAGCACCGTGCTGGTCATGATGATGCGCGCAATGCGGCCGTTGTCGGCGCCGTAGCGTTCGGCCAGCAGCGACACGTTGCTGGCGCTGGGCAGTGCAGCGGCCAGTATCAACACCGTCACCTGCTGCAGCGACAGGTCGGCGCCCAGTTCGCGTGCCGACAGCGCCAGCAAGGCCACCAGCAGCGGGTGCACCAGCAGCTTGACCAGGGCCACGGGCACAAAGTCGCGCTTGCGCGTGCGCTTGCCCGCGTGCTGCCCGGCCCGCCACAGCACGGCACCGATGGTGAACAGCGCCACCGGCGTGGCAGCGTTGCCCAGCATGTCCACCACCGTCTGCACCGGGCCCAGCAGCTCGAAGCCGGCCAGTGACATGGCCGCCCCCAGCGCAATGGACCAGGGCAGCGGGTTGGACAGCCCGCCGCGCAGCGCCCGCCAGGCCGCCGCGCGGGCGCCGCTGGCGCCGTGCTGCTGCCCGTCTTTGCCCGGCGCCGCCTGCGCCAGCGCGATGCACAGGCTGCTGGTGATGAACAGGTCGGCCAGCATCGAACACATCACCGGGCCGGCGGCGGCCTTGCCCATCAGCGCCACCAGCAGCGGCACACCCATGAAGCCGGTGTTGGGGAATGCGGCCACCAGCGCGCCAAAGGCCGCGTCTTTCAGATTGACGCGCTTGTTCAGCGACATGGTCACCGCGAAGAACACGATCAGCAGGGCGCTCAGCACGTACACCGCCAGCACCGACGGGTTCAGAAGTTGCAGCAGCGGCGTGCTGGCGCCAAAGCGGAACAGCATGCAGGGCAGCGCAAAGTACAACACAAACACGTTCAGCCCCGGAATGGCGCTTTCCGGCAGCAGGTGGCGCCGCCCGGCCAGGTAGCCGCACAGCACCAGGCCAAAAAAAGGGGCCGTCACGGCCAGGATCGATTGCATGGGGCCTGAGTATCGCAACCCGGCGCAACCCCGAGCACCGCCGGTGCACGCGGGTGCACGGCAGCTTGTGCACGCCGCGCTGCTGTCTGTCGCATGGCAACCCCGGTTCAGCCCCGCGTGGTTAAGCTCTGCGGTCAAGCCCATTTCGGCCGCACCCAGGTCATCCCCATGTCAGAAACCCCGTCCCCGCGCCAGCCCGTGTCCTTCCAACCCATGCGCTGGCTGCGGCGCGGCTGGCAGGTGCTGGACACCACGCGGCGCGCGCTGCTCAACCTGCTGCTGCTGGCACTGCTGCTGGCCGCGCTGTGGTGGTTGGTGAAGCCAGCCCACCCGGCGCTGCAGGAGAAAACGGCGCTGGTGCTGGACCTGCGCGGCGCGCTGGTGGAACAGGCCAGCGCCCTGAACGTGCGCGAAAAGCTGCTGGGCCTGGGCAATGGCGCCGATACCGAACAGACCCGGCTGCGCGACGTGCTGGCGGTGCTGGAAGCCGCCGCCAAAGACCCGCAGATCAGCCACCTGCTGCTGTCGACCGAACGCCTGAGCGGCGGCAGCCTGCCCGCACTGCGCGAAGTGGCGCAGGCGCTGGAACGCTTCAAGGCCGCCGGCAAGCCGGTGGTTGCCTGGGCGCCGGAATACGACCAGCGCCAGTACTTCCTGGCCGCGCACGCCACCGAGGTATGGCTCAACCCCATGGGCCACGTGTACGTGGAAGGCTACGGCCGCCAGCGCACCTACTACAAGGGGCTGTTCGACAAGCTGGGCATCACCGCGCAGGTGGTGCGGGCAGGCAAGTACAAGAGCGCCGTCGAGACCTACACCGCCACCCAGCCTTCGCCCGAAACCCTGGAAAGCGAAGTCCTGGTCTGGAACACGCTGTGGGCCAGCACCACGGCCGCCATCGAAAAGGCCCGCAAGCAGCCCGCGGGCAGCGTGGTGGCAGCCATCGACGGCCTGCCCGCCAGCCTGCAGGCCGAAGCGGGCAACACGGCACAGTGGGCCCTGAAACGCAAATGGGTGGACGCGTTGAAGACGCGCGACGAGGCGCGGCAGGCGCTCATCGACAAAGGTGCGCTGGACAAGGACAGCAAGAGCTTCCGCCAGGTCAGCCTGGCCGACTACCTGCCCCGCGTCAAGCCACGCACCGGCGGCAAGGCGGTGGGCATCATCGTGGCGCAGGGCACCATCGTCGACGGCCGCGCCGGCCCCGGCACGGTGGGCGGCAATTCCACCGGCGACCTGATCCGCAAGGCACGCGAAAACGACGACATCGCGGCGCTGGTGCTGCGCGTGGACTCCCCTGGCGGCAGCGCCACCGCCAGCGAGGTGGTGCGCCGCGAGCTGGAACTGACGCGCAAGGCCGGCAAGCCGGTGGTCGTCAGCATGGCCGGGCTGGCCGCCAGCGGCGGCTACTGGATCAGCATGGCCGCCGACGAGGTGCTGGCCGACGAAGCCACCATCACCGGCAGCATCGGTGTCGTGGGCCTGCTGCCTTCGGCCGAGGGCGCGCTGAACAAGCTGGGCGTGAACGTGGCCGGTGTGTCCACCACGTGGCTCGCCGGCCAAGGCGACCCGCGGCGCGCGCTGGACCCGCGTTTCGTGGCGCTGATGCAGACCACCGTGGACGGCCTGTATGCCGACTTCACGCGGCTCGTGGCCAACGCGCGTAAAAGCACACCAGAGAAAATCAACGAACTGGCCCAGGGCCGCGTGTGGAGCGGCAAGGACGCGCTGGCCCGCGGCCTGGTGGACCGCCTGGGCAGCCAGGGCGACGCCGTGGCCGCAGCCATCAAGCTGGCCAAGCTGCCCGAAGGCACGCGCGCGGAATACCTGGAGCAGGCGCCCGGCAAGTTGGACCGCCTGCTGCAGCGCATGGGCGCCACGCAGCTGGACACCCAAGACAACGCCGGCCAAGCCAGCGCCGCCCTGCACGCCAGCCTGCTGGCCACCGGCCTGCCGCTGCCGGTGGTGCAGTCTGTGGCGCAGGACCTGGCATGGCTGGCGCAAGCCAACCCGCTGGGGCGGCCGTTCGCGCTGGCCACGCACTGCCTGTGCACAGCACCCTGAACTTTTCTGACCTTGCGCAAGGACCCTCACCATGACTTCTGCCCCTTTTCGTGCCGATCAGGTCGGCAGCCTGTTGCGCCCGCAGGCACTGGCCCTGGCGCGCGCGCAGTTCAAACGCAACGAAAGCGACGCCACCACGCTGCGGGCCGCGGAAGATGAAGCCATCGCCCAGGCCGTACAGCGCCAGCATGCCGCCGGCCTGCGCAGCATCACCGACGGCGAATTCCGGCGCGACTGGTGGCACCTGGACTTTCTGGGGCAGCTGGACGGCGTGAAGTTGCAGGACAACGCGGGGCCGAAGTTCAAGTTTGCGGGCCAGGCCGAGCAGCCACCCATCGCCACGGTCACGGGCCGCATCGCATGCAGTCAGCCCATCATGGCCGGCCACTTTGCCTACCTGAAGAGCTTGACTGACAATCTGCCGGGCTGTGTGCCGAAGATGACGATTCCCTCGCCTTCGATGCTGCACCTGCGCGGCGGCCGCGCGGCCATCACCAAGGCGGTCTACCCCGACCTGCAAGAGTTCTGGGCCGATGTGGCCGCAGCCTACCGCACCGCCATCGGCCACCTGGCCGCCGCAGGCTGCCGTTACCTGCAGCTGGACGACATCACTTTCGCCTACCTGTGCGACCCCAAGATCCAGTCCAATTGCCGCGCCAACGGCGACGATCCCGCCACCCTGCCCCGCATCTACGCCCAGACCATCAACGCGGCGTTGCGGGACAAGCCGGCCGACATGAAGGTCACCATCCACACCTGCCGCGGCAACTTCAAGAGCGCCTGGGTGGCAGAGGGCGGCTATGACCCGGTGGTGGATGCGATGTTCTCGACCGACGTCGACGGCTACTTCATGGAATTCGACAGCACCCGCGCTGGCGGTTTTGAACCGTTGCGGGCCCTGCCCCAGGACAAGAAGGTGGTGCTGGGCCTGGTGACCACGAAGCTGGGTGAACTGGAGTCCAAGGACGACCTGAAGCGACGCATCGACGAGGCCGCCCAGTTCGTGCCGCTGGAGAACCTGTGCCTGTCACCACAGTGCGGCTTTTCCAGCACACACCATGGCAATGCGCTGTCGCAGGACGACCAGTGGCGCAAGCTGGAACGGGTGGCGGAGGTGGCAGGCGAGGTTTGGGGGTAGCTGGCTGCGCTTCGGCGGGCACGCGCATGGGGGGCTCACGTGCCTGCATTGGTGGCGACCGCCGCGGGCTTCGGGTAGCCGCCTCCCCACCAACCGTAGCGCGCCAACAGGCGTGCCACCAATCGTTGATGAGCGAGCCAGTGGGGCGTGCTGCGTAGCGAAGTAAAGAAGGAATTTGACAGCCGCCAGGCTGTCAAAGG
>JAYSXE010000078.1:0-9152 GCA_043717565.1 Burkholderiales bacterium | reverse complement strand
ATCAGCTTGAAGGGCAGGGCCACCAGCACCGGGCTCAACATCATCATGCCCAGGCTCATCAGCACGCTGGCCACGATCATGTCGATGATCAGGAAGGGTATGAAGATCATGAAACCGATCTGGAACGCGCTTTTCAGCTCGCTGGTGACGAAGGCCGGCACCAGCACCGTCAGCGGCACGTCGGCACCCTTCACGTCGGCGGGCAGGCGGGCCAGCTTGGCGAACAGCTGCACGTCGCTCTGGCGCGTCTGCTTCAGCATGAATTCGCGCAGCGGTTTCACGCCCTCGGCCAGCGCACGGTCCACCGGCAGCGTGCCGGCGCTGTAGGGCGCCCAGGCGGTGTCGTAGATCTTGTCCAGCGTGGGCGACATCACGAAGAAGGTCAGGAACAGGCTCAGCCCCAGCACCACCTGGTTGGGCGGCGCGGCCTGCGTGCCCATGGCCTGGCGCAGCAGGCCCAGCACAATGACGATGCGCGTGAAGGCCGTCATCAGCAGCAGCACCGCCGGCAGGAAGCCCAGCGCGGTGAAGAACAGCAGCGTCTGGATGGGCACCGAATAGTTGGTGCCGCCAGCGCCTTGCGACACCACCAGCGGCAGCCCGCCCGGTGCGACCTGCGCGGCAGCGCCCGCGGCAAGGGCGGTGGAATTGGTATTGGTGCCCTGCGCATGCACTGCACCGCTGACCAGCAGCAACAGCAGCGCCACCAGCGCCAGCACCGCCAGCAGCTGCAACTGCCGCACGCCACGCCCGCGCGGCGGCTGCGCCAGGCGCGGTGCGGCGGGGCTGGCCGGCGGCGGTTCGGCTGCCGGTGCAGCGGCCGCGCGGCGCGGGGCGCTGCCGCTCGGGTGCATCCAGCTCTTGTGTTCGGTGCTCACCGGGTTTTCCAGTCGCCGTCGGCCGCGCTGCCGGGGCCGTGTCTCAGGTCAGGCCCGGTCTGGCCGCTGCGCATGCGGTTCAGCAGCTGCATGAACGCGGCCTGCGGCGGTGCGTGCGCTTCCACCGCCGGCGCCTGGCCGGGGCTCATGGTGTGCAGCGTGCGCAGGCCTTGCGGGCCCATGCCCAGCACCAGCCACAAGCGCTCGTCACCCTGGCCCACTTCCACCGTCACCAGCTTGTGCTGGGCCGACAGCGGCAGCACCGCCACCGGCCGCGGCGCGCCATGTGCCACCGTGTTGCCGCCGGCCAGGCCCGCGCCCAGTGGCGAACGTCGCAACAGCCACAGCACCAGCGGTATCAGCGCCACCACGGCCACGAACCACAGCAGAGCGTTCATTCCTTGTTGCATGGTGCTGCGCGCCCCCTTCAGTGCCGCGACAGGCGACGGATGCGTTCGCTGGGCGTCACGATGTCGGTCAGCCGGATGCCGAACTTGTCGTTCACCACCACCACCTCGCCCTGCGCGATGAGGTAGCCGTTGACCAGCACGTCCATCGGCTCGCCGGCCAGCGTTTCCAGTTCCACCACCGAGCCCTGCGCCAGCTGCAGGATGTGCTTGATGGGAATGCGCGTGCGGCCCAGTTCCACCGTCAGCTGCACGGGAATGTCCAGGATCATGTTCAGGTCGTGGCCGCCCGCGGCCAGGCCCGCACCCGCACCCGGGTCGGCGCGCAGGCTGGGGAACTGGGCCGGCGACACCGACTCTGCGGCGGGCCGCACTTCACTGGCCACTTCGGTGGCCATGTCGCCGCCCGCGGGCTTGCTTTCGTTCAGCGCGGCAGCCCATTCGGCGGCCATCTTGTCTTCTTCAGACATGCCGGTTTCGGGGTCGGCCATCAGCGTTCTCCCAGCCAACCCTGGTCGGAGCTGGCGATGAGCTTGTCGATCTTGATCGAGTAGCGGTTGTTGGACGTGCCGTAGTGGCAGTCGAAGACGGGCACCCCATCGACCTTGGCCTGGATCATGGGTTCGAGGTCGAGTTCGACGAAGTCGCCGGGCTTGAACGACATCAGTTGCTCGACGGTGGCGCGGGCCTGCGCCAGTTCGGCCACCAGGTCCACCTCGGCCGACTGGATCTGCGCTTTCAGCAGGTTGATCCAGCGCCGGTCGGGTTCGGCCGAATCGCCCTGGATGGTGCTGTACAGCACGTCGCGGATCGGCTCCAGCGTGCTGTAGGGCACGCAGAAATGGATGGTGCCCGAGGTCTCGCCGATTTCCATCGCGAAGCTGGTGGCCACAACGATTTCGCTGGGCGTGGCGATGTTGGCAAACTGCGGCTGCATCTCGCTGCGCTGGTATTCCAGTTCCACCGGGTAAACCCCCTGCCAAGCTTTCTTGTATTCGGTGGTGATGGTTTCCACCAAACGCATGATGACGCGCTGTTCGGTGGGGCTGAAGTCGCGCCCTTCGATGCGGGTGTGGAACTTGCCCACGCCGCCGAACAGGGCGTCGATGACGGCAAACACCAGGCTCGGGTCGCACACGATCAGGCCACTGCCGCGCAGGGGCTTGACGCTGACGATGTTGAAGTTGGTGGGCACCACGATCTCGCGCAGGAAGGCGCTGAACTTCTGCACCTTGATGCCGCCGATGCTCACCTCGGGGCTGCGCCTGATGAGGTTGAAAAGCCCGATGCGGATGTTGCGCGCAAAGCGCTCATTGATGACTTCCATGGTGGGCATGCGCCCACGCACGATGCGTTCCTGGCTGGAAAGGTCGTAGTCGCGGATGCCGGCCTTCGGCGCCTCCACTTCCTCGAGCTTCTGGCTCTCTCCGGTGATGCCTTGGAGGAGGGCATCCACTTCGTCCTGCGACAGGATCTGCTGGTTCATGGGGCGGGGTGACGCACGGCTTTCAATCGGGGCGGGGTTTGTTTCACGAAGGGTGGCTGCGTGCGGCGCTCACTGCACGATGAAGTTCGAGAAATGCACCGCCCGCACCGGCGAGTCGGACACCTTTTTCTTTTTCTTCTTCTTGCCCGGCGGCTTTTTCTCGGTGGCTTCGGCTTCGGCGTCTTCGTCGTCGTCTTCCACGTCGTAGCCCATCGCGCGAGCGGCTTCATTGCCCACCCGGCGCGCCAGCTTGGCCTTGCCTTCGCGGCCCAGCAGTTCGGCGGCCGTGCGGTCGGCAATGGCCATCAGCACGTTGTTGCGGATGGCCGGCATGAAGGCCTTGACCTGGTCGCCCATCTTGGCGTCAGTGAATTCCAGTGTGATGCCGATCTGCGCGAAGCGCTCGGCATCGCGGTCGGCCAGGTTCACGGTGAAGGGGTCCAGCGGCACGAACACCGGCAGCGCCTTGGGGTCGGGCGCCTTGGCAACGGCTTTGGGTGCGGCTTTCTTCTCTTCGCCTTCGGCGCCCTCTTCGGTGTCGGCCTTTTTCTTGGACATCAGCATGAAGCCCACGCCGCCACCCACCAAGGCCAGCACCACCGCGGCGATGATGATGATCAGCTTCTTCTTGCCTTTGGCCGGCGGGGGGGCTTCTGCAGCGGCAGCGGTGGACATGGGTGCTCCTTGGGGCGACGCCAACCTTCAGCCCGCTCCCATGAGCGACCCGGTGTCGTTGGCTTCAACCCATTTTGAAAGCGGCGCCGCTGCCGGATGCCCCGAAAAGGGCTGCCAAAGCGGGCTATCAGGCCACCAGGTCCACCACGCCACGGCGCTGCCAGGCGCCGTTCATTGACGAGGGCTGGGCGCCGCTTGGGCCGGCGACGCCGGCCGCCGCGCCACGGGGGCCGTCGCCACGGTTGCGGCTGCGGTCGTTGCCGCTGCCGTTGTCTTGCGGCGCGCCGGGTTGACGGCTGGGCTGTTCAAACACGCCGCCACCGGTCAGCAGCAGGCCGGCGTCGCGCAGGTTGCTGGCCAGCTGCGGCATCGAAGCTTCCAGCGCTGCGCGTGTGTCGGCATGGCTGGCGGCGAGGTGCACTTGCGCCGTCTGGCCGTCCAGCACGATCTGCACCGTCACCGGGCCCATGTCTGCCGGGTTCAGCTGCAGTTGGGCACTTTCCACGCCGTTCTGCACCAGCACCGACAGGCGGTAGCCGGCCTCGGCGGCAAAGGCGCCGCTGGTCACCGGCGCGTCAATGGTGGTGCTCGTGGGCGCCTCGGCGCTGCCGGCCACGGCGCTGGCCAGCGCCGTGGCAAAGGTGGGGGCGGCGTCTTTCGCTGCCACCGCAGCGGCGGGTGCTTCGGAAGGAGTTGCAGCCGCACCGGCTGCCGCACCGGCTGCCAATGAGGCTGCGGTGCCTTGGCTGGCGCCGCTGCGTTCGGGTGCCTCGGCAGCGGCCGCTGCTGGCGCGCTGGTGCCGTCCACCGCAGCCGTGCGCTGTGCGGTGGTGCGCGCGGCCGCCCGTTCCTGCGCCGCTTTGGCGTTGTGGTGGCTGCGCGAAGGGTTGTCAGACGGGCCTTGTCCCCCCGCTTGCCCGGCGCCACCGGCTGCCAGGGCATTCGCCGCGCCGGCGTTGGCCGCGGCGGTGGCATCGCTGCCCAGCTGGCTGCCATCGGCTTCGCTGGCACCTGGGCCGCTGCGCGCGCTGGTGGAGCCTGCACCCGCGCGCGTGCGGCCGTTCGCCGCCTCGGTGCCGGTTGACAGCGCCGACAACCGTGCCGCGTCAACCGCAGCGTCACCCAGCCGGGCCGAATCGGCCTGGGCGGCCTCTTGCGCAGCCTTTGCGCTGCTGGCGCCCGCCCGCAGCGCGCCCTGCCGGGCCTGCGCCTGCGCAGCGGTGTCGGCGGCGTCCAGCGGCGCAGACGGTGGCAGCGGGGTGGTGCGGCCGGGGTCGTTGTCGGCCTGCTTGCCGGCGCCGGTGGGGGCCCGTCCGGCCGCGTGCGCTGCGTCTTCCATCGCGCGGCCCAGGTTGGATGCCAGCGAACCGTTCAGCCCCGCCGAACGGGCGCTGCCGGGGCCTGCCTGCATGCGGGTCCCACCAGCCGGTGTCATGCCCGACAGCGCGGCCTGTCGCGATGCTTCGCTGTCGGCCGTGTCCGCCGTGCGCGCACCGCTGCCTTCACCCACAGCGGACGGCGCTGGCAGCACCTCTGCTGTGTGCCGTGCTGCCAGCGTGCCATTGCCGGCTTCGCCAGCAGCGTTTTCGGCTGCGCGTTCTGAGGCCCCCTTGGGCGCCTTGTCGGCGCCGCCGGGCGCTGCCTTGCCCGCGGGCGGGGCGTGCTGGGCTACGGCCTGTTTCATGGCGCGGGCGAATCCGCTGGGCTGGGCGGCGGCGTCGGCCCGCTGGCGGTTCTGCGCTGCCTGGCTGCGCGCCCGGGCGTTCTGCGCCGTGCTGGCGCGCGTGGTTTCGCGCTGGGCTGCGGCGGCATCGTCGCCTGCGGCGCGCGGCGCCGGTGAGCGCGCTTCCGGGCGGCTGCTGACCGGCGCCGATGGGGCCGGTGCGGCAGCCAGGTTGGACAGCAACGGGGTCACGGGGCTGGAAGTGGTGATCATGGCTTTTCGGGGGGTGGGGTGAATCGGGTTCAGGCGTTGTTGTGTTGGGCCTGCGCGGCTTCGGCGCGCGCCTGGTGCAGGCGCTGCTGGCCGGCGTCGTCGCTCTGGCGTTGTTCCTGCCGTTCCTGGTGGCGCAGCGTTTCCTGCGTGCGCCGCTGCTTCAGCTTCTGCACCTGGGCCACACGCAGTTCGCGGGCCAGCAGGTCGGCCTGCAGCGCCTGCACCTGCAGCTGCGTGTGGTCGATCTGGCCGCGCTGCAGGTCCACCGCCTGCTGCAGCCGCTGCATGAAGCTGCGGTGCACCAGCAGCGCGTCCATGCCGGTGCTGCGGCCATTGCGGGCGGGGTCGCGAGCCTGCGTGTCCTTCTGGTAGTTCAGCAGTTGCTCGGCCTGGTGTTGCTGGGCCTGCAGGCGGGCCTGCGCGGCCTGCCAGTCGGTGCGGGCCTGGTCGCGGGCTTGTTCGGCGTGTTGCAGCAGGATGTCCAGGGCGCGGGTCATGGGCGGGGTTCAGGCAATCAGCGGGGTCGAAGACGGGGTGGGGGTTGGGTGCGGGAAAGGGTGCGGGGTAGGGCGCGTGACTACGGGTTGGCCAACAGCGCCAGTTGCACGCACGAATCGGCCAGCGTGGCGGCTTCGTGCATGTCCTGCTGCAGCAGGGCCATGATCTGCGGCTGCAGTTGCACGGCGGTGTCCAGGTCGGCGTCGTTGCCGGGCTGGTAGGCGCCCAGCTGGATGAGGTCGCGTGCCTTGCTCAACTTGGCCAGCAGGTGGCGCAGCCGGCGGGCCGACTGGATGTGCTGCGGGTCGGCCACTGCCGTCATCACGCGCGAAATCGAGCGTTCCACGTCGATGGCCGGGTAGTGGCCGCTTTCGGCCAGTTCACGGCTCAGCACCACGTGCCCGTCCAGGATGCCGCGCGCGGCGTCGGCGATGGGGTCCTGCTGGTCGTCGCCCTCGCTCAGCACGGTGTAGATGGCGGTGATGCTGCCCTGGCCGGCGCGGCCGTTGCCGCTGCGTTCCACCAGTTGCGACAACTTGGCAAAACAGCTGGGCGGGTAGCCCTTGGTGGCGGGCGGCTCGCCGATGGCCAGCGCAATCTCGCGCTGCGCCATGGCGTAGCGCGTCAGGCTGTCCATCAGCAGCAGCACGTGCTGGCCCTGGTCGCGAAAGTGTTCGGCCACGGCGGTGGCATAACCCGCGCCCTGCATGCGCACCAGCGGCGGTGCGTCGGCCGGCGCGGCCACCACCACGCTGCGCGCGCGGCCTTCTTCTTCCAGAATGTCTTCGATGAATTCCTTCACCTCGCGGCCGCGCTCGCCCACCAGACCGACGACGATGACGTCGGCTTCGGTGTAGCGCGCCATCATGCCCAGCAGCACGCTCTTGCCCACGCCGGTGCCGGCGAACAGACCCAGCCGCTGGCCGCGGCCCACGGTGAGCATGGCGTTGATGGCGCGCACGCCGGTGTCCAGCGGTGTGCGCACCGGGTCGCGGTCCATGGCGTTGATGGGGCGGCGCACCATCGGCGCGGACTGCACGTGCTGCAGCGGGCCCAGGCGGTCCAGCGGGCGGCCGTGCGGGTCGACCACGCGGCCCAGGAGGCCGTTGCCCATGGGCAGGTGCAGGCCGCGGTCTTCGCTGCGCCGCCAGGGCCGGCGGGTGTGGCCGAAGCGCGGCGGCACGTCGGGCGCAGGGCGCGGGCGCACGGTGGCGCCGCTGGCCAGGCCGTGGATGTCGCCGCTGGGCATCAGGTAGGCGCGGTCGCCGTTGAAGCCCACCACCTCGGCCAGCACCGGGGGCTGGCCGTTCGGGTTGGGGCTGGTGTGCGGCGCGTGGTCTTCGTGGCTGCCGCCGCTGTCGGCGGCCAGCGCGTGCACCTCGCACACCGAGCCCACGGGGGCGCGCACGCCGGCGGCTTCCAGCACCAGACCGGTCACGCGCAGCAGGCGCCCGTCGGTGTGCAGCGGCCGCGCCTGCGCGGCGCAGGCCTGCAAATCCAGCAGGTAGCGTTGCCAGCGCTGCGCACGCAAGGCCAGCGTGGCTTGCAGTGGGCTGGCGGGCAGGGCGTTGCTGTCGGGCGCCGGGCTCTCCAAGGGATCGTGGTTGGGGTCGTGGTGGGGGTCGTGCAGGTTGTGCGGGTCGTCCGGGTCGGCGGATTCAGCCGCGTCGTCCAGCGCAGGGTTGTCGAACCCGGCCAGGTCGATGTCGCTGGCGTCAAGCAGCAGATCGGCCGGAGACACATGGAGCGGATGGGTGCTCAATCGGGCCTCTGCGCTGGCGTGTCGTCGTCGGGGGCGGTGGGCTGCACGGCCCTCGGCGCCTGATGCACCGCTGCGGTGGCCGGCCCTGCCCCAGGCGCGGATCCTTCAAGCGGTGCTGCTGCAAACGGCAGGTCTCGCACGCCCAGCGCGGCCACGGCCTCGGCCCAGCGCGTGTCGAGCCGGGCGTCGACGCTGCCGACGTCGCTGTTGACCAGCACGCCGCCGCGTTGCAGGCTGGAATCGGCGCGCAGCCGAGCGCCGCGCGCGGCCAGCGCTTCTTCAGCGCCCTGCTGCACCAGCGGCAGGTCTTGCGGGTGCACGTGCACGCTGACTTGGCGGGCGCTGTGCATGACGGCGTTCACCGCCTGCCGCGCCACTTCGGCCACCAGTTCGGGCCGCTGCTGCACTTCGCTGCGCAGCACCTGCTGAGCCAGCAGCAGCGCGGTGCGCGCCAGGGTCTGTGCGATGTCGGCGTCCAGCGCGTGCAGCTGCTGGTCAAAGGCCGTGAGCAGCGCGCCGATTTGTGCGGTGTTCTGCTGCGCAAAACTCTGCTTGAAGCCTTCCAGCGCCACCAGGCCGTCGCGGTAACCGTCCTGGTAGCCGGCCTTGCGCGCATCGGTGATGCGGGCCTGCCATTCGGCCGCGCTGGGCCCCGGAGCCGGTGCCGGTGCGGGCGCGGGCGACGGGCCTGCACCGGTGGCGCTGGCGCGGCGGTCGCCGGTGCCGCGTTCTTCCTTGCGCCGCTCTTCGGCACGGCGGTCGGGGCCGGCCAGGGCGCCCGGCTGCCAGGCCTTGAAGGCGCCCAGTTCCTCGCGCGGGATGAAACGGCTGTAGCTCTGGCTGGGCTTGCTGCCGGCCGGCGAGGCCACGTTGGGCAGCGGGCCGCCCTGCGCCGCAGAACGCGTGTCGCTGGTGTCAGACGAACTGGTCATCGCCGCCTCCGACCAGCACGATCTGGCCTTCGTCGGCCAGGCGGCGCACGATCTTCATCATTTCCTTCTGCTCGGCTTCCACGTCGGACAGGCGCACCGGGCCGCGTGCTTCCAGGTCTTCCTTCAACGTTTCGGCCGCGCGCGACGACATGTTGCGGAAGATCTTGTCGCGCAGTGCCGGCGTGGCGCCCTTGAGTGCAACCACCAGCGATTCACTCTGCACTTCCTTCATCAGCGCCTGGATACCCTTGTCGTCGATCTTCTCCACGTCGTCGAACGTGAACATGTTGTCCATGATCTTCTGCGCCAGGTCGGTGTCTGCTTCGCGCACGAAGTCCAGCACCGAGGTCTCGACCGCAGAGCCCATCATGTTCAGGATCTCCGCGGCCGCCTTCACGCCGCCCAGGCTGCCCTTCTTGCCGCGGTCGCCGCCGGCCAGCACCTTGCTCATCACCTCGTTCAGGTCGCGCAGCGCCGAAGGCTGTATGCCGTCCAGCGTGGCCACGCGCACCATCACCTCGTTGCGCTGCCGTTCAGGAAACAGCTTCAGCACTGCAGACGCGTGGTCGAAGTCCAGG
>JAYSXE010000077.1:0-9171 GCA_043717565.1 Burkholderiales bacterium | reverse complement strand
CGCCTGATCGAAGATGTCGTCGGTATCGATCAGGATCTCGCCGATGTCGGCGGTGAAGTAGTCGCGGATGGCGCGGATGACGAGGCTGCTCTCCTGGTAGATCAGGAAGGCACCCTTGCCGGCCTTGGAAGCGCCGTCGATGGCGTCCCACAGCTTGAGCATGTAGTTCAGGTCCCACTGCAGTTCGGCAGCGGTGCGGCCGATGCCGGCGGTGCGCGCGATCAGGCTCATACCCTTCGGGTATTCGAGCTGGTCCATCGCGTCCTTCAGCTCCTCGCGCTCTTCGCCCTCGATGCGCCGGCTGACGCCACCGCCACGCGGGTTGTTGGGCATCAGCACCAGGTAACGGCCGGCCAGACTGACGAAGGTGGTCAGTGCCGCGCCCTTGTTGCCGCGCTCTTCCTTTTCAACCTGCACCAGCAGGCTGTCGCCTTCCTTGACGACGTCCTGGATGCGCGCTTCGCGGGCGCTGACACCTTCGCGGAAGTAGATCTTCGAGATTTCCTTGAACGGCAGGAAACCGTGGCGGTCTTCGCCGTATTCGACGAAGCAGGCCTCCAGGCTGGGTTCAACCCGGGTGATGACGGCCTTGTAGATGTTGCCCTTGCGCTGTTCGCGCCCTTCGATCTCGGTCTCGAAGTCGAGCAGTTTTTGTCCGTCGACGATGGCCAGGCGCCGCTCTTCCGGCTGCGTGGCGTTGATCAGCATGCGTTTCATGTGCACTCCTGCGCTGGCCCGTCTGGGGTTTCCAGAACGGGCCGGTTCCTGTTTCGATGCACGGCAAGCGCAATGAAAGAACCCTTGGCGCGAAATGCCCTGGACTGCGTGTGGCCTGCGCACGGCCCGGCGAAATGGTGCCGGGGGTGCGGGGGGCCTCAGGAACGCAGCGTTGGCGCGTGCGGCCGGCCCGGTGGCGCCGTGCATGTGAGCGGGCCCCGACGCCGCCACGGATCACGTGGCCAGGCTTGAGCACCGGCCGCGCCGGCAAGCTGCCGGGGCCAGAAGGTGCCGATGGGGGGAAACCGCTGAAACATGGGCTGCACCAAGGTGCTGGCTGCGGGCGCCTGGCCGGTTTGGGCGCTGCTGCGAGGGGCAGTTTGCGCGCTTGGGGCCCGGCCGGGCGCCGTGAATTTTCGGTTGGCCGTGCCGCTTGTGCGGCCCAGCCGGGGTTTGATTGCGTCTGTCTGCCGCCCACTGAAGCCGTCCGCCGCCTCACTACGGTGATGGTGGTCTGGAAAGCTTGTGGCAGGCGTTGCATCACCTGTAAACGCTGGCCCCTGTAACGAGCCAGCCCACCCACGGTATCCGCCCCAGTGCCCGGGTAAACTCCGATAAATCAAGCACTTACAGCCTAAACGTGGAGTTCCGCAGTATAGCGGGCTATTTTGATGGCCCCCCCTGAGTCCGGTGTTGCAGGCACGGCTTTTGCCGTGCAGTGGCTGACGGTGGACACCGAGTCCGCCGGACAACGGCTGGACAACGTGCTGCTGCGCGTGCTGAAGGGCGTTCCCAAGACCCACATCTACCGCGTCATACGCTCGGGCGAGGTGCGCGTGAACAAGGGCCGCGCCCACGCCGACACCCGGGTGGCCGCCGGTGACGTGCTGCGCGTGCCGCCCATGCGCCTGCCTGAAAAGTCGGCAGCGCCACCGGCGCCGGGCCGCGAATTCCCGGTGTTGCTGGAAGACGAACACCTGCTGGCCATCAGCAAGCCTGCGGGTGTGGCCGTGCACGGCGGCAGCGGCGTCAGCTTTGGCGTCATCGAACAACTGCGCTCGTCGCGCCCCGACGCCCGCTACCTGGAACTGGTGCACCGGCTGGACAAGGAGACCTCGGGCATCCTGCTGCTGGCCAAGAGGCGCAGTGCGCTGGTGCACCTGCAAGATCAGTTCCGCGCCCGCGACACCGCCAAGACCTACGCGGCGCTGGTGTGGGGCCGCTGGCCCGACAAGCTGAAGGTCATCGACCAAGCGCTGTACAAGACCCTGGACGCCGCCGGCGAACGCCATGTTCGCGTGGTGGACGCTGAACACCCCGACGGCCGGCGCTCCATCACGCTGGTGCGCGTGGCGCGGCGGTTTTCCGGCTGCACGCTGCTGGACGTGACGATCAAGACCGGGCGCACGCACCAGATCCGGGTGCACCTGGCCCATGCCGGCCATGCCATCGTGGGCGACCCGAAATACGGCGACTTTGCCCACAACCGGCGTTTTGCCAAGGAACAGCAGTTCGACCGCATGTTCCTGCACGCGCGCGACCTGGGTTTTGACCACCCCGCCAGTGGGGCGCGCGTGAATCTGCACGCGCCCCTGCCCGCCGAATGCCAGCGGCTGTGCGACACGCTCTCACCGACACCCCCCACCCCATGAACCCACCCAGCCGACGTTTTGACTTGATCGCCTTCGACTGGGACGGCACGCTGTTCGACAGCACCATGCTCATCGTGCGCTGCATCCAGGCCGCCTGCCGCGACATCCAGGTGCCGGTGCCCAGCGACGAGGCCGCGGCCTACGTCATTGGCCTGGGCCTGCACGACGCGCTGCAGCATGCCGTGCCGGGGCTGGACCCCGCACGCTACCCCGAGCTGGGCGCTCGCTACCGCTTCCACTATGTGGCCAGCCAGCACGAACTGGTGCTGTTCCCGGGCACGCTGGCCATGCTGCAGCACCTGAAACAGCGACACCACCTGCTGGCCGTGGCCACCGGCAAGGCCCGACGCGGGCTGAACGACGCGCTGACCCATTCGCAACTGCACGGCATGTTTGACAGCACGCGCACCGCCGACGAAACCGCCAGCAAGCCCAACCCGCTGATGCTGCACGAACTGATGGCCGAGCTGGGCGTGCCGCCTGAACGCACGCTGATGATCGGCGACACCACGCACGACCTGCAACTGGCGCGCAACGCCGGCACGGCGCGCGTGGCCGTCAGCTACGGGGCGCACGACACGTCAGCCTTTGCCGAGCACGGGCCGCTGTTCGTGGCCCACAGCACGGCCGAACTGCACCAGTGGCTGGTGGCGCACGCATGACCGGCGCCAGCGAAGCTTCACCGGCGGACCACGCGCCGGAAGCGCTGTGTGCGAGCGCCGACCTGGCCGAGCGCGGCCGCGCCTGGGTGTGGGACGTGCTGCACCACGGCCGCCCCGCGCGTGCCTTCGTGTTGCGGTTTGACGGTGCGCTGCACGCCTACATCAACCGCTGCGTGCACGTGCCCACGGAAATGGACTGGCAGCAAGGCGAGTTCCTGGACATGGACAAGCGCTTCATCCTCTGCAGCATCCATGGCGCCTCGTATGAACCGACCGATGGCCGGTGCGTCGGTGGCCCCTGCGGCCGCGGCAGGCTGACGCTGGTGCACGTGACCGAGCGTGACGGACAGGTCGCTTGGTATCCTTCCCTTGACATCCAGCCCGTGCCATTTGACGCACCGGGCGCAACCGGTTCACCATGAACACCGACCCCGATTCCCCGAACGACCCGCGCGCTGCAACCCCTGCAGGGCAGCCCGAACCCCTGACGCTGACCGCACAGGCCGCACTGGCCGCACAGGCCCAGAAAGCCCAGCAGGCGCAACCCGCGGGCCCGCGCCCGCTGGTGCCCGCCGGCCTGGAATCGACGCTGGAAAAGGTGGCCATAGAGCTGCTGCGCCAGCAGCGCAGCGACCGCCGCTGGCGCAATTTCTTCCGCCTGGCCTGGCTGCTGGTGGCCATCACGGTGCTGTGGATGGCGATGTCGCGCAACCACGTGCCTTCTGCGGGCGGCCTGCCGCACACTGCTTTGGTCGACCTGCGCGGCGAAATCAGCGCCGAGGGCGCGGCCAGCGCCGAGACGCTGGTCTCCGCGTTGACCAGCGCCTTCGAAGACCCGGGCTCGCAGGCGGTGGTGCTGCGCATCAATTCGCCCGGCGGCAGCCCGGTGCAAAGCGGCATCGTCTACGACGAGATCAAGCGCCTGAAGGCCAAGCACAACAAGAAGCTGTACGCAGTGGTCGAGGAGATGGCGGCGTCGGGCGCGTATTACGTGGCCGTGGCGGCCGATGAGATCTACGTCGACAAGGCCAGCATCGTGGGCAGCATCGGCGTGCTGATGGACGGCTTCGGCTTCACCGGGCTGATGGACAAGCTGGGCATCGAACGGCGCTTGGTGACCGCAGGCGAAAACAAGGCCATGCTCGACCCCTTCAGCCCGGTGAACCCGCAGCAGAAGGCCAAGGCCAAGGCGATGATCAATCAGATCCACCAGCAGTTCATCGACGTGGTGAAAGAAGGCCGCGGCGCGCGACTCAAAGAAACGCCGGAAACCTTCTCGGGCCTGTTCTGGAATGGTGAAGAAGCCGTCAAGCAGGGCCTGGCCGACGCCACCGGCAACCTCGACTTCGTGGCCCGCGAGGTGGTGAAGGCCGAGAACATCATCGACTACACCCAGCGCGAAAACGTGGCCGAGCGCCTGGCCAAGCGCTTTGGTGCCGCGGTGGGCGCCGGCGCCGTGAAGGCGATGCGCGAACTGGCGCCGCTGAAGTGAGCGCGCCGCTGTCGGAACGGGTGGCCGTGGCGCTGCAGCACCTGCTGCCCAAGCAAGCGCTGACGCAGTTGATGGGTGCGGCTGCGCGGGCCGAAGGCGGGGCCGCCACCACGGCGGCCATCCGCTGGTTCATTGGCCGTTACGGCGTTGACATGGCCGAGGCGGCGCACAGTGACCCGGCCAGCTTCACCAGCTTCAACAACTTCTTCACCCGTGAATTGAAATCCGGGGCGCGGCCACTGGCCGACCACCGCGGCGGTCACACGCTGCTGTGCCCGGTGGACGGCGCCATCAGCCAGCTGGGCGCCATCGACGGCCAGCGCATCTTCCAGGCCAAGGGCCACAGCTACAGCGCCACCGCGCTGGTGGGCGGCGACGCCGCACTGGCCGCGCATTTCCACAACGGCCACTTCGCCACGCTGTACCTCAGCCCGCGCGACTACCACCGCATCCACATGCCGGCTGCCGGCCGCCTGCTGCGCATGCTGCATGTGCCGGGTGACCTGTTCTCGGTCAACCCGGCCACCGCGCGCGGCGTGCCCGGTCTGTTTGCGCGCAACGAACGGGTGGTGTGCGTGTTTGAAGGCACCGAAGGCCCGCTGCAAGGCCAGCCCTGGGTGCTGGTGCTGGTGGGCGCCACCATCGTGGGCAGCATGGCCACGGTGTGGCACGGCCTGGTGAACCCGCCGCGGCCCGGCACGCTGCGCGACTGGGCCTACCACGAGCAGCGTGTGGAACTGGGGGCGGGCGCCGAGATGGGCCGCTTCCTGCTGGGCAGCACGGTGGTGATGCTGTTCCCCGCCGGGCCGTTGCAGTTCAACAGCGCCTGGCAGCCCGGGGGCGCCATCCGCATGGGCCAGCCGATGGCGCACTGGGCTTGAGCCTGCCGCTGCAAAACAAACCGCCTGCACACCGCGACGGGATCGTGCAACCGCCCCGGTTGGATGCAGCGCCACCGCCCGCCGACGCGCCAGTGGCACGCTGGGCCATGGTGCTGATGCTGGTGGTGCCGGCCCTGTGGTCGTCGAACTACATCATTGCGCGCAGCGCCAGCGGTGTCATCAACCCGCACCTGCTGGCCACCGGGCGCTGGCTGTTGGCCGGCCTGCTGCTGCTGGCCTTTCTGGGCCCGGCGGGCTGGCGTTCCATCAAGCGGCACGCGGCCCATGAATGGCGCCAACTGCTGGTGCTGGGCGCCCTGGGCATGGGCATCTGCGGTGCCTGGGTCTATCAGGGCGCACGCAGCACCACCGCCACCAACATCGCCTTGATGTATGCCGCCACGCCGGTGGCCATTGCCGCGCTGAGCACCCGTTTGCTGGGTGAAAGGCTGCGCATGCGGCAGAAGCTGGGCACCGCGCTCGCGCTGGCCGGCGTGCTGTTCGTCATCGCCCGCGGCGACCCGGGCAACCTGCTGGCGGTGCGCTTCACCGTGGGTGACTTGTGGATCCTGGCCTGTGCCGTGTCGTGGACGGCCTATTCGGTGCTGCTGACGCGCTGGCCTTCATGTCTCGGCACCGGTGAACGGCTGGTGGCCATCATCGCGGGCGGGCTGCTGGTGTTGCTGCCGTTCACGCTGCTGGAAGCCTGGCTCAGCCCCGGCCCGCCGCTGGGCTGGCATGCGCTGACGCTGGTGGTGCTGGCGGCCGTGCTGCCCGGTGTGCTGAGCTACAGCGCCTATTCGTACCTGCAGCGCCAGCTGGGCGCTTCGCGCACCGCATTGCTGCTGTACCTGGCGCCGGTGTACGGCGCGGGCCTCGGGTGGGTGGTGCTGGGCGAAGTGCCGGGCTGGTACCACGCCGTGGGGGCCGCGATGATCCTGCCCAGCATCGCACTGGCGACGCGCCGGTAGGGTCGGTTCGCGGCGCAGGCGTGAGGCCCGGTTCGGGCCTCAGCCGAACAGACCCGGCGCCTGCACCGGGTCGTCACCATCGCTGTAAAAGCAGCTGGGGCACACCGCGCGGTAGCGGTTGTTGCCGCCGATCAGCACCTGCTCGCCTTCCTTCACGCGCCGGCCGTGGTCGTCAACGCGCAGGTTCATGCTGGCCTTGCGGCCGCAGGCACAGATGGTCTTCATCTCTTCCAGGTCGTCGGCCAGCGTCAGCAGCGCGGCGGCGCCGGGGAATGCCACGCCCTGGAAGTCGCTGCGCAAGCCGTAGCACAGCACCGGCAGCTTGTTTTGGTGCGCCAGGCGGTGCAGTTGCCGCACCTGTTCGGGCGACAGGAACTGCGCTTCGTCGATCAGCAGGCAGGCCACGCCCGAGCCCAGCCATTCAGCGTTGAACACAGTGTGCGGGCCGAAGGTTTCGGCGCTGCGCTGCAGGCCCAGCCGCGAGCCGATCCCGCCGGCCCCGGCGCGGTCGTCGTGCGCGGCCGTGAACAGGCGCACCCGCATGCCGCGCTCTTCGTAGTTGTGCGCGGCCTGCAGCAAGGCTGTGGACTTGCCCGCGTTCATCGCGGCGTAGCGGAAGTAGAGCTTGCTCATCGAAAAAAACCGGCCGACGTTGCCGTCGGCCGGTTGCGGTTTCTTGCGAGACCGGCGGCTTCAGCGCCGCCGAGCTTACAGCTCGGGAATGCGCAGCACCTGGCCGGGGTAGATCTTGTCCGGGTGGCTCAGCATGGGCTTGTTGGCTTCGAAGATGACGGGGTACTTGTTGGCGTCGCCGTAGAAGGCTTTGGCGATCTTGCTCAGGTTGTCGCCACTGACCACGACGTGGAACTTCGCCTCAGGTGCCGGGTTGGCCACCGTCATCAGGTCGTTCACGGCCTCGACACCGGCCACGTTGCCGCAGCACAGCAGGATCTTTTCCTTGGTGGCCTGGTCGTCCACCACACCCGACACCGTGACGGTGGCCGACGGCCCGTCAAAGGCCACGTCCAGCCCGCCCACCGGCAGGCCTTGCGCGCGGATGTAGCCGGTGATGGCGTCGGCCGCGGCGCGGCTCAGGGCCGCCACATTTTCGGGCGTGGGCGCCGCGGCCACGGCGGCTTCCGCTGCCTTGGCCTCGCCGGTGCCAAACAGTTTTTCGCCGGCGCTCTTGATGAAAGACAACAGACCCATGGACTTGCTCCTGTGGATGGATGGGGTGATTGGGAAGGGGATGCTACGCCACCCCCATTGGCGACCGTGCCCGCCTGAAGACGAGGGCCGGTCAGCCCTTTTGGTTGCGCTGGGGCTGCCGCGCCTGCTTCAGCGGACGCCCAGACGCCAGGGCCGGCGCATCAGCGGCATCGTGTCGCTGACTCCGGTGGCCGTACTGTCGAACGGATGGGCCAGCATGCCACCCGCTGCCGACACGATCTTCCACACGTATTGCCGCGTCTCTGCATACGGAGGCACGCCCATATAGCGGTCCACGGCACCCTCGCCGGCGTTGTAGGCCGCGGCGGCGAGCACCACGTCGCCCTGGTAGCGGGCCAGCAGCCAACGCAGGTAAGCCATGCCGCCTCGCACGTTCTGGGTCGGGTCCATGGCGTTGCGAACGCCAAAGCGGGCGGCGGTCTCAGGAATCAGCTGCATCAGGCCTTGCGCGTTCTTGGGCGACACCGCGGTCGGGTTGAAGTTGCTTTCGGTGGCGATGAAAGCCAGCACCAGGTGCGGTTCCAGCTTGTATTCGGGCGCCACCAGCCGCACGAAGCGCACCAGGGTGTCGGGGGCGTTGCGTGGTGGAGGCGGGGGCTGCAGGGCCGCCAGCGCCGCGGCCGCACCCGCGCTGCGGCCATTGGCCGCCCATGCGCGGGCCTTTTCCTGCTCCGCGCGGGCGGCGTTGGCAGCCAGGGCCGCCGCGATGGCCAGGTCTTCTTCGGGGTCGCGCAGGCAGGCCGGTGGCGCGCCGCGCGGCGGCCCCATGCGGGCCAGGATGTTGCGGGCCTGCTGCAGGCCCTGTTCGGCGGCTGCCGCGAACAGGTGCGCCGCTTGCGCCTCGTCGCGCTCGATGCCGCGCGAATTGGTCAGCATCCAGGCCAGGTTGTACTGGCTCTCGGCGTCGCCATGGCGCGCGGCGCGGCAATACAGCTCAGCCGCCCGAACGGGGTCGCGCGGGGCCCCTTGGTCGCCGTATTCCAGCGCCTTGGCCTCCTGGCGCCAGCGTTCCACTTGTGAAGGCACCACCGGCGCACGCTCCAGCGGCGGCGCGCTGGGGCGCGGCAGGCCGTCCAGCGTGAGCACGGGCTCGCCGCCGGGGGGCTGCGCCTGGGCCAGGGCCGCAACGGGCGACACCAAAGCCGCCAGGGCCAGACCCAGCACGGGCAGCAGGCGGCGCGCGCGCTGTGGCTGCGCGGCCGGGCCGCGGGGCAGGGTGGTCGGGGGGGCAGGGGCTTGTTCCACGGGGAGCGCAGTCTAGCCAGGGTTGTGCGCCGCCGTGCGGCCGCTGCCTGGCCCGGTGCCGCAAACCGCCACCACTGCGCGCTTGCAGCGGTGTTGCCAGCAGGGTAGCGGGCAGGTTGGTTCAACCGGTGAAAAGGTTTGTAGCGGTGGGCCCGCCCAGCGCCGACGCGGCCTGTGCTGAACGCGCTGAAGGCAAGGGGCGGATAATCCCAGGTGTGAAGCAGACCAGACCGCCGCTGGTGCGAGCGTGGAAACACGGCACTGGAGGAAGGTCCGGACTGCGCAGGGCGGCGTAGCAGCTAACGGCTGTCCACCGCGAGG
>JAYSXE010000076.1:0-25814 GCA_043717565.1 Burkholderiales bacterium | reverse complement strand
CCGAACTGGGTGTGCCGCAGTTCTGGGCGCTGCTGCAGGAACTGCGCGCCACGGGTGTGCACACCATCACCGGTAATCTGGTGGTGGACCGCGGCCTGTGGCGGCCGGCACGCATGGACCAGGGCCTGCCGCCCTTCGACACCGCGCCCGAGTACCCGTACAACGTGATCCCCGACGCGCTGCAGCTGGCCGGCGCGCTGCTGCCGCTGCGGCTGGCCAGCACCGACCAGGGCCTGGTGGCCGAAACGGTGCCGCCGCTGCCGGGCCTGCGCGTGACCAGCCAGATGACGCTGACCGACGGACGCTGTGCGGCCTGGAGCGAGGGCTGGAAGCCGGCCACCGTGGTGCGCACCCCCACGCCTGCAGTGCCCGCTTCAGTGGGTTCCACCACCACCGCCGCCCCCCAGACCCTGATCGAACTGCAAGGCAGCTACCCGAAAAACTGCACGCAACGTGTGGACCTGCAGCTGATCGACCGCCAGGAACTCACCGAACGCCTGTTCGCCGGCCTGTGGCAGCAGCTGGGCGGCCGCTGGCTGGGCCGCGCCGTGGAAGCGGCGGCACCCCCCGACACCCGTGTGCTGGCGCGGCGCACCAGCCGCCCTTGGGGCGAGGTGCTGCGGCCGATGAACAAAAACTCGGACAACGCGCTGACTCGCATGCTGTTCCTGAACCTGGGCGTCGCCACCATGGCGGCCAACCCCCAGGCCAGCACCGCCGAACTGGCCGCCGCCGAGGTGCAGCGCTGGTTTGCCGAGCACGGCATCGACAACGCAGGCTTGGTGGTGGACAACGGGTCGGGCCTGTCGCGCAGCGAACGCATATCGCCCTGGCAACTGGTGCAGGCGCTGCAGGTTGCACAGTCTGCGCGTTATGCGCCCGACCTGCTGATGAGCCTGCCCGTGCCCGGCGTGGACGGCACCATGCGCAACCGCCTGAAGGAAAGCCCAGCCGCCGGCTGGGCCCGCCTGAAGACCGGCACGCTGCGCAACGTGGTGGCGCTGGCCGGTTACGTGACCGACGCCAGCGGGCAGGACTGGGCAGTGGCCATGATGATCAACCACGACCGCGCGTCGGTTGGCCGGCCGGTGCTGGACGCACTGGTCGACCACATCACGCGTCAGGGCCCGCACGTGATGCCTGCTGCCCGCGTCGGCCCGCTGGGCGATGGGCCCTGAACACCGCTCGGCACCGCCCGGCACACCACCAGCCGCCTGTGCGCCGCGGACCTGTGCCCGTTCAGTGAATCGTGGCGCAGCAGCGCTGCAGCGTGCTGCGCAGCTTCTCCGAGTCGATGGGTTTGGTCAGAAAGTCGTTCATGCCGGCGCGCAAGGCTTCTTCGCGCTCGGACACCAGCGCGGCGGCGGTCAACGCGATGATGGGCAGGTCGCGGCCGGCCGGCATGCGGCGCAGTTCTCGCGTGGCTTCGTGGCCGCTCATGACGGGCATCTGCACGTCCATCAGCACCGCATCAAAGGCATGGCCGGTCTCGGTGGCACGTTGCACCGCCAGCACGGCTTCGCGGCCGTTCAGGGCCTGCGTGACCTTGACACCCCAGCGTTCCAGCATGGCCACGGCGATCAGCATGTTCACCGGGTTGTCTTCGACCATCAGCACGCGCATGTCCTGCAGGCCGCCCGCACCGGCGCGCGCCGACGGCGCCAGCACGGACGGCTTGACGGGCAACGGCAGCTCGACCCAGAACGTGCATCCCTGGCCCACGTCACTGACCACCCCCACGTCGCCGCCCATCAAGGTGGCCAGCTCGCGGTTGAGCGACAGGCCCAGGCCCGTGCCGCCAAAGCGCCGCGTGGCGGACTGGTCGGCCTGCGAAAAGGGCTTGAACAGCTGCGCCTGCAGCGCCGGCGACAGGCCCGGCCCGGTGTCGTGCACCTCAAAGCGCACGCGGTCACTGGCCGCGCTACCACCCGCCGGCAACAGCACGGGCACGCGATACACCTTCAGCCGCACCTGCCCGGAGGGCGTGAACTTGATGGCGTTGGTGACGTAGTTGCTGAGGATCTGGCGCACGCGCAGCGGGTCGCCCTGCACACCGCCCATCACCTCGGGGTCGATCTCGAAATGCAGCGTCAGCCGCTTGGCCTGCGCCAGAGGCGTGAACGTGGTCTGCAGCGCCAGCAGCAGCTTGCCCAGGTCGAACACGGTGGCCTCCAGCAGCAGCTTGCCGGCTTCGATCTTCGACACGTCCAGGATGTCGGTGATGATGCCGGCCAGCAGGTGTGCGCTGTCGCCGATCTGTTCCAGGTACACGCGGCGCTGCGTTTCGGTGGTCTGGGGCTCACGGGCCAGGCGGGTCAGGCCGATCAGGCCGTTCAGCGGCGTGCGCAGTTCGTGGCTGGTGTTGGCCAGGAAGGCGCTCTTGGCGCGGCTGGCCGCTTCGGCGTCGTCGCGGGCGCGTGCCAGCGCCTGTTCGAAGTCGCGCCGTTGGGTCACGTCTTCCACGATCCACGCCGTGCCACCCGCCTGCGGCCGTGCCGGGTCGATGCTGCGCGCCCGCACGTGGGCGACGAAGGTGTTGCCGTCCAGCCGGCGCGCTGTGGCCTCGAAGGTGACGGGCTGCCCATTTTCGATTTGCTGGCCATAGCGCTGCCACAGGCTGGCCCAGGCCACAGTACCGGGCCACAGCGATTCCAGCAGCTGGCCCACCAGGCTGCCCGGCGCGGCGCCAAAGATGTTTTCGAAGTGCGGGTTGGCCAGCTCCAGGCGGCCGTGCCGGGTGACCGCGATGCCGATCGAGGCGTGCGTCAGGATGGTCTCGCGCTCCATGCGGGCGCGCTCGCTGTCGGTGATGTCGCGCGCATTCAGCACCAGGTAGTCCCGGCGGTCCATCTCGAAACGCGCGGCTGACAGGCGCATCACCAGCGGCTGGCCGTCTTCCCCCAGCAGCGTGGCAGGGTATTCGGTGACACGGCTGCTCAACACCAGCTGCTGCAGCAGCTGCAGGCGGCTGTCTTCGTCGGCCCACAGCTGCAGCTCCTGCGCCGTGCGGCCCAGCGTGGCCTTCTGGCTGCGGCCGGTGACCTTTTCGAAGGCCTGGTTGACCATGACGAACCGGCCCGAATCGGCTTCCTGCACCATGACCAGTTCGGGGCTGGTGGCCACCAGGTGCGACAGCATGGCTTCTGACCGGCGCACCGAGTCTTCCGAGGCCAGGCGTTCGGTATCGTCGATGAAGATGGACAGCACGGCCGGGCCGTCCTGCACCTGCACGCGCACGCTGCTCACCCGGATGGCCAGCACGCGGCCGTGGGCGCGAAGCTTGAAGTGGGTGATGGGCAGCGCGGCGCCCACGGGTTGGCGCTCGAGCTGTTCCACCCGCTGCAGCGCCCGGTCGCGAGCGTCGGCAGACTCGAAGAAGCTCAGCAGGTCCACGCCCACGATGTCTTGCAGGCCGGGGTAGCCCAGCAGCTGCAGCGCCGCCGGGTTGGCGTCGACGATGTGCAGGTCGCGGTGCATCAGCAGCGGCGTGGGAATGCGTGCAAACAGTTCCTGGTAGCGCGACTCGGTGGACTGCAGCGAGACCCGCACGTTGACCATCTCGGTGACGTCGCGCGACACGCCCCAGAAACCGGTGAAGACACCACGGTGGTCGAAGCGCGGCTCGCCGCTGACCAGCAGCTGGTGTGTGTCACCCCGCGAAGTGGTCCAGCTGACCAGGCGTTCGTGGAAGGTGTTGCGGCCGTCCAGGTCGGCCATCAGATCGTCCAGGGTGGCCGGGTCGCAACCGAAGTTCGGCAGTTCCCACGGCACGGAGCCCAGCCCGTCACGCATCGACATCCGGCTGCGGCCGGTGTTCTGTGCCGTCACCGAAACCAGGCGGTAGTCCTGGTCCACTTCCCAGTAGGCGTCGGCCGCCAGTGCCAGCAGGCGGCTGAAGCGTTCCTCGCGATCGCGCGAACCCATCACGGTGGCGGCCAGTGTGCGGGCCAGCAGCGTGCCGCAGGCCATGCCCACGGCCAGCACGATGAGGTGTGTTCCCAGCTGCATGACCGGCAGGTTCAGGCCGCTGCCGGTGGTGTCGGGCCAGCTGTTCAAGGCCACCGCCCCAATGCCCAGCAACGACGCTGCAGCCACGCCCATGCCGGCATGCCAGCCGGCCATGGCGCACACGGCGCACACCAGCAGGCCCAGCACCGACAGCGTGGGTGACGCCAGGCCCAGGCCCAGTGCCCAGGCCGTGGCCGCCACCAGCAGCGCCATGAACACCATGCTGGCGGTCATGGCGCGCCATTGCAGCGCCTGGCGCACGCGCATCGACCCCGCGGCGGCCACCACCAGCAGCGCCCACGGCACGCTCAGCAGCCCGGCGGTGGCGTGGTTGCCGGCGGCACCCAGCAACAGCAGCAGCACGGTTACCGCGGCGGCAGCGGTGGCGGAAACGGCCATCAAGGCCCGGGCCAGGCCGGGCAGCAGCAAGGCCCCCTGCGGCATCAGCAGGTCGGCATTGGTGCGCTTTGCACCCATCAACAGCTCGGCACCTTCTTCCATGCTGTGGACCTGGTCCAGCACCGGCACCGCCTGCATCGGCGGCAGGTTCTGCATCAGCCCCATGGGCACGGTGTCGCGAAAGGCCCGCGCCGTGGTCATGCGGCCGCCTGGCCCGGGCGGGCCGCCTGCAGTTGCTGGCGCGTGGCCGATGCCGCCGCGCGCGCCGCGTCGGCCGCAGCGTTCATGTTTGCCGCGTCGGGCAGCGTGTACAGCACGGCGCGAGAAGAGCTCACCATCAACGGCGCGTCGGGCCGCCACGCCGCGCGCACGGTGGCCGCCGCGTCGCCGCCTTGCGCACCGATGCCGGGAATCAACAACGGCAGGGTGGGCGCCAGTTCACGCACCCGCGCCAGCTCCTGCGGGTAGGTGGCGCCCACCACCAGGCCCAGCTGGCCGCCGCTGTTCCAGGGACCCGCGGCCTGGCGGGCGATGTGTTCATACAGTTGGCCGCCCGACGCCAGGGCCTGCGCCTGCAGGTCGCTGCCGCCGGGGTTGGACGTGCGGCACAGCAGGATCAGCCCCTTGCCTTCGTAGCGCATGTAGGGCTGCACCGAGTCCAGCCCCATGAAGGGCGACAGTGTCAGCGCGTCGGCGGCATAGCGTTCGAAGGCTTCGCGGGCGTATTGCTCGGCGGTGGCGCCGATGTCGCCGCGCTTGGCGTCCAGCACCACAGGCACGCCCGGCGCGGTGGCGTGGATGTAGCCAACCAGCCGTTCCAGCTGGTCTTCGGCGCGCTGCGCGGCGAAGTAGGCGATCTGCGGCTTGAAGGCCACCACCAGGTCGCGCGTGGCGTCAACGATGGCGGCGCAGAAGTCGAAGATGCGCGAAGCGTCACCGCGCCAGGGCAGCGGAAACTTGGCCGGCTCGGGGTCGAGCCCCACACACAGCATCGAACCGTTGCTGTCCTGCGCGGCCAGCAGCTGCTGTCGGAAGCCGGGGCCCGCGGCCGGGCTGTTGCGGGTGGCCTGCATCAGCGGCGCGCAGCGTCGTCGGCCGCTGCCCAGCGGCGCGCCAGGTTCTCGGCCAGGCCGGTGTAGCTGGCCGGCGTCAGCGCCAGCAGGCGCGCCTTGTCGTCATCGGGAATGGCCAGCCCGGCGATGAAGCCCTGCATCAGTTCACGCGTGATGGGTTTGCCCTGCGTGAAGTCTTTCAGCTGGTCGTAGGGGTTGGGCAGGCCGTGGCGGCGCATCACCGTTTGCACCGGTTCGGCCAGCACTTCCCACGCGCGGTCCAGGTCGGCGGCCAGCGCGGCTTCGTTGACCTGCAGCTTGTCCAGGCCGCGCGCCAGGCTGTCCCAGGCCAGCACGGCATACCCCAGCGCCACCCCCATGTTGCGCAGCACGGTGCTGTCGGTCAGGTCGCGCTGCCAGCGGCTGACCGGCAGCTTGTGGCTCATGTGGCCCAGCAGCGCGTTGGCCAGGCCCAGGTTGCCCTCGGCGTTTTCGAAGTCGATGGGGTTGACCTTGTGCGGCATGGTGGAAGAGCCGACCTCGCCCTTCTTCACCCGCTGCTTGAAGTAGCCCAGCGAAACATAGCCCCAGACGTCGCGCGACCAGTCGATGAGGATGGTGTTGGCGCGCGAGACTGCGTCGAACAGCTCGGCCATGTAGTCGTGCGGCTCGATCTGGATGGTGTACGGGTTGAAGGCCAGGCCCAGCTGCCCTTCCACCACACCGCGGCTGAAAGCTTCCCAGTCGGTGCCGGGGTAGGCCGACAGGTGGGCGTTGTAGTTGCCCACCGCGCCATTCATCTTCGCCAACAGCGGCACGGCAGCGATGCGCGCACGCGCCGTGGCCAGGCGCGCCGCCACGTTGGCCACCTCCTTGCCCAGCGTGGTGGGGCTGGCGGTCTGGCCGTGCGTGCGGCTCAGCATGGGCAGGCCCGCCAGCGCGCCTGCCATGGTGCCCAGCTGTGCCAGCAGCCCGTCCAGCGCGGGCAGCAGCACTTGTTCACGCGCGGCCTTCAGCATCAGCGCGTGGCTCGTGTTGTTGATGTCTTCGCTGGTGCAGGCGAAGTGCACGAATTCTTCGGCACGCTTCAGTTCGGGCTCGTCTTCGAAGCCACCCTTGATCCAGTATTCCACCGCCTTCACGTCGTGGTTGGTGGTCTTCTCGATGTCCTTGATGGCCTGCGCGTCGGCTTCGCTGAAGGCCGCCACGCGGCCGCGCAGGCGCTCACGGCCGGCGCTGCTCAGTGGCTCGAAACCGGCCAGCCCGGCATCGGACAGTGCAATGAACCATTCCACTTCCACCTGCACGCGGCGGTGCATCAGGCCCCACTCGGACAGCAGGGGTCGCAGTGCGGACAGCTTGGCGGCATAACGGCCATCCAGTGGCGACAGCGCAGTCAGGGCAGACAGAGGCATGAGAGCTTGAACAGCAGGCAGGGAAAACGCAAGAAGACGGCGCCGGCGCCCGACCATGGGGCAGGCCCGAAGGCAGCAAACAGGTGTAAGGAAATCTTTCCAGATTTTAGGCGGGGCCCTTGTTGAAAGTAACCGCCCAGCGCCCGCGGAGAGGTAACAGTCGGGGACCACGTTGGGGGCATCCTGGGGACAGATTGGGGGCAACTTGTGAACAGCGCCACGGTAAACGCGGGCGGGTCTGAGGGCTTACCCGGAAGGGCCACGGCCAACCCCCCTTGCCAGTGCCCTATTCGGGCGCCAAAGGCCGCGACACAGAGCAAACCATCCCCCCTGATCCAGGGGTCGTCCACAGCGGCGCCCAGGCCTGCGGTGTCGCAGATGCGCGACCCCGGCACGGCACCGGCACTGCACCGGCACCGCACCGGCATGCGGTGCGGACGAAAGAGTCGCCCGACAATGGGCGCCCACCCAGCCCCACGCCGCCTTCACAGGCACAGCCGCCATGAGCCCTTCATTCGCCCCGGTGCATGCCCTGGTCTTTGACATCTTTGGCACGGTGGTGGACTGGCGCAGTTCCATCACTCGCGAAGGACAGCTGCTGCAGCAGCGCCTGCAACTGCCGGCGCAGGACTGGGCCGCCTTTGCCGATGGCTGGCGCGCGGGCTACCAGCCGGCCATGCACCGGGTGCGCACCGGCGCACTGCCCTGGACGAACATCGACGGCCTGCACCGCCGCATCCTGGACGGGCTGCTGGCCGACCGCGGCCTGCAGTTGGCGGAACCGGACGCCGCCGAATTCAACCGCGTCTGGCACCGCCTGCTGCCGTGGCCCGACAGCGTGGCCGGTTTGTACCAACTGAAGCAGACCCACACCATCGCCAGCCTGTCCAACGGCAACATGGCGCTGCTGGTGAACATGGCCCGGCATGCTGGTCTGCCGTGGGACGCGGTGCTGAGCGCCGAGCTTTTCAACCACTACAAGCCCGACCCCGAGGTGTACCTGGGCGCAGCCCGCCTGCTGGGCCTGGCCCCACAACACGTGATGATGGTGGCGGCCCACCCCAGCGACCTGCGCGCTGCCGCCGCCTGTGGCTTGCGCACCGCCTACGTGGCGCGGCCGCTGGAACGCGGGCCCGGCGGGCCGATGGAGGCCTGGTCCGAGGGCGAATTCGACTTTGCGGTAGACGACCTGCCTGCACTGGCTGCGCAGCTGCGGCGCTGACACCGCGCGGCAGCAGCCGCCCACTGCGGCCTTGCTGCCGGCATTTCAGCGAAAACGACCGGGCTTGAAGCCCGCGGCGTCAGCGGTCAGCGCCGGGTGGCCAGGGGCGCATAACCGGGCACGCCCATCTGCCACAGCACGAAGGCGAACAGGTCAGCGCGTTCGTCCAGCACCTGGCTGCGGGTGTCGCCCACACCATGGCCTGCGTGGTAGCCCAGCCGCATCAGCACCGGCCTGCCGCTGGCACTGGCGGCCATCAGGCGGGCGGCCGTCTTGGTACTGTTCCACACCTCCACCCGCGGGTCGTTCACACCGTGGGTCAGCAGCACGGCCGGGTACTGCACGCCGTCCTGGATGTGGTGGTAAGGGCTCATGGCCAGCAGCGCTGCAAAGCCTTCTTCACTGGCGCGGCTGCCGAATTCGGCTGTGTGGGCACCGCCGTGGGCCGTGGTTTCGAAGCGCACCAGGTCCAGCGCACCCACCTCGGGCACCACGGCCGCGAACAGGTCGGGGCGTTCGTTCATGGCCATGCCCAGCAGAATGCCGCCGGCGCCGCCACCCCCGATGGCCAGGCGCGCGGGCCGCGTCCAGCGCTGGGCCACCAGGTACTCGGCGCAAGCGATGAAGTCGCGCCAGCTGTTGGGCTTGCTGGCCTGTTTGCCGGCCTCGTGCCACAGCGGGCCCCAGGCGCCGCTGCCACGCGGGTTGGCCACGGCCAGCACGCCGCCTGCTTCCAGCCAGGCCAGCCGGCTGACGCTGAATTGCGGCCCTTCGGTCAGGCCGTGGCTGGCGTGGCCGTACAGCAGGGTGGGGTTGTTGCCGTCCAGCGGCACGTCGGCCTTGTGGATGATGCTCAAGGGCACCATGGCGCCGTCGGCGCTGCGCACCTGCACCTCGGTGGCCAGCAGGTCGCCCGGGGCGTCGTAAGGGCCGCTCTGCTGCAGCCCGGTGTTGACGGCGCGGCCATCGGCACCCACCAGGAACAGCTGCGAAGCGCGGGTCCAGCTGCCCAGCCGCAGCAGCACACCCGGCAGGTCGGCGCGCGCGTTGCCAGCGCCCAGGCTGAAAGAACCCAGCGCGGGCAACGGCACTTCCACCACGGGTGCTTCAACGCGGTGCGCGCGGCGCAGCAGCTGCATCAGGTTGCCTTCGCGCGCGGCCACGTACAGCGCGTCACCGGCCACGGCCAGCCCGGTCAGCAAGCGCTCGCCGTCGGGCACCAACACCGGTGCGGTGGCCACCGTGTGCTGTTCCAGGCTGCCACCCACCACCTGGAATCGGGGCGCAGCGGCATGGGTCAGTGCATAGAACTGGTCGCCCTTCAGCGCCACGGCCGTCACCTTGTCAGCACGGTCGGCCAGCGGTTTCCAGTCGGCCTTGCCGGCCAGCACGGCCGCCGCCGTGCTGTGCCACAGCTTCAGCGCATTCGATTCACCATGGCCGACCACCAGCAGCGCGCGGCCGTCGGGCTGCACCTCAAGCTGGGCCGTCTCGGCCGGGCCCATCTCCAGGTCCTGCCCGGTGCGCAAGACGGTGCGGATGCTGGCCTCGTTGCCACCTGGCTTCATGAACGCCACGGCACTGCGCACAGGCTTGTCGGTCGCGTCCAGGGCTTTCACACCGGGCTGCGCGCGGGTAAAGAAGAAGCCACTGCTGTCGGGCAACCAGCTGACACCCCCCGGCAAGGCACGGTCGACTTCGCGGCCGACGGAGCGGCCCGTGCGCAGTTCCAGCACGCGCAGCACGGCTTCGGGCCCGCCGCCGGCCGACACAGCCACCGCCACCCAGCGGCCGTCGGGCGACGGCGTGGCGTGCTGGATGGCCTGCGGCTGGCCGGTCTTGCGCTGCAGCACCCCGGGATCGAACACCACCGTCTCGCGGCCCTGCAGGCCCTGGCGCACGACCAGCTTGAACGGCTCGTCGCCCGATGCGCGACGCTGGTAGACCCACCCGTCGCCGGGCAGGCGGGTCACCTCGGCCACGCGCGGCGCGGAGGCGCTGTCGTAACGGTCGAGCTTCTCGCGCAGTGCGTCGCGGCCGCTGATGCTGCGCAGCAGCTGGTGTGCATGGTCGCTGTGCGCCTTCATCCACGCGGCCACGGCCGGCGCCTTGGTGTTTTCCAGCTCGCGGTAAGGGTCGTCCACGCGGACGCCGAAAAACACCTCGGGCACGTTGCGCACGGGGGCCACCGGCAACCGCGCCTGCGCCACCGCGGCGGCCGCGTTCAACAGGCAGGCCAGCAACAGCAGGCAGCGAAGCAGCGCGGCGGGAACAACCGCGCCCCGGGCACCGGCAGACGCACTTGAGAGGCGCGCAGCGCAATCCACCGCCCGGGCCGCTTCAAACAGCCCGGGGCCTGGTGTGGGTGCGGTGAGCCGGTTCAACCCTGCTGCAACCTGAAGCGCGACACCATCTGCACCAGCATCTCGGCGCGCGCCTGCAGCGAAACCGAAGCCGCCGCCGACTGTTCGACGAAAGCCGCGTTTTGCTGGGTGGCGCCGTCCAGCTGGCTGACGGCGCCGCTGACCACACCCATGCCCTGCGCCTGCTCGCCAGTGGTGACGCTGATCTCGCCGATGAGCGAGCACACGCGCTCGACCTGGCCCACGATGTCGCCCATCGTGCTGCCCGCCTGGCCCACCAGCAGCGCGCCGCGATCGACTTCGCCCACGCTTTGCTGAATGAGGCTGCTGATTTCCTTGGCCGCTGCGGCCGAACGCTGCGCCAGGCTGCGCACTTCAGCAGCCACCACCGCAAAGCCGCGACCCTGTTCGCCGGCACGCGCCGCTTCGACGGCGGCGTTCAGCGCCAGGATGTTGGTCTGGAAGGCGATGCCGTCGATCATGGCGGTGATCTCCCCGATGCGGTGGGAACCGGCGCTGATGCCGTTCATGGTGTGGACCACCTGGCCGATCACCTGCGCGCCGCGCTGGGCCGCCTGGCGCGCGCTGCGCGCCACCTCATCGGCTTGCACGGCGGTTGCGGCGTTGGTTTTCAGGGTGCTGCCGAATTCTTCCATCACCGAAGCCGTTTCCTGCAGCGTGGCGGCTTGCTGTTCGGTGCGCGTGCTCAAGTCCAGGCTGCCCAGGGCCACCTGTTCAGATCCGGTGGCGATGGACTGGCTGCCCGCCCGCACCTCGTCCATCAGGTCGTGCAGGCGCTGGCGCATGCGCGCCATGGCGGCCATGGCACTGGTGTGGTCGCCAGGTGCCACCACCACGGCCACGGTCAGGTCGCCCTCAGCCACGGCGTTGGCCACACGGGCCACCTCGGCCGGCTCGGCGCCGGTGGATTGCATGACGTCGCCCAAGGTGACCACACCCAGGACGACAAAGGTGCCAGCGGCCAGCAGGCCCAATGCCAGCAAGGCCCAGGTCTGCTGGCGCTCGGCCCTGGCCGAAGCCGCGCTGGCTTCGGCGGCAAAAGCGTTGGCCACCTGCACCGTGGCGTCCACCGCCTTGCGGTGCTGCAGGTACAACGCGTGCAGCGCCGGCAGTTCGTTGCCGTTTGGCGAAGCACTTTCGGCCGCCAGCCGCCGAAGCGCAGCAGCCGTGGCCGCGATGAACCGTTCACCGGTGGCGTGCTGCTCGCCCAGCAGGTGCTGTTCCAGCCCGTGCTGCGGCTGCGCACGCCAGTAGGCCACCCGTTCGGCGTACCCGTTGGCCAGCCGCGTGGTTTCGCGCAGCGCCTCGGCCGGCAGCAGGCTGCCGTCCAGCGCCATGCCCACGACCAGGCGCATTTCCAACAGATACATCGGCGGCGGCAGGATGTCGGCCACCACGTCCTTGGCCACCAGCGTTTGTGCCACGGACTGGAAACGCCAGTGGTTGCCGCCCAAGGCCACGGCGGTCAGCAACACCAACGCCACCACGCCCGAGGTGATCAGCCTGAAAAGAGACTTCCTGAGTGACTTCATGTGCGGTGGGGGCTTCCCGGCTGACGAACCTGTGATTCCCTGACCCTTTTTGTTTCGGCAGCACAGATTCTGGGCTTGAGTGATAAGTGAGCGCGGGTGGCATAAGCGGTGGAAAGCCGCCCTTTTTAAGCATCTCTGCCAAGCCCTTCGGCCGGGAAAATCGGTTCTCGCCCATTTGGAGGGAGCATTCCATGTACCCACGCACCCTGGCCCTGATCGACGACGATCTGGAATACCCGGAATACCTGGCCGAGCACCTGCGCGGCCTGGACATCGACGTGCGGCTGTTCCGCAGCAGCGGCGAACTGCTGGCCGACGACGACGCCTTCCGCTGCGAGTTCTACGTGGTCGACCTCAGCATGCCGGGTGTGGACGGCGTGGAGCTCATCAAGATACTGCGCCGCCGCACCCAGGCCGGCGTGCTGGTGGTGTCGGGGCGTTTGGGCCCCGACGTCTTCAGGGACGTGGTGGCCGCAGGCGCCGACATGCACCTGGCCAAGCCGGTGCAGTTCGAACAGGTGGCGCTGGCGGTGCAGGCCGTGCACCGCCGCACCGCACCCAAGCCCGCCAGCTCGCAAGCCGCCTGGAAACTGGACCGCCGCGCTGCAGAACTGATCGCCCCCGATGGCGCACATGTGGCCTTGAGCGAAATCGACCTCAGCGTGCTGGAAGCCCTGCACCAGGCCGCGGGCCAGGCCGTAACACGGCAGGCGCTGGCGCAGCGCCTGGGCCGCAGCGCCGACGGCGAAGCCGGCGACGGGCTGAACGCCACCATCTACCGGTTGCGCCAGCGCATCCGCAAGGCCACTTCTGAACTGGTGCCGATCTCGGCCAAGTCACGCGTGGGCTACCAGTTCCAGGCGCCGTTGACGGCGGTGTGAATTGCAGTGCCGGCGGGTGCCGGCACGTCCATCAGCAGGTGCAGCGGCACCTACAGCGGCACGGTCATGCGCACCGTGCTGCCGTCGGCAGCATTGCGGTGCAATTCGATGCGGCCCCGGTGCAGTTCCACCACCCGGCGCGCGATGTACAGGCCCAGGCCGTTGCCCCCCGCGGCGCCCCGCGTGCCGCGGGCAAACGGGTCGCGGCCCTGCGCCAAAGCAAAACCGGGCCCCTGGTCGATGACGTCCCAGACCACGCAAGGCTCGGCGTGAGGCTCCTGCTGCACGCTGACTTGCAGGGTCACCGGCCGCGGTGCCGGTGAATACTTCAGCGCGTTGGCCAGCAGGTTGCGCAGCGCCAGCCGCATCAGGCCCAGGTCCACCGTGATCTCGTCGATGTCGGCCGCGGGTTCCAGCCGCACGCGGCCGCGCTGGTCCAGCGGCAGGTCGGCGACGACGAAGCCCAGCAAGGTGTCCCACTCGATGGCCTGACAGACCGCGTCGCCCGCACCCGACAACAGCGCCGTGGCCGCCAGCGTGTTGTCGACCCCGTTGAGCACGTTGCCCAGCACCTTCTGCGCTCGCTGCAGCCGCGCCCGCGCACGGTCTTCACCGGTGCCCAGCAACGCGGCGGTGGCGCTTTGCAGCGCTGCCGATGCGTTGTTCAGCGGTTGGCGCACTTCATGGGCCAGCACGTCAAGCATCTCGTCGCGCTCGGTCAGCAGGCGCTGCAGCACCAGGGCATGGTCCTCCAGGCGCTGGCGAAGCTGTTGTTCACGGCGCAGTTCGGCCTGGTGCGCCAGTTGCGAGGTCAGGTCTTCGATGAAGATCAACGCACGGCGCGGCTGGTCGTGGTCGTCACGCGCGATCACCGAAGCCAGGCGCACCTGGCGCAGGCTGCCATCGGCATGCTGCATGTGGGCCAGCTCGGCAGCCAGCGGCGCGCCAGAGAACATGGCGGGCAGCAAGGCTTGCTGCCAGTGCTGCCGTGCCGCAGGCGCAAAGAACTGCACCGCCGCCTGGCCCACCAGTTTTTCGCGCGGGCACCCCAGCAGGTCCAGGCAACGGTCGGTGGCCGTCAGTACATGGCCCTGCACGTCCACAGACATCATCACGGCCGGCGACGACTCGTACAGCACGCGCAGCATCTGCCGGCTGCGTTCCACCATGCTCTGCGCTTCGCGACGGGCGCTGATGTCTTCGAAGGTGCCCAACAGCCGCACCGGCTCGCCGTTGGCGTACTCGACACGGCCGCGTCCGCGCACCCAGATCGAGCGCCCGCGTGCGGTAGTCAACGGCAACTCCAGGTCCCAGCCCGGGCCGCTGGCGGTGGCCGCCTCGATGGCGGTGAGGACCGACGCACGCGCTTCGGGCGCGTAGAAATTCACCGCGGTGTCCAGGGTGGGCTGAAAGGCCGCGTCGACCTCGTGGATGCGGCGCGTCTGCTCCGACCACGACAGCGCGCCCAAGGCCAGGTCCAGTTCCCAGCCACCGACCCCGGCGATCTCGCTGGTGCGCTGCAGCAGTTGTTCGCTGTGCGCCAGGGCCCGCTCGCGCAGCCGCGTCTCGGTCACGTCCTCCAGCAGGCCCACGTGGCCGGTGACCTGCCCGTCGCCGTCGCGCACCGGCCGGGCCAGCGCCCGCACGTGCCGCGCACCCCCGGCGCCGAGCAAACGGAACTCGCCATCGAAGTCACGGCCCGCCGCCGTGACGGCGTCCCAGGGAGCCTGCCCCGGGCCGCGTTCGGCAGGCATCAGCCGCAGGTCCAGATCGCCTTTCTGCGGCAGGCCCGCTTCTTCGGGCCAGTCAAACAGCACCCGCCAGCGGTCATTGACGAAAGTGCAATGGCCTTTGGCGTCGGTGGAAAAAACCCCCAGAGGCAGGCACTCGGCCAAAGCCTTGAAGCGGGCCTCGCTGACGTCCTGGCGCTGCGACTGGGCACGCAGTTCCAGCGCGCCGACCGCCGCCGTGGCCAGGTCGCGCAAGGTCTGGCGCTGCAGCTCGGTCAGTTGGCGCGGCTGGCGGTCGGCGACACACAGCGTGCCCACCACCGCGCCCGAGCGCAGCCGCAACGGCGCACCGGCGTAGAAACGCATGCGCGCCGGGCCCTGCACCAGCGGGTTGCGGGCAAAGCGCTCGTCGCGGGCGGCATCGGCCACCACAAACAGGTCGTCGCCACGGATGGCGTGGTCGCAAAAGGTCAGCGAGCGCGGCACCTGCCCACAGCCATCAAAGCCGACGCTGGACTTGATCCATTGGTGGTGCTCGTCCACCAGGCTGAGCATGGCCACGGGCACGATGCAGATGCTGGCGGCCAGGCGGGTGAGGGCATCAAAAGCAGCCTCTGGCGGGCTGTCGAGCACCCCCAGTTCGTGCAGCGCGGCCAAGCGCTGCACTTCGGTCACGCGCCAGCGGCCGGCGGGCTGGCCCAGCGGCGCACAAGCCATAGCCGCAGCCGCGGCCGGCAGGGCCGGCGGCCCGTGAGCGGGCGCGTTCGCGTCGCTCGCCAGGACGTCGCCAGGTGTCAGGGGCGACCAGGGGGTCAGGATGGCAGACATGCAGGGGCTGATCCTCGGGCCGGGTTTCAGGGAGCATGCCGCCGGGCGGGCTTGCGAAAAGCCCGAATTGGCCTGTTGGAAGGGGCCAATTCCCGCTTTGCAGGACCCTGAGCAGAGGTGCAGACCCGGCGGGCCGCAGGCAGGCCGCGCCGAAATTCAGGGCTCGACGCGCTGCAGCACCAGGCCGGCGGCAGCGGCATCGGGCTCGGACACCGGTGCACCGCCTGCTGACCACGTCACCGCGGCCAGCACCGCGCGGCAGGCCTGTTCGGCGGCCGCTTCGCTGGTCGCGTGGACCAGCGCCACGGGCTGCCCCGCGTGCACCGCGGTGTGCAGCGGCAACACCGCGCTCAGGCCCACCTGCGGGTCTACGGCCTGGCCCGGCCGGGTGCGACCGCCACCCAGTTGCACCACGCAGTGGCCCAGCGCGCGCACGTCGATGCCGCTGATCACCCCCGCAGCCGGCGCCAGCACCGGCCGCTGCACCGGCGCCAGCGGCAGCTGCGGCTGGCGCAGCACGTCAGCGGGGCCACCCAACCCCGCCACCATGCGGGCAAAACAATCAGCCGCTGCGCCGCTGTCCAAAGCCCGCTGTGCCAGTTGGAGGCCGTGGTCCAGCGTGGCTGCCAGGCCCGCCATCTGCAGCAGTTCAGCGGCCAGTGCCAGCGTCAACTCCAGCAGCCGCGGGTCTTGCGCGTGGCTGGTCAGGAAGTGGATGCTTTCCTGCACCTCCAGCGCATTGCCGGCCGTGGTGCCCAGCACCTGGTTCATGTCGGTGATGAGGGCGCGCGCCGGCAGGCCGGCGCCGGCCGCCACGTCCACCAGGCTGCGCGCCAGGGCCTGGGCCTGCGGCAGGCTGGTCATGAAGGCGCCGCTGCCCACCTTCACGTCCAGCACCAGGCCCTGCAGGCCGGCTGCGAGCTTCTTGCTCAGGATGCTGGCGGTGATGAGCGGCAGGCTCTCGACCGTGGCTGTCAGGTCGCGCAGGGCGTACAGGCGGCGGTCGGCCGGCGCCAGGTCGGCGCTGGCGCCGACGATGGCGCAGCCGGCGCTGCGCAGCGTCTGCAGCAACTGGCTTTGCGGCACGTCCACCGTGTAGCCGGGCAGCGCTTCCAGCTTGTCCAGCGTGCCACCGGTGTGGCCCAGGCCGCGGCCGCTGATCATCGGCACCACGGCACCGCAGGCGGCCAGGATGGGCGCCAGCACCAGGCTCACCTTGTCGCCCACGCCCCCGGTGCTGTGTTTGTCGAGCAGCGGGCCGTTGAAGCCCGCGCCCTGCCAGTTCAGCACGCGGCCCGAATGCGTCATGGCGCGCGTGAGCGCCACCGTCTCGGCCGTGTCCATGCCGCGCAGCACGATGGCCATGGCCAGCGCAGCGGCCTGGCTGTCGGCCCAGCTGCCGTCGACCAGACCGCGCACAAAGCCTTCGATCTGCACGCTGCTGAGCGCCCCGCCGTCGCGCTTGCGGCGGATGGTTTCCGATGGCATCTCGGCGGCGCTGTCAGGCGGCTGCATCTCGCACCAGGGTGGCTTCAGCGGTGCAGGTGCGCAGCGCGGCAGCGCGCCGGCATCAGTTCAGCCGCGTGATGCGGTTCAGCGCCTGCGGTGACAACGTGGGGTTGGCTTTCACGTAGGCTTCCAGCGCATCGACATCCATCACGCCGGTGCGCACGTCGCGCCCTTGTTTGAAGGTGGCGAAGTTGTCGCCGCCACCGGCCACAAAAGAGTTGACCGTGACACGCACGCTGTCGCCAGCGGCGATGGGCTGGCCGTTCAGGCGCACGCTGCCCTGCACCACGCGTTCGCCCAGCGGTTTGGATGCGTCCCAGCCGTAACTGAAGCCCTGGCTGACATGCAGCACACGACCGCTGCCAACCTGGCCCTTCCACTGCGCTTCCAGCAGTTCAAACAGCTGCGCGCCAGTGAGCGTCATGGTCACCAGGTTGTTGTAGAACGGTTGCACGGCAAACAGGTCTTCGTAACGCACCTGTCCGTCCGCCGGCATCGGCAGGCCGGCGCGTATGCCGCCCGGATTCATCAGCGCCAGTTGCGCACCCACGCTGCGCGTGGCCGCCAGTTGTGCGTCGGCAATCACCTGTCCCATGGCGCTTTCGCCGGCCGGGTTGGCGTCGCGCGGCAGCGCTGCGCCCAGCCTGCCCACCACACGCTTGGCCAGGGGCACGACAAGCTTTTCATACTGCTCGATCAGCGCCGTCTGCACCGGGTCGCGGGCGAAGCTGGGGCGCACGATCACGTTGTCGGCCACCGCGCTGGTGACGTCGCCGGTCTTCGGGTCCAGCACCAGGTCGATGGCGGTGACGACGGTGCCGTACTTGTCGCCGCTGGTGACCAGGCGGCCGTCGATGCGGCAGTTGTAGGCGCGGTGCGTGTGGCCGCTGATCACCAGGTCCACCGCCTTGTCCAGCTTCCTCACGATGTCGACGATGGGGCCACTGATGCCCTGGCATTCGTTGTAGTCGCCCACCGGCATGCCGCCTTCGTGGATCAGCACCACGATGGCTTGCACGCCCTGCTGCTGCAGCACCGGAACCAGTTCGTTCACGGTCTGTGCCTCGTCGCGGAACTTCAGGCCGGCCACGCCTTCGGCCACCACGATGCTGGGCGTGGCTTCCAACGTCAGGCCGATGAAGGCCACCGGTATGCCCTGGAACTGCTTGATCTTGTAGGGCGGCAGCAGCGTCCGCCCCGTTTTTTCAACCACCGTGCTGGCCGCCAGGTACTGGAACGTGGCGCCCTTGAAAGGCTGCGGACCCTTGCAACCGTCGCCAGCATGGCAGCCGCCGCGCTGCAGGCGCAGCAACTCGTCAGCGCCCTTGTCGAACTCGTGGTTGCCGACAGCCGAGATCTCCAGCCCCATCAGGCTCAGGCTTTCGATGGTGGGCTCGTCGCGGAACAGCGCGCTGAGCAGCGGCGTGGCGCCGATCAGGTCGCCCGCGGCCACGAAGATGTTGTTGGGGTGGCCCTTGCGCAGTTCAGCCACCGCCGTGGCCAGGTGTTCAGAGCCGCCCGCGTCCACGTTCAGCGTCTTGCCCGGGTTGGCGGGGTCTGCGATGCGGATGCCGCCGCGCGCCGGGCGCAGGTTGCCGTGGAAGTCGTTGATGGCCAGCACGCGCACCTTCACGGGTTCGGTGGCCACCGGTGGTGGCGTGGCGCAACCCGCCAGCAGGGCGGCGGCCAGAAGGCCAAGGGTGAGGGCGTGGCGCATGGTGAGGTTCCTATGCCGTGTGCAGAAAAATCAGGCGTTCAGTAGCCGGTGGCGGTGCCGGTGCGCACGGTGCCCGCGAGCACCGCATCGATGTCGTCCAGCAGGCTGCTGGCGCCGATGCGAAAGCGTGCCGGGTTCACGGCCGCAGCGCCCAGGTGCTGCGCGGTGAGCTGCATGTACAGCGCTGCGTCGGCCACGGTGCGGATGCCGCCCGAAGGTTTGAAGCCCACGCGCGCGGCGCCGTGCGCGTCTTGCGCAATGGCCTGCAGCAGCAGCGCGGCCGCTTCCGGCGTGGCGCTGCGCGGCGTCTTGCCGGTGCTGGTTTTCAGGAAGTCGGCGCCGGCCGCCAGCGCGATGCGGCAGGCCTGGCTGATGAGCGCCGGGTCCTGCACTTCGCCGGTTTCCAGAATCACCTTCAGCCGCAGGCCGGTGCAGGCGCTGCGCACCGCAGCCAGCAGGCCGGGGGCGGCGGCAAAGTCGCGGTAGGGAAAGACGACATCCACTTCCTGGGCACCAGCAGCGACGATCTGGCGCGTGTCGCGCACAGCACGCTGCACGTCGGCGCTGCCGTCGGGAAAGTTGGCCACCGCCGCCACCGCAACAGATTCCGGCAGCAGGCGGCGCGCCAGCGCAGCGCGGCGCGGCCACACGCACACGGCGGCTACCAAGCCGCGGCCGGGGTCGCTGCCGACAGCGCGCTGGCACAGCGCCACGATGTCGGCCGCGGTGTCGCGGTCGTTCAGGCTGGTCAGGTCCAGGCAGGCCAGCGCCTGGCGCGCGGCGGTCTGGTGTGTTGATGGCTGCGTCACGGTCAGATCTCCAGTTGCTGCACCACTGCAGCCAGCGTGGCCACCGCGCGCTGGCTGGCCGCCTGCGCCGTGGCCAGCGTGTGGCCGTGGCTCAGCACCTCGGCCGACAGGCCGGCGGCCATGTTGGTGATGAGCGACAGCGCCAGCACGCGCAACCCGGCGTGTCGCGCCAGGATGGTTTCTGGCACGGTGCTCATGCCCACGGCCTGCGCGCCCAGCGTGCGCAGCATGCGGATCTCGGCCGGCGTTTCGAACTGCGGGCCCAGCACCCAGGCGTAGACGCCCTCGTGCAGCGGCATGCCGGCCGCATTGGCAGCAGCGCGTGCCTGCGCCGCCAGTTGCGGACAGTAGGCGGCACCCATGTCGACGAAACGCGAATTGCCGGCTTCGCCCACCAGCGGCGAGCGCTGCACGACGTTCAGGTGATCGGTGACCAGCATCAGAGCGCCCGGCGGCATGTCGGGCTGGATGCTGCCGGCAGCGTTGGTCTGCACCAGCACCTGCACACCCAAAGCAGCCAGTGTGCGGATGGCGCCCTTCATGCCGGCCGCGTCGCCGGTTTCGTAGGTGTGCTTGCGGCCGGCCAGCACCAGCACCGGCGTGCGGCCGATGTGCCCGGCACGCACCACGCCAGCATGGCCGGCCACCCCGGCGCCCTGGGCCAGCACCGGGAACGCAGGCAGTTCGCTGTAGGGCACTTCCACCGCGCCCTGCAGTTCCTGCGCAAAAGGCCCCCAGCCCGAGCCCAGCACCACGGCCACGCGCGGCTGCAAGGCACCCAGGTGCTGGCGCAGCGTGGCGGCACTGGCTTCGATGGTGTCAGCGGTGTTCATTGAGGCCGGCGCAGTGGGGAGCGGTGCGGTGCAAGCGGGGTGACGATGATGGCATCAAAGACGCCATGCACCTCACCCCCGCGGCAGGTGCAAAGGCCCGAAGCTGCAGGGCAGCAGCTCGCCCACCGTGAAGCTGGCCAGCACCTGCTGCAGGTCGGCCAGCCACACGGGGCAGTCGTCGGCGGCAAACTCGCGCAGCTTCTGCCGGCAGCCGCCACAAGGGCTGACGGGTTGGCCGGGCGTGGCCGCCTGGGCGCACACGGCCACCGCCAGCACCTGCCGGCCGCCAGCGGCCACCATGGCCGCCAGCGCCGAGGTCTCGGCGCACCAGCCCTGCGGGTAGGCGGCGTTTTCCACATTGCAGCCGGCGTGGATGCGACCCTGCTCGTCCAGCACCGCCGCGCCGACAGCAAACTTCGAATAAGGCGCATGGGCGTTGGCGCGCACAGCACGCGCCGCGGCCACCAGCGCCACCTGCTGCGCGAACACGGCTGAACCACCGTTCGCGCCGGCTTCAGCGTTCTTTGACATAAGGCCTTCCCAGCGCCTGTGGCGCCACCGCCTTGCCGATGAAACCGGCCAGCAGCACCACCGTCAACACATACGGCAGCGCCTGTATGGCCTGCACCGGCACCGCGCCGCCGCCCAGCACCGGGGGCAGCACGGCACCCTGCATGCGGATGCTGATGGCGTCCAGAAAACCGAACAGCAGGCAGGCCCACAGGGCACCCACCGGGTGCCACTTGCCGAAGATCAGCGCCGCCAGCGCCATGTAGCCGCGGCCGGCGGTCATGTTCGGGATGAAGCTCGGGTTCTGCGCCAGCACCAGGTAGGCACCGGCCAGCGACGACAGCACGCCGTTGAGCGCCAGCGCCTGGTAGCGCAGCCGCTTCACCGACACGCCGGCGGCGTCCACCATCGCCGGGTTTTCGCCCGCGGCGCGCAGGCGCAGGCCAAAACGTGTGCGGTACAGCAGCCACCACACCGCGCCCACCAGCACCAGCGTGGCGTAGACCATCACGTTGTGGCCGAAAAAGGCCAGCGCCAGGGCCTTGCCCACCAGCGGCAACTGCGCCACCAGTGCACCGGCGCTCGCGAACCAAGCTTCCAGCCGAACAGCGGCCGGCACCGGCGGCGTCTGCCCGCCCTGCGCAAACCAGGCGATGCCCAGCACCACCGTCAGGCCGGCGGCCGTCATCGTGATGGCCATGCCCAGTACCACCTGGTCGCCACGGTGGCTGACACAGGTGTAGCCATGCAGCATGGACAGCGCCACGCCCACGGCCAGTGCCGCCGCCAGCGCCAGGGCCAGCGAACCGGTGGCCACGCCCACGGCCGCGGTGGCAAAGGCGGTGGCCAGCATCTTGCCTTCCAGCCCGAGGTCGATGACACCCGCGCGTTCACACAGCACACCGGCCAGCGCGCACAGGATCAGCGGCACGCTGACGCGCAGCGTGCTGGCGATGATGCTGCCCACCAACACCTCGTCCATCAGGGTGTTGCCTTCAAGGTCGCACCTCGTTCATCACGGCCCCGCTTTCGCTTCGGCACTGCGGCCGCCACCGGCGGCCCGCCACAGCCTGTACAGCGCCGGCGCCGCCACCTGCGCCATGGCGCCGGCAAACAGCACGATCAGGCCCTGCAGCATGAACACCATGTCGCGGCTGAAGCCCGGTATCTCGAAGGCCAGTTCAGAGCCTCCCTGGTACAGCGCGCCGAACAACAGCGAGGCCAGCACGATGCCCAGCGGGTGGTTGCGTCCGATCAGGCTGACGGCGATGCCGGCAAAGCCGGCGCCAGCCACGAAGTCGGGCAGCAGGCGGCCGTGCACGCCGGCGATTTCGTTCACGCCCACCAAGCCGGCCAGCGCGCCAGAAGCCGCCATTGAAGCCAGCATCAGCCAGCGCGGCCGCATGCCGGCGTACAGCGCCGCGTCGGGCGCAAAACCCACTGCGCGCAGCGCGTAGCCGCCGCGCGTCTTCCACAGCGCCAACCAGCCGCCCACCACGGCGGCGGCGGCCAGCAGCACGCTCAGGTTTAGCGGCGTGCGCGGCCATGCGATGCCCAGCCAGGCCAGCGCCTCGTGCATGGCAGGCACACGCGCGCTGGCAGCAAAAGCGGCGCTCTCGGGCGTCATGTTGCCGGGCTCTTTCAGCGTGTTCACCAGCAGGTAGCTCAGCAACGCCGCAGCGATGAAGTTGAACATGATGGTGGTGATGACGGTGTGGCTGCCGCGCCAGGCCTGCAGCGCACCCGGAATGGCACCCCACACCATGCCAAACAGCGCCGCGCCCAGCACCACCAGCGGCAGCATCAGCAGCGCCGGCAGGTGCGGCCCCAGCGTCAGCGCCACCAGCGCCGCACCCAGCCCGCCCATCATGGCCTGGCCTTCACCGCCGATGTTGAACAGGCCGCCATGGAAGGCCACCGCCACTGCCAGCCCGGTGAAGACAAAAGTGGTGGCGTAGTACAGCGTGTAGGAAAAGCCCGAGCGCGAGCCGAACGCACCCTTGACCAGCAACGCCAGCACCTTGCCGGGGTCGAAGCCCACCAGCAGCACCACGCCACCGGCCACCAGCAGTGCGATGGCCAGGTTGACGGCGGGAAGCAGCGCCACGTCCATCCAGCGTGGCAGTTCCGTCTGCTGGCTCAATGCAGACCCCCGCTGTCAGCGCCACCCATCAGGCGCCCGAGTGCTTGTTCAGAACAGTCTTGAATCAACAGCTCACCGGTCACACGCCCAGCGTTCATCACCACCACGCGGTCGGCCAGCGCCAGGATCTCGTCGAGTTCAGAAGACACCAGCAACACCGCGCCGCCGGCGTCGCGCATGGCGCGCAGCCGGCCGTGGATGAATTCGATGGCGCCGATGTCCACGCCGCGCGTGGGCTGGCCCACCAGCAGCACCTGCGGCTGCGTGGCCGCTTCGCGCGCCAGCACCAGCTTTTGCTGGTTGCCGCCGCTGAACTTGCTGCTGCGCAGCGCCGGGTTGCGCGGGCGCACGTCGTAGCGCTCCATCATCTCGGCCGTGTCCTGGCGCATGTGGGCCTGGCGCATCCAGCCGGCGGTGGCGTAGCGGGGGCGGTCCTGGTAGCCGAGCACGGCCGATTCCCAGGCACCAAAAGGCAGCACCAGGCCGCGGCGGTGGCGGTCTTCGGGCACATGGGCCACACGCAGTTCACGCGCCTGCCGCGTGCTGATCCAGTGCGCCGGTGTGAAGTGCTGCGCGCCCACCTGCAGCTCGCCACGGTCGGGCGCCAGCAGGCCCGACAGCACGTCCAGCAACTCGCTCTGGCCGTTGCCTGACACGCCAGCGATGCCCACGATCTCGCCCGCGTGCAGGCTCAGGTTCACGTCGTGCAGGCGCTGCACGCCCAGGCTGTCGGTGGCGCAGAGGCCGCGGGCGCTCACCAACACGGGGCCCGCTGTTGCTGGTGTTGGCCCGTTCGCGCCGCTGCGCCCCAGGTTCACGCGCCGGCCCACCATGGCCTGCGCCAGACCGTCGATGCTGGTGCCGGCAATCGGCGTGTCCAGCACCACCTGCCCGGCGCGCATGACGGTGACGGAGTCGCACAGCGCCATGATCTCTTTCAGCTTGTGCGTGATCAGCAGCACCGTGGTGCCGCGCTCGCGCAGGCCGCGCAGGGTGTCGAACAGCTGCTCGGTTTCCTGCGGCGTCAGCACGGCCGTGGGCTCGTCCAGGATCAGGATGCGTGCGCCACGGTACAGCGCTTTCAGGATTTCCAGCCGCTGCCGTTCACCCACCGGCAGGTCGTGCACCAGCGCGTCCAGCCTGACCTGCAGGCCGGTGCTGTGCATCAGCGCGTCCAACTTCTGGCGCACCTGCGCGCGGGCGGGTGTCAGCAGCCAGCCGGGTTCTGCGCCCAGCATCACGTTGTCCAGCGCCGACAGCGTGTCCACCAGCATGAAGTGCTGGTGGACCATGCCGATGCCCAGGCGAATAGCCTGCGCCGAACCCTTGATGGTGGCCGGCCGGCCTTCGACCTCGATCTGCCCGCTGTCGGCTTCGTAAAAGCCGTACAGGATGGACATCAGCGTGCTCTTGCCGGCGCCGTTTTCGCCGACGATGCCATGCACGGTGCCCGCCGCCACCGTGAGCGCCACGTCGCGGTTGGCATGCACCGCGCCGAAGCGCTTTTCAATATGGCGCATGGCCACGGCGGGGGCGAGGTCTGGGTGCGACATGGAGGTCTACGCCCGGCCGCAGCCGTTCAGTGCCGACGCAAAGCGTCAGGCACCCTTCAAGCGGACGCCGCGGAACCGGCTTCGCCGGGCCGCTGGGGTCGGCCCCCTTGAGGGGGAACGGCCAAAGGCCGTTGCGGGGGTGGACCCATCAACTGCACTTGTTGGCGGCCATGAAGTCGACCACCTTGATCTTGCCGCTGATGATGTCGGCCTTGGCGGCGTCGACCTTCTTCTTCATGTCGGCGGTGACGAGCTTGGCGTTGTGCTCGTCCATCGCATAGTCAACCCCGCCTTCCTTCAGGCCCAGCGACGTGACGCCCGGGGTGATGCCCTTGAAGGCGCTGTGCACCGCCACGTCCACGCGCTTGACCATGCTGGTCAGCATGGTGCCCGGGTGCAGGTGGTTCTGGTTGCTGTCCACACCGATGGCCAGTTTGCCGCCGTCCTTGGCTGCCTGGTAGACACCGCCGCCGGTGCCGCCTGCAGCGGCAAAGATCACGTCCACGCCGCCAGCAAACTGTGCCTTGGCCAGTTCAGCACCACGGGCCGGGTCGTTCCACGCCGCGGGGGTGGTGCCCGTCATGTTGCCGGTGACCTGCGCATTCGGGTTGGCGTACTTGGCGCCCTGCTCGAAGCCGCACTGGAACTTGCGGATCAGCGGAATGTCCATGCCACCAATGAAACCCACCTTGCCGGTCTTGCTGGCCATGGCGGCCATCATGCCCACCAGGAAGCTGCCCTCGTGTTCCTTGAACACGATGCTCTGCACATTGGGCAGGCTGACCACGCTGTCGATGATGGCGAACTTCAGTTTCGGGAAGTCCTTGGCGGTCTTCTCGACCGCACTGCCCTGGCTGAAGCCGATGCCGACGATGGGGTCGGCACCGCGCTCGGCCATGCGGCGCATGGCCTGTTCGCGCTGCGTGGGGTTGGAGATCTCAAATTCCTGGTAAGCCTTGCCGCTTTCCTTCTTCCAGCGCTCGGCGCCGTCGAAACCGGCCTGGTTGAAACTCTTGTCGAACTTGCCGCCCATGTCGTAGATGACAGCAGGCTGGGCCTGGGCGGCGCCGGCGGCAGCCAGGGCCACCACGGAAGCGAAAAGCGATTGTTTGAAGTGCATGGTGTGTGCCTGTGAAGAGGTGCCCGGCAGGATAGCAAGAGTTGCGCCTGCTGCCAGTCCCGAGTCGCCCTAGTCTTACTGTGTCACAAGAGAAGTTTCGCGCTTGCTCTGCCGCAGCAGGGGCACTGCCCGAGTCGCGCGATCAGTTCGTAGCTGAGGCTATGGCGTA
>JAYSXE010000075.1:0-4008 GCA_043717565.1 Burkholderiales bacterium | reverse complement strand
TCCCACCTGCACCGGCAGCGCCAGCCGCAGCTGCGCATACTGCGCGCTCATCACGTCGGCCACGCGGCCCACGTCCACCCGCAGCGGGTCGATGCGCAGGTAAGGCAGCCCGCAGCGGCCGGCCAGCCATTCGGTCAGCGCTTCGGTGTCCAGCAGCTTGGCGCTGGCCACGCGCTGCAGGCCCAGGCCCCCCAGCCGCACCAGCGCGTGCAGGCTGGAACTGCCGGCGCTGAAACGCGCCGTGACGCGCTGCACGTCGTGGGGGGTGATCAGGCCATCGTCCAGCAGCCAGTCCAGCAGCAGCGGCCAGTCCAGCCGGCCCTTGTAGCGGGCCGGCGCGGGCGTGGGCCGGGCCGGCCGTGCCACGGCATGCGCCGCCGCGGTAGCGCCGGCGGCAGCAGCCAGCCGTGCTTCAGGGGCCACTGGCAGCGGGGGCGTGTCGGTCTTCAAAAGTGGGGGTTGGGCAGTGCGGCTTGCAGTTCGGTTTTCGACACCAGAGCCGCTTCAACTTGGTAGGGCCGCACCATGCGCAACCATTCGCGCGCGCGCAACCCCAGCTTCAGGAAACGCGCCTCCAACGCTGCAGCGCGCAGCTTCAGTTCGCTGCGGTCGGGCACCACCACGCCGCGGCCCGCCACCACCACGGTGTTGCCTTCTCGTGTCGGGCGCAGACTCCACACCTGGTCGGTTCCAAAAGCACTCGCAATGCGGTTGATGCTGTCACGGAAGCTGGCGTGGCGGCCGAACAAATTGACGCTCATCACACCGCCACTTTCCAGCACCGCCTGGCAGTGGCGATAGAAGTCCACGCTGTCCAGCACCGGCGCTGCGGCCTCATGGTCGTACAGATCCACGTGCAGCAGCCGCACGCTGGCGGGCTCGGCCACGGCCAGCCAGTCGGCCGCGTCACCCAACACCACCTCGGCCTGCCGCGGCAGCGCAAACTGGCTGCTGTTGACCTGCACCACCTGCGGGTTGATCTCCACCACCGTGGTGGCCATCTTCAGCTGCTGCGCCGTGAAGCGCGTGATGGCGCCGGCCCCCAGACCCAGTTGCACCGCGTGCCCCTGGCCCAGCGCGGCCGTGGGCAGCCACAGCAGGCTGGCCAGCATGCGCTGCACGTAGTCGATTTCCACCACCTGCGGCTTGCCGATGCGCATGCCGCCCTGCACCCAGATGCTGCCCAGGTGAAGGTAACGCACGCCGTCGAATTCCGACAGGGTCACGGGCGGCAGAGTCATCACTTCGGAGCTCATCGCTACAGGCTTTCCAGTCAAGGGGATGTGGACGGTGGGAAGGTTGGGCACGGTTTGACATCACGCCAGGCCCGCTTGCTGGAAGGCGGCACGCCAGGCCTGCAGCTTGCGGTCGAATGACCAGCTGGCATTGGCCGGGCTGCTGGAGGGTAACCGCAGCACGGGCAGCCCCAGCACCCCGGTGTGGCGGCGGGCACGCGCCGATTCGCCCCCGTTGTGCGCCACCACGCGCAGCAGCGGGGCACGCTGCCGCAGGCCGTGCAGGTCGTTCAGCAACGGTTCGCGGATGGCGGCGTCCAGGCTGCCCTGGCGCTGACAGGCTGCATACACGTCCCACAGGCCCAGGCCGCGCGCCTGCACCTGCGCCAGCCGTTCCGCGTAGGGCATGGCCAGCAGGTCCAGGTCCAGCAGGGTGCCCACCAAGGGCCAGAACTGGTTTCGGGGGTGGCCGTAGTACTGCTGCGCCCGCAGCGACGCCTCGCCCGGAAAGCTGCCCAGCACCAGCAGCGCGCACCGCGGGCCAATGGCCGGTGGCAGGCCCTGCAACACGGGGGTTGGCGTGGCGGGCACAGGGGCCGTGACGCGCGGCGCGGTCTTCAAGGCGCGCCCGCCGCGGCGGGCGAAATGGCCGGCAAGACGGCGGGCGGTTGCGACAGCAGGCCAGCCAGCCCGGGCAGCACACGGCACGCGTTGGTGGTGGTGCGCACTGCGGTGTCGGGCAACGACCAGCCGCGCAAGGCCGCCAGCGTCTGCGCGATGCGCGGCAATTCAGCCGGTTCGTTGCGGCCTTGCGGCTCGCCGGCCGCCCGCTGCTGCGCCGTGCGGTACAGCCACTGCGGGGGAATGTCCGGTGCGTCGGTTTCCAGCACCAGCGCGCTGGCGTCCAGTGTGGTGGCCAGCTCGCGTATCTGCAGCGAGCGCTCAAAACTCAAGGTGCCGCCAAACCCCAGCGCAAAGCCGCGGTCGACAAAGTGCCGCGCCTGCACCGCGCTGCCGTTGAAGGCGTGTGCAATGCCGCCTTGCACGGCGATCTGCCGCAGGCCCTGCAGCAGCGCGTCGGCCGAGCGCCGCACATGCAGCAGCACGGGCAGGCCGGCGTCACGAGCCAGTTTCAGTTGTGCCCGGTAGAAGAACTGCTGGCGCTGGCGGTCAAGCCCCGGCACGAAGTGGTCCAGGCCGATTTCACCCACCGCCACCAGCCGCGGGTCGCGCCGGTGCTGTTGCAGCGCCTGCTGCAGCCGGTCCAGATGCTCTTCCTGGGCATCCCCCACACACAGGGGGTGGATGCCCAACGCGTAGGCGCAGCCCTCGGCGTGGGCCAGCTCGCGCACGGTGTCGAAGTTGGACGCGGCCACCGCCGGCAGCACCTGCATCAGCACGCCGGCAGCACGCGCGCGCCGCACCACGGCGCTGCGGTCGCGGTCGAATTCCGCGGCGTCCAGATGGCAATGCGTGTCGGTCCACATGGGGCCCGATGATGAACCACGCCAACGCCATTGCCGAGGGCGGGCCGCGATGCAAGGCTGCGGTTGACGTGATACCGTGTACCAGCCGTTCAAGGTGCCCCCGCATGAGCAAAACACCGCTGTACAGCCGCTCTCCCCGCCATGCCCCGCCGCGCCCGGCTTTGCCGCCTGCGGAAAAGGCCACTGGGGCCACCGGCGCGCCCCCGGTCGCACCCGCCGCCGTATCCACGGCCGCTGCCGCACCAGCAACTGCACCGGTGGCAGCCCGGGCGCCCATTCCCACCGCCGTGTGGGCCTTGGCGGCGGCGCTGCTGTCGGCGGCGCTGGTCTTGTTTGCGCTGCGCTTTGCGCCCAACCAGCGGCTTATCACCCAGGGCGACATCGACGCCGCGGTGCGTGAAAGCCTGGAAAAGGACCCCCTGCCCTCTCTGGCGGCCAAGGCTTACGAAACCATCTTGCCTTCGGTGGTGCGGGTCACCGGCATCATGAGCGAGAACGACGACGGCAAGGACAACCCCGAGCAGCGCGCCCTGGGCCGCAGCCTGGGCACGGGCGTGGTCATCATCGACAACGGCACCATCCTGACCAACCTGCACGTGGTGGCCGGCGCGCGCAAGGTGCGTGTGCGCTTTGCCAACGGCCACGAAAGCGACGCTTCGCTGATTAGCGTGCAGCCTGAAAACGACCTCGCGGTGCTGAAGGCGCACAGCCTGCCCGACGACCTGGAAGCCGCCACCATGCGTTCCACCGCCGACCTGCGGCCGGGCGACCACGTCATTGCCGTGGGCCACCCGTTCGGCATCGGGCCCAGCGTCAGCTACGGCGTGGTGTCGGGTCTGAGGCGCGAATTCCGCTCGCCCGAGGGCGAACGCACGTTGACCAACCTGATCCAGTTCGACGCCGCCGCCAACCCCGGCAACAGCGGTGGCCCGCTGGTCACCACCGACGGTCAGGTGGTGGGCATCGTCACCGCCATCCTGAACCCGAGCGAACAGCGCACCTTCATCGGCATCGGTTTTGCGGTGCCCATAGAAAACGCCGCAGCGGCTGCGGGCATGCCGCCGTTCTAGCCGGGCAACCCTTTTACCCACGCGCACCACCACCGAGGCCAGCCCCACCATGAGCGACCACGCCACCGAATCCACCGCGGCCTTGATGGAACGCATCCTCTACGAGGTCAAGCGCGTTGTCGTCGGCCAGGACCGCTTTCTCGAACGCGTGCTGGTGGCGCTGCTGGCACAAGGCCACCTGCTGGTGGAAGGCGTGCCCGGGCTGGCCAAGACGCT
>JAYSXE010000074.1:0-4015 GCA_043717565.1 Burkholderiales bacterium | reverse complement strand
TGGAACATCGCCTTGCTGGTGTGAGCGTCTCGCGTCAGATGAACCCGAAGCTTGGCTGACCTCGCCCACCTGAACTCCCCCTTGGTTCAGGCAAACGGTTCGCTTCGCACGGCGGACACCCCCAACCGCAGCACCTTCATGTCCCTTTCCGCGCCATCAACCCTTGCTTTCTGGTTGATGAAGAGCGAACCGGACGAGGCGTCGATCGACGACCTGGCGCGGGCCACGCAGCAAACGCTGCCCTGGACCGGCGTGCGCAACTACCAGGCGCGCAACTTCATGCGCGACACCATGGCCGTTGGCGACGGTGTGCTGTTCTATCACTCCAGTTGCGCGCAGCCTGGCATTGCCGGCCTGGCCCGGATCGCCGGCAAGCCCATCCCCGACACCACGCAGTGGGACCCCGCCAGCCGCTACTTCGACGCCAAGAGTTCGCCTGAGCAACCGCGTTGGATGCAGATCGATGTGCAACTGGTGCGCAAGACGCGGTTGCTGCCCCTGCAAGAGATGCGTGAGCAGCCCACCTTGCAGACACTGCAGGTCTTGCGCCGCGGTAACCGCTTGTCCATCACCCCCGTCACGCCAGCTGAATGGGTGGCCGCGCTGCATATCCTGGGTGTCGAGTCGCTGGCCACCACCCGTGCAAGGCATGGCTGATGGGCACGGGCCGCAACATCGTCACCGATGTCTCTTGAGCCGCTGCTGATCGCTGAACTGCTGGCGCTGGGCGTTGTGTCTGGCTTTCTGGCGGGACTGCTGGGCATTGGCGGCGGCATGATGATGGTGCCGGCCCTGACCTGGATGTTGTCGAACCGTGGTGTTGATGCTGGCCTGTCGGTGAAGATGGGCATCGCCACTGCCATGGCCACCATCATGTTCACGGCGCTATCCAGCGTACGCGCGCACCACCGGATGGGCACCGTGCGCTGGGACATCGTGCGCGCCATGGCGCCGGGTATCGTGTTGGGCGGTCTGGCCGCCGGCGCCGGGGCCTTTGCACTGCTCAAGGGCCGCGGCCTGGCGTTGATGTTTGCGGTGTTCCTGACCTACATGGCGGTGCAGATGCTGCTGGACCGCAAGCCCAAACCCGGCCGGCAGATGCCCAACGCAGCCGGGAAGGCCGGCGTGGGTGCGAGCATCGGCTTCCTGTCGGGGCTTGTGGGCGCCGGTGGCGCTTTCCTGTCGGTGCCCTTCATGACCTGGTGCAATGTGAATCCGCGGCAGGCCGTCGGCACCGGTGCCGCGCTGGGCTTTCCCATTGCTGCGGGCAGCACGCTGGGCTATGTCATCGGCGGTTGGGGTTTGCCCGCTGCACTGCCGGGTTCGGTGGGCTACCTGTACCTGCCCGCGCTGGCGCTCATTGCGGTAACCAGCATGAGCCTGGCGCCGCTGGGCGCCCGCACGGCACACCGCATCAACGCGCTGCTGCTCAAGCGCTTTTTTGCTGTGCTGCTGCTGGCCCTGGCCGCCAGCATGCTGGTGCGCGCATTGGCGCCCTGAAGCACGAACTGCCTACGAGGTCGCTGCGTTCAGGCTCACCCTGCAACGGGCGGCAAGGCGGCAAACGGGGCCTACGAACTGAAGCGAATCGCGGCCAGCGTAACCTGGTTTCCACCCCTTCGCTGCGCCTCGGCCACAGCGGCTTCGCAGGCCGACAGCAGCCCGTCCTGCGTTTGCGCGGTGTGCGGGAAACTGGCCACGCCCACGGACACCGTGAAGCCCAGTTCCTGTCCGTCCTGCACCACGATCTGCGCCGCGCACTTGCGCCGCAGGCCCTCCATGCGCGAATGGGCGGTGGCCAGACCGACACCCGACAACAACACGGCGAAGCGGTGGTCGCTGTAGCGGCAGGAAGCGTCCATCACCCGAGTGCCGCCCCGCAGCAACTGGCCCATGGCCTGCAGCACCCGCTGCTCTGCCGCCGCGCCCGCTGCCTTCAAGCTTTCCGACGCAGGGTCCAGTTCGATGAAGACAATGGCGAATTCGCGGTGTTCCCGGGTCGACAGATCCACTTCGCGCCGCAACTGGTCGTCGAAGTGCGACCGGCGATACAAGCCCGAAGCGGGGTCGCGCAGCGCCTGGTCAGCCAACTCGCGCCGAAGCGCGTCGTTGGCCTGCTGCTGCTGTTCGATCTGCGCCAGGGCCAGCCGCAGCTGTGTCTGCTGCTTGCGCTCGGCCAACAGGCTGCGCCACACACTGACCAGAAGAGCCCGCGGCTCGCCGGGGTCGCGCAAGACCATGCGCAACACCGAAAATTCATGCCGGGTGCCTTGCCACTCGAAGCTGTGTTCGCTGCACAGGGCTTCGGCCTGCGACAGCGCCGTCTGATCGGCCGCGCGCAAAGTGGCCGCCAGACCGGCCTCAAACACTTCGTGGTCGGTGCAACCGGCCAGATCGCACGCCGCACCCTGCAAAAACGCGGCCATCGCCTGGCTGACGTGCACCCAACGGCCGCTGACGGCCTCCTTGACCAGGAACAGGTCCCCGGCCAGCTGCAACGACACGGCAAAGGTCTGGCCCAGCACCCGCTGCAGGACATCGTTCGCCAAAGGCGCCGGCAAGGCAGTGGTCAACATGGGATGATCTTGGACGCTTCTGAAACGCAAGGCAGGCTGGCCGGCAATCGTGTGTGACCCTGCCCGAGGAGGTTTGGAGCGGGAGGGTCTGCAGACATCGTCGCTCTGTCGACGGTTCTTATCAAGCGTATCGGCACTCTCTTCCCTAGCTTGACGGATTCCTACCCACGCTCACTTGCGGGTGACCGGGTCGATATTGGGCACGAAAGCTGCTTCCAGCAGCCCAACCCTCAGACGTGTGGCGTTTTTTTGCCTCAGTCGGCTACGAGGCGCCAGATTCAGCACGTTTCGCGGGCTATAATTTTTGGCTTTGCTGGCAAACCAGCGTGTCGCTTCGCGGTGGCTTTGCCGCCCTGTCCGGTTCCGGAACCTCGGGTCAGGGATTCAACGGCGCAGTTCCACAGGCAACGCACACGCACCATTTCAGGATTCCTGAGTACATGACCACCATTCGAGTAAAAGAGAACGAGCCCTTCGACGTTGCGCTGCGCCGCTTCAAGCGCACCATCGAGAAGATCGGCCTGTTGACCGAACTCCGCGCCCGCGAGTTCTACGAAAAGCCCACCGCCGAACGCAAGCGCAAGAAGGCTGCCGCCGTCAAGCGCCACTTCAAGCGTGTGCGCAGCATGCAGTTGCCGAAGAAGCTGTACTGAGCGGGCGACCGAGCAACTCAAACACTGGAAGCCCGCGCGGGACGCCGCAGCGGGCTTCTGTTTTTTTGTTTTACCGCAGGACACCCACGCCATGGCCAGCCCCCTGAAAGATCGCGTCACCGAGGACATGAAAACGGCCATGCGGGCCAAGGATGCAGCGCGCCTGTCCACCATCCGCATGTTGCTGGCCGCGTGCAAACAGCGCGAAGTGGACGAGCGCATCGAACTCGACGACGCCGCCGTGGTGGCGCTGGTGGACAAGCTGATCAAGCAGCGCAAAGACTCGATCACGGCGTTTGCACAGGCCGGCCGCACCGACCTGGTCGACAAGGAGACCGCCGAGCTGGCGGTGTTGCAGGCCTATCTGCCGCAACGCCTGTCGGCCGACGAAATCAGCGCCAGCATCACCGCCCTGGTGGCCGAGCTGGGTGCCACGGGCCCGGCCGACATGGGCAAGGTGATGGCCGCGGCCAGGGCCCGACTGGCCGGCAAGGCCGACATGGCCCTGCTGTCGACCGCCGTCAAGCAGGCCTTGTCGCGATAGTCCGCAGGAGGCACCGTCATGAACAGCACCCTACCCGTTCGGGCCATCGCACCCGACGTGTGCGTGGCACCGCAACTGACCCCTGAAGCGATGGCAGAAGCCGCCCGCGCGGGTTTCCAGAGCGTGGTGAACAACCGGCCCGACTTCGAGCACGGGCCCGACCAGCCCACCAACGCGCACATCGAAGCCGCAGCCCTTGCCGCCGGTCTGCAATACCGGTACCTGCCGGTCGACGGCGGCTA
>JAYSXE010000073.1:0-9271 GCA_043717565.1 Burkholderiales bacterium | reverse complement strand
GCCACCTTGCCGGCGATCATCACGTCGGTGGCGCGCTTGATGGCGTCCACCAGGCTTTCACGGCAGCCGTACAGGTTGTCGAACTTGCTCTTCGTGACACTGTCGTTCACGTTGATGGCACGGAACATCAGGCCGCCCTTGGCCGACATCTCGTTCAGGCGGTGCACACCGGTGGTGGTCTCTTCGGTCACGCCAATGATCTGCGCGCCCTTGCGGCTGTACCAGGTCGAGTCCACCGCCAGCTTGGCCTTGATGGCGGCAAACAGGATGGTCTCTTCTTCGCTGCCGGGGTTGGCCAGCACGGACGGGTCGGTCTCGGCTTTCTTGCCCAGGTGCATCAGCAGCGTGGCATCGCCGCCGTCGTCCAGGATCATGTTCGGGCCTTCGTGCACGGCGCCCTTGGCGCCGAATTCGAAGATGCGGTGCGTGTAGTCCCAGTAGTCAGTGAGGTTTTCGCCCTTGTAGGCAAACACCGGCGTGCCCTTGACCACCAGTGCGGCGGCGGCATGGTCCTGCGTGCTGTAGATGTTGCAACTGGCCCAGCGCACGTCGGCGCCCAGGGCTTGCAGGGTTTCGACCAGCACGGCGGTCTGGATCGTCATGTGCAGGCTGCCGGTGATGCGGGCGCCGCGCAGCGGGCGGACAGCGGCAAACTCTTCACGAATGGCCATCAGACCGGGCATTTCGGTCTCGGCGATCTTGATTTCCTTGCGGCCCCAGTCGGCCAGCGACAGGTCGGCGACAGCGCTGTCGGGATACTGTGCCTGCGTCGGCAGGGCTTTCAGAACGTCATTCATGGATCAGGCTCCAAACGGGTTAGGAACCTGCACAACACGCCGACGGTAGAGCTTTGGTCCGCTCACCCACGACAAGCCATCGTGCAGGTGAGCGTTGTTGCAATTGAAGTTTCCGAGCCTGGCCTTCAAGACGAAGGTTGCAACGCTCCTCGGAAAGAGGCCGCATTCTAGACACAGCCCGGCAAAAGCGTGTGGGCCGGGGCTTGCCGCTGCGTTTGGGCGCGGGGTGGGTGCGTGAACTCCTGCGCAACGCCGGCAGCCTGTGCTGCCGGGCCCGCTCCAAGCGGGTGGGCCGGCTGATCGGCGCGCACCGGGACCATCGTGGAGGCAAGTGCTGGCAGGGGCGGGGCGGGCGATATCCTTGGCCTCGTCTTTACTGGGGTGTGACAAGACGATGACCGACCGTGATGGGCGCGCCTGCGATGGCCGTGTTTGACCGGCCGCCAGGCCAGCAGCCACCTGCGCCTGCGGCGGCACCGCTGCCGGCGCCACGGCCACTGCGGCCAGCGCCGATGGCGCAGATGGGCGTGCACCGGTGGGCCCACTTGCTGGGCGTGATGACCGACATCGACGACACGCTGACCCGCGACGGCGCCATCGAACCCGCGGCGCTGGCGGCGCTGCAGTCACTGGCCGATGCCGGTGTGCCGGTGGTGGCCATCACCGGCCGCCCGCTGGGCTGGAGCCTGCCTCTTGCGCAGGCCTGGCCGGTGCGGGCCATCGTGGCCGAGAACGGCGCCGTGGCCGTGTTGCGCGAAGGCGGCGTGTTGCAGACCGAATTTGCGCAGGACGCGGCCACGCGCACCGCCAACGCCCACCGCCTGCAGCAGGTGGCGCGGCGCATCCTGGATGAAGTACCGGGTGCCCTGATGGCGCAGGACAGCGTCGGCCGCGTGACCGACATCGCCGTCGACCACAGCGAGTTCACCCACCTGCCGGCTGAAGCGGTGGCGGCGGTGGTGGGGTTGATGCGCAGCGAAGGCATGAATGCCACCGTCAGCAGCATCCACATCAACGGCTGGTTCGGCAGCCACACCAAGTACAGCGCTGCGCAGTGGATGTTGCGGCGGTTGTTCGGCCGCGAACTGCTGCCCGAGATCGACCGCTGGGTCTATGTGGGCGATTCCACCAACGACCAGTTGATGTTCCAGCACTTCCCGTGCAGCGTGGGGGTGGCCAATTTGATGCGCTTCGCCGACGAACTGCGCGCGTGGCCGGCCTACATCACGCAGGCCGATCGCGGCCAGGGTTTCGCCGAAGTGGCGCGCGCGCTGCTGGCGGCGCGCTGAGCATGGCCGCACCCGCGCCCCCGCCCGCATCCGCACCCCCGACGACGCCCGGTTGGCCGGCAGGCGGCGTGGCGGCCAGCGCCGCGGCGCTGGCCCTGGCCTCTGCGGTGTCGCTGGGGTTGGCGCGCTTTTCCTATGCGCTGCTGCTGCCCGCGATGCGTTCCGACCTGGGCTGGAACTACTTCACGGCCGGTGCCATGAACACTGTCAATGCTGCGGGTTACCTGCTGGGCGCGCTGCTGCTGCCGCGCCTGTTGCGGCGTTTTGACGCACGCCAGGTGCTGCTGGCCGGTGGCGTGGCTGCAGCCGTTTTCCTGGCGCTGCACGGTGCCGTGCGGTCCGACGCCGCGCTGCTGCTGATGCGCGGCGCCACCGGCATGGCCAGTGCCGCCAGCTTCGTGGCGGGCGGGCTGCTGGCTGCGCGGCTGGCCGCCACGGTGCCAGCCCGGGCGGGCCTGGTGCTGGGCGTGTACTACGGTGGCACGGGCCTGGGCATCGTGGCTGGCAGTTGGCTGGTGCCGCCACTGCTGGCCCTGTCGCCCGCAGCGTGGGCCTGGGCCTGGCTGGCGCTGGGCGTGTTGTCGATGCTGGCCACGGCCGGCACCGCGCTGTACACATGCGGCCTGGCGGCACCGCCTGCTGCGGGGGCGCCCCGAGTGCCGGTCGGGTGGCGACGTTTTGGCTGGGCGCTGGCCGGCTATCTGATGTTCGGCCTGGGCTACATCGGCTACATGACCTTTGTCATCACGCTGCTGCGCGAGCAGGGCCTGTCGGGCCCGGTGATCGTGGCCTTCTACACGGTGCTGGGCCTGGGGGTGGTGGCTTCTTCGTGGCTGTGGGCCGGCTTGCTGCAGCGTCAGCGGGGCGGCATGCCGATGGCGGTGCTGAATGCCTTGCTGGCTGTGGCGACGGCGCTGCCGGTGCTGAGCACGCATGCGGTGGCGGTGTTTGCATCGGGTGCCCTGTTCGGCAGCGTCTTTCTGTCGGTGGTGGCGTCCACCACGGCGCTGGTGCGGCACAACGTGACGCCTGCGGCCTGGCCGGCAGGCATCACCGCCTTCACCATCGTGTTCGCCGGCGGCCAGATCGTTGGCCCCAGCCTCGTGGGCTTGATCGCTGATGGCCCGGGCGGCCTGGCCCGCGGGCTGGCCTGGAGCGCCGGAGCCTTGGCGCTGGGCGCCGTGCTGGCGTGGCGACAGCGACCGCTGGCCGCCGAACACTGAAACGGGCAGGCTGCGCTGCGGTGGTTGCTGCCGCGCTCAACTTCAACGCGCCCCTGCCGAAGAAGTGAGACCAAGGTTCCGCCGGGCCGATGGGCCCGCCGCATGCGGGGGTGATCCTGCACGCATCGGCCCCATCCACACCGGTTGTCAGTTCGCCATGAAAAAGCCAAGTCTTCTTTCCCTTCCGGCCCTTCAAACGCTGCGCAACCGGGTTGGCGCCGCTTTGGCCCTTTCGCTGCTGGCGGGCTGCGCGCTTGTGCCGCCCGAGCCGGTGGGCCCGGTGCGCCCGGAAACCGTGGTGGCCGTCACCGACCGCGGCGAACTCATCCGCTTCAACGCCGGCCAGCCGCAGCGGCTGCTGCAGAGCCTGCCGCTGAAGGGCCTGTCGGCCGGTGACCGCCTGGTGGGCATTGACTACTGGGTTGCGCGCGGCGTGCTGTACGGGCTGTCGTCCGGTGGGCTGCTGTACACCATCAACACCGACACCGCACAACTGAGCCGCGTGGGAACCGCACCGCCGGTGGCGTTGACGGGCCAGCGGTTTGGTTTCGACTTCAACCCGGCGGCCGACCGCATTCGCGTGGTCAGCGACAGCGGCCAGAACCTTCGCCTGCACCCCGACACCGGCGCCGTGGCCGCCGCCGACCCCGCAGTGCGGGCGGCAGGCACTGGCGTGCGCCTGGCGGGCGCCGCCTACACCTACAACCCGAAGGACGACAAGCTGACCACCAACTTCGCCATCGACCTTTCCAGCGGCGCTTTGATGGTGCAGGGGTCGCGCGAAGGCGCCTTGCCTGCCGTGTCGCCCAACACCGGTGTGCTGACGGCGGTGGGCGCGCTGGGCACGGGCGTGCTCGAAGACGCCGCCTTCGACATTGCCGACGTCAACAACGCTGCGCTCGCGGCCCTGCGCGTGGGTGGCCGCACCCGGCTGTACGCCGTGAACCTGGACACCGGCCGCGCCACCCCCATCGGCACCGTGGGTGACGGGCGCGCGCTGTGGGGCATGGCCGTCGTGCCCTGAAGCCCAAGCCCCAGAACGGTTTCCTGCCCATGCCCGGCCCTGCCCTTCCCGCCCGCACGTTCAGCCGCCGCACGCTTTCGCTGCTGCTGGCCGGCAGCCTGCTGGCCGTGATGCCACGGCCCGCGCAGGCGCTGGAGGTGCTGCTGACCACGGCGGCGGGGCAGCCCCTGCCCGACGGTGTGGTGTTTCTGGAATCGCGCGAAGCACGCGCCGCCGCGAAGCCGCTGGCGGGTGTCGACATTGCGCAGGTGGACAAGCGCTTCACGCCCAGCGTGACCGTGGTGCCGGTCGGTTCGGCGGTGCGGTTTCCCAACCGCGACACGGTGCGCCACCACGTCTATTCCTTTTCGCCGGTGAAGAAGTTCGAGATCAAGCTGTACGTCGGCACACCGGCCGAGCCGGTGGTTTTCGACCAGCCCGGCGTTGCGGTACTGGGCTGCAACATCCACGACCACATGGCGGCCTGGGTGCTGGTGGTGGCAACGCCCTGGTACGGCCGCGCCGGCGCCGACGGCCGCGTGAACCTGGGCGCCGTGCCCGCGGGCCACTACCGGCTGCGCGCCTGGCACCCTTCGCTGCCGGTGGGTGACACCCCGAGCGACCAGCCCCTGCGCGTGGACGGGGCGGCGCAATCGGTGACGGTGAAGCTGGCCGGGGCCAAGGCATGAAGCTGGGCTGGCACACCGGCCGCGTGCTGCCACGATGGCACCCCCTGCAGACCTGGCGCCTGTCCAGCCGCATGGTGGTGATGTCGCTGTTTCTGCTGCTGGTGGTGCAGGCGCTGGGTTTTGTCGTCATCCGCGGCGGGCTGGAACGCAACGCGCGCCGGGCGCTGGTTGAAGAGCTGCTGGTGGGCGAACGGGTGTGGGCCCGGTTGCTGGAACAGAGGGCCACCAAGCTGGGGCAGGGCGCGGCACTGCTGGCCGCTGATTTCGGCTTTCGTTCAGCGGTTGCCAGCAACGACCAGGCCACCATCGTGTCGGCGCTGGAAAACCACGGCGCGCGCATCGACGCTTCGATGGTGGGCTTGCTGGACACCACCTTTGCCGTGCGGGCGCACGCCGAGACCCTGGCACCGCCATTGCCAGCGACCCCAGCGACCCCGGCGACACCGGAAGGGGCGCCGCGGGGCTCAGCTTTGTTGCCCAGCCTGGTGAAGCTGGCGCCGGTGTTGGCGCAGCACGGCTCGCTGGTGGCGGTGGTGGATGGCAAGCCCTACCAGTTCGTGATGGTGCCGATGCGCGCGCCGGTGGTGGTGGGCTGGGTGCTGATGGGCTTTGAACTGGACCGCGCGGTGGTCAGCGACCTGCAAGCCGTGGCCGGCCTGGACGCCAGCCTGGTGCTGCGCAGCGAAGGCGCCGGCCGCACCGTGCTGCAAAGCAGCCTGGGCGCGGGCGAACCCCTGCAGTCGCTGACCCGGCTGCCCCTGGGAGCGGGTGAACTGGTGCTGGCGGGCGCGCCGCACCTGGCGCGCACGGTGCCGGTGTCGGCGGGTGGTGGCCCGCAGCAGCTGGTGGTCAGCTTCACCGGTTCATTGACAAGGGCCCTGGCGCCTTACCAACAACTGCAGCTGACCCTGGGTGCCCTGACCGCGCTGGGCCTGGCACTGTTCGGCCTGTCCAACCTGTGGGTGGCGCGGCGCATCACCCAGCCCTTGCGCGGGCTGGTTCGCGCCAGCGAACGGCTGGGCCGTGGCGACTACGACACGCCGCTGAACCAGGCCGGCCGGGCCGACGAGATTGGCGAACTGGCCAAGGCCTTTGAGCACATGCGGCAGAACATCGGCGCGCAGCAGCGGGAAATCCGCCAGCTGGCCTATTGGGACCGCCTGACGGGCCTGCCCAACCGCGTGCAGTTCCGCGACACGGTGCAGGCCGCGGCCCAGCGCGGCGAACCGCTGGCCGTGGTGATGCTGGACCTGGACCGCTTCAAGCATGTGAACGACGTGCTGGGCTATTCCTTCGGCGACCGTCTGCTGCAGAGCGTGGCACAGCGCCTGCGCGAAGCGGTGCGCCCCGGCGACATGGTGGCTCGGCTGGGTGGCGACGAATTTGCGCTGCTGCTGCCGCTGGCCGACGCCGCCATGGCGCAGGGCCTGGTGAAGCGCATCGCCACCGCGTTCGAGGCCCCGCTGGTGCTGGACGACCAGCGCGTCGACTTGAGCGCGGGCCTGGGTATTGCGGTGTGCCCCGACCACGCCACAGAGGCTGATGCCTTGATCAGCCGCGCCGAGGTGGCCATGTACGCCGCCAAGCGCCACACCGCCGGCGCGCAGGTGTACGAGCCTTCGCTGGACAACGGCAGCGCGCAGACGCTGTCGCTGTTGTCAGAGCTGCGCAGCGCGGTGGACAACAACGAACTGCGCCTGTTCCTGCAGCCCAAGGTGGCGCTGGCCGACGGCAGCCTGTGCGGTGCCGAAGGCCTGGTGCGCTGGCAGCACCCGGAACGCGGCCTGGTGCCGCCCTTGCAGTTCATACCCTTTGCCGAGCAGACCGGCTTCGTGCGCCAGCTCACGCTGTGGGTGTTTGGCGAGGCGGCGCGGCAGCAGTCGGCACTGCTGGCCATGGGTGTGCGCCGTGTGTCCATCAACCTGTCCACGCGCGACCTGCTGGACACCGAACTGCCCGACAAGCTGGAAGCCCTGTTGACGCTGCACTGCGCACGGGCCGACGCCTTCTGCCTGGAGATCACCGAAAGCGCCATCATGGACGACCCCCAGCGTGCCGAAGCGACGCTGAACCGGCTGTCGCAGCGCGGCTACAAGCTGTCGATCGACGATTTCGGCACCGGCTATTCGTCGCTGGCCTACCTGAAGCGCCTGCCGGTGAATGAATTGAAGATCGACCAGAGTTTCGTCAAGGGCATGGAACCCCAGCCGGGCAGCAGCGGTGCCGAACATCTGGGCGACGTGAAGATCGTGCGCTCCACCATCGACCTGGCGCACAACCTGGGACTGACCGTGGTGGCCGAAGGCGTGGAGAGCGCCGCCATCCTGCATCGTCTGGCCGAGATGGGTTGCGACGAGGCCCAGGGTTACCACATGGGCAAGCCCATGCCGTTGGTGGACCTGCAGCTCTGGGCGCTGCGCTGGAAGGCGGCACAGTCGGCAGCGGCGGGGCCGGCCACTGCAGCGGCCGGCAAGCCCGCTACAGGCCCAGGAAGCGCTGCAGCCGTTCCTGTTCGGCAGACCACGCCCGCTTGAAGGCCGTGTCGCGTGGCGCGGTGCCCGTGACAAAACCCAGCTCGGTCTGCAGCGCGCCTTCGCGCACCGATGCATTGCCCCAGCCGATGACCTGCCCGCGCCACAGCAGCGGCAGCGCGTAGTAGCCGCGCACCCGCTTGGGCGCTGGCGTGTAGGCCTCGAACCGGTAGGCCCAGCCCCAGAAGGCCTCGAAGCGGCGGCGGTCCCAGACCACGGGGTCGAAGGGGGCCAGCAGCCGCAGTTCGTCGTCCAGCGCATGGCGTGCGCTCAGCGGGTTTTCGCCCTCGGGCCAGTACCAGACGGTGCCGTCCACCGTGGCGCTGGGCAACCGGGCCTTGGCGCGCAGCCAGGCGGCGCGCCTCAGGGCCGTCCATTGCGGTGCGCCAAAGACCAGCCGCATCACCAGCCCCGACAGGCTGGATGCGGGCAGCGGTGCGTATTTCTGCACCACCACGTTCACCAGCGCGTCCAGTGCGGCTGCAGCATCGGGCGGTGCGTCGTGCGGGTCGCGGGCTGCGTAGGTGCGCGTGCCGCCTTCGCGCCCGGCCACGCGCAGCAGGCCGCGGTAGTGCATGCCGTCCAGCAATTGCGTGCTGGCATTGCTGCTGCCGCCAAACCAGTTCTGGCTCTTGCCGTGCTGGAAGTGCGCGTCAACCTCGCGCGGGTGCACCACGCCGCGTTCGCGCACGAAGTCCAGCACCGCGCGCGCCTGCGTCCAGCGCGCTTTGGGCCATACGCTGCGCGCGGTGCGCGGGTGCATCAGCCGGTGCGTGGCGTGCGGCACAAAGCCGTAGTTCACGAAGAAGTCTTCTTCGATGCCCAGGCGCGCGTAGCAGCGTTCCAGGTCGCCGGCGCAGTAGCCCTTCACGCGGTGGCGCAAGGTCAGGTCTTGCGCACGCGCCGGCGCGCGAATGGGGTCGGCCTGCACGAAGCCCAGCCTCGCCAGGGCCCTGGGCAGCGTGGTGGGTGTGAACAGGCTGCGCGCGATGGCGTACCGGCGCAGGTGGTCCAGGGTGGGAGTGGGCATGGGGCTGATGAAGTGCCGGGACAACGCATGATGCCGCGACTGTGGTGCCGGCCACCGTGCATCGGGACGGTTGTGCGCTGCGGCCAACCGGAACACCGGCTTCGCCCGGGTTGCGACTGACAATCAGGCATGAACTCCTTGCCGAACATCCCACCTGGCCTTCGCCGCACCGTAGCCGTCGTGGCGGGCCTCAACCTGGCCTATTTCTTTGTCGAATTCTCCGTCGCCCGGCGCATCGGTTCGGTGTCGCTGCTGGCCGACAGCATCGACTTCCTGGAAGACGCCTCGATCAATCTGCTGATTGCCGTGGCTCTGGGTTGGAGCCTGCGCGCGCGTTCGCGCATGGGCCTGGTGCTGGCCGCGGTGTTGCTGCTGCCCGGCCTGGCCACGCTGTGGATGGCGTGGCAGAAGTTTCAGGTGCCGCTGGCGCCGGCTGCGCTGCCGCTCGGTCTGGCGGGCGCCGGCGCACTGCTGGTCAATCTGCTGTGTGCCTTTTTGCTGGCGCGCTACCGCAGCGGCGCTGGCAGCCTGACGAAGGCGGCATTCCTGTCGGCGCGCAACGACGCCGTGGCCAACGTGGCCATCATCGCAGCGGCCGGCGTGACCGTGCTGACGCAGTCGGGCTGGCCCGACCTGGTGGTCGGGCTGGCCATTGCGGCCATGAATGCCGACGCGGCGCTGGAAGTCTGGCAAGAGGCGCGAAGCGAAT
>JAYSXE010000072.1:0-4026 GCA_043717565.1 Burkholderiales bacterium | reverse complement strand
AAGATCGGTGACGGCACGCCCGAAGAGGTGCGCGCCAACCCCGACGTCATCAGCGCGTACCTCGGTACGAGCCACTGAAAGCGCACGATGGGATCGTTTCTCGAAACTCTTTTCGGCGGCCTGATGACGGGCATGCTGTATTCGCTGGTGGCGCTGGGCCTGGTGCTCATCTTCAAGGCCAGCGGCGTGTTCAACTTCGCGCAGGGCGCGATGGTGCTGTTTGCTGCGCTGGCCATGGCGCGCTTTTCCGACTGGTTGCCCGACCTGCTGGGCTTTGACAGCAAGCTGCTGGCCAACGTGCTGGCCTTTGTAGGGGCCATGGTTGTGATGGTGGTGGTGGCCTGGCTGATTGAACGGCTGGTGCTCAGCAAACTGGTGAACCAGGAAGGCGTGACGCTGCTGATGGCCACGCTGGGCGTGGCCTACTTCCTGGATGGTGTGGGCCAGACCATCTTCGGCAGCGACATCTACAAGATCGACATCGGCTTGCCCAAGGACCCCATCTTCCTGCTGGAAAAAGTCTTCCCCGGCGGCATCCTGATCAACAAGGAAGACCTGTATGCCGCCGCCATCGCCGCTTCGCTGGTCATCGTGCTGAGCCTCTTCTTCCAAAAGACCAGCACCGGCCGCGCGCTGCGCGCGGTGGCCGACGACCACCAGGCGGCGCAGAGCATCGGCATCCCGCTGTCGCGCGTGTGGGTCATCGTCTGGAGCGTGGCCGGCTTTGCTGCGCTGGTGGCCGGCATGATCTGGGGCAGCAAGCTGGGCGTGCAGTTTTCGCTGGCTGTTCTGGCGCTGAAGGCCTTGCCGGTGGTCATCCTGGGCGGGCTGACCAGCGTGCCCGGCGCCATCATCGGTGGCTTGATCATCGGCGTGGGCGAAAAGCTGTCCGAGGTCTACATCGGGCCATCACTCGGCGGTGGCATCGAGATCTGGTTCGGCTACGTGCTGGTGCTGTTTGTCTTGCTGGTGCGGCCGCAAGGGCTGTTCGGCGAGAAGATCATTGATCGGGTCTGACCATGCTGTACAGAGAAAACGGTCAGTTCAAGACCAGCTACACCAACGACAGCCAGGTCTTCCCGATTGCGCAAGACCGCATCGCCATCTGGCTGATCGTGGCTCTCGCGGTTTTCGTGGTGCCCATGGTGGTGGACGAATACCTGTTCCGCGCCATCCTCATCCCGTTCCTGATCCTGAGCCTGGCGGCGCTGGGCCTGAACATCCTGGTGGGCTACTGCGGGCAGATCAGCCTGGGCACCGGTGCCTTCATGGCCGTGGGCGCCTATGCGGCCTACAACTTCAGCGTTCGCATCGACGGCATGCCCTTGCTGCTGTCGCTGCTGCTGGGGGGTGCCTGCGCCACCGTGGTGGGTGTGCTGTTCGGCATTCCCAGCCTGCGCATCAAGGGCCTGTATCTGTCGGTGGCCACGCTGGCGGCACAGTTCTTCTGCGACTGGGCGTTCTTGCGCGTCAAATGGTTCACCAACAACACCGCATCGGGCTCGGTGAACGTGAGCAACCTCAACGTGTTCGGCATCGCCATCGAAACGCCGCACGAAAAGTATCTGTTTTGCCTGGCCATTCTGGTGGTGTTTGCCATTGCGGCGAAGAACCTGGTGCGCAGCCACATCGGGCGTGAATGGATGGCCATCCGCGACATGGACGTGGCGGCGTCGGTCATCGGCATCCGCCCGGTCTACGCCAAGCTCACCGCCTTCGCTGTCAGCAGCTTCATCGTCGGCGTGGCCGGCGCGCTGTGGGGCTTTGTGCACCTGGGCAGCTGGGAACCGGCGGCCTTCAGCATCGACCGCAGCTTCCAGTTGCTGTTCATGATCATCATCGGCGGCCTGGGTTCCATCATGGGCAGCTTCTTTGGCGCGGCCTTCATCGTCATCCTGCCTGTGTTCCTGAACCAGTTCCTGCCCTGGATGGGCAAGTGGGTGGGCGTCACCATCAGCACCGCGGGCGTGGCGCATGCCGAGCTGATGATCTTCGGCGCGCTGATCGTGTTTTTCCTCATCGTCGAACCGCATGGCCTGGCGCGACTGTGGTCCACCGCCAAGGAAAAGATGCGGCTGTGGCCCTTCCCGCACTGACGCAGCCCGTCGTGCGCCCGCCCACCCTGACGTTGATGCTGACAACCCAAACCGCGCTCGCGCGTTGAGCCTGAGTTCCTGCGTGGCAGCAGCCGACGGGCTGCAGCGCCACCCGAAAAAAGCCGCACCGACGGGTGCCGTTTTGTGTTGATGACCCGACCCCGGTTTTCCCACCCTTGGAGGCAGACATGAAGTTCAAGACCCTATCCACCGCCCTGCTGGGCGCAGCCCTGGCCGCCGCGGCGGTCAGCTCGGCCATGGCGCAGGCCAAGGAGCAGTTCTACCCCGTGCTGGTGTACCGCACCGGCGCTTACGCACCCAACGGCGTGCCGTTTGCCAACGGCTATGTCGACTACCTGAAGCTCACCAACGCACGCGGTGGCATCAACGGCGTGAAAGTCAGTTTTGAAGAGTGCGAGACGGGCTACGCCACAGACCGTGGCGTGGAATGTTACGAACGCCTGAAGGGCAAGAACGGCGGTGCCACGGTGTTCCAGCCGCTGTCCACCGGCATCACCTTTGCGCTGACCGAAAAGGCGCCTGGCGACAAGATTCCGCTCATCACTGCTGGCTACGGCCGCAGCGAAAGCACCGACGGCAACGTCTTCAAGTGGAACTTCCCGCTCACCGGCACCTATTGGGACGCCGCCGACATCCTGCTGCAGCACATCGCCAAGAAAGAAGGCGGCTGGGACAAGCTCAAGGGCAAGAAGATCGCGCTCGTCTATCACGACAGCCCATTTGGCAAGGAACCGATTCCGCTGCTGGTGGAGCGCAGCAAGATGCACGGTTTTGATCTGTCGCAGCTGCCGGTGACACACCCGGGCGTGGAACAGAAAGCCACCTGGTTGCAGATTCGCCAGAACCGCCCCGACTACGTGCTGCTGTGGGGCTGGGGCGTGATGAACAGCACCGCGCTGAAAGAGGCCCAGGCCACCGGCTACCCTCGCGACAAGATGTACGGCGTGTGGTGGGCAGCTGCCGAGCCCGACGTGAAAGACGTGGGTGAAGGCGCCAAGGGCTACAGCGGCCTGGCGCTGCAACACGGTGCCGAGCCGAATTCGGCCATCGTGAAGGAAGTGCTGGCCAAGGTGCATAGCGCCGGGCAGGGCACGGGCCCGAAGGAAGAAGTGGGCCAGGTGCTGTACATGCGCGGACTGTCGGCCGCCATGCTGGCCGTGGAAGGCGTCAAGCGTGCGCAAGAGCGTTACGGCAAGGGCAAGGTCATGACCGGCGAGCAGGCTCGCTGGGGCTATGAGAATCTGGCGCTGGACCAGAAGAAGCTGGACGCACTGGGTTTTGCTGGCGTGATGCGCCCCATCAGCACCAGCTGCCAGGACCACCGTGGCGCCACCTGGGCCCGCGTCCACACCTGGGACGGCAGCAAGTGGAACTTCAGCTCAGACTGGTATGAAAGCGACAGCGCCATCATCAAGCCGATGATCAAGGCCGCCGCCGACAAGTACGCCGCCGAGAAGAAGTTGACGCGCCGTACTGCTGAAGACTGCCAGTCATAGGCCCACCCCCGAAGGCGGCGTAGCCGCCTTCCCCCTCAAGGGGGCGACGCCAGCGGCCCGGCAAAGCCGGTCCCGCGGCGTCCGCTGGAAGGATTGGCTGATCCTGCTGCGCAGGATCAGCCTCTCGATCCAACCGCTGAAGCAGTCCGCCGGAGCATCCATGTCCAACATCCTTCTCAACGTCAACGGCATCGAGGTCATCTACAACCACGTCATCCTGGTGCTGAAGGGCGTGAGCCTGCAGGTACCCGAGGGTGGTGTGGTGGCGCTGCTGGGTGGCAACGGTGCCGGCAAGACCACCACCTTGCGCGCCGTCAGCAACCTGCTGGCGGGTGAGCGGGGCGAGGTCACCAAGGGCAGCATCGAGCTGCGCGGCGAACGCATCGAAAAGCTCACCACCGCCGAGATGGTGA
>JAYSXE010000071.1:0-1841 GCA_043717565.1 Burkholderiales bacterium | reverse complement strand
GCAGGCTGATGGGCTGGGCCAGCAGGTTCAGCGTCACCTGCTCGAACACGGCCTCACGTTCCAGCAGCAGCAGTTCACCCTGCGCCGCCCCTGGTGACTGGTAGCACAGCCTGGGCACGGGGGCAAAACGCCGACCCTGGTGGCACGGCGCCAGCGCGCCGGCCACCAGCGCGTGGTGGCGCTCGATCTGCTGCGCCACCTGCTCACGCTGCCTGCCGCGCTGGGCCGCCACCAGCGCGTCGGCCATGGCCGGCGGCAGCTCACCACGCCATTGCACACGCTGGCGCTGGCCGTCGCTGCTGATGCGGGCCACGCCCTCGTCCACCGCGCGGGCCAGCAACTCGGCCGCCGCGTCAGCCAGCGGCTTGCCGGCCGGAATGTCGACGGCCAGCGTGGGCAGCGGCAAGGGCAGCGGTGACGCCGCCGCGAACAAGGGGCCGTCGTCGCGCGCCTGCCCGTCGCCCGGCCCGGGCGACCAGATCAGTGGCAGCTGCGGCGCCACCATCGAGGCCATGTCCAGCGGGTCGAAGCCCATGCCGTCGATCAGCCGGTCGGCCAGCGCGTTGGCAGCCAGGCCGGTCTCGGCCTCGGTGACATGGGCATAGGCCTTGTTCAAGGCCGGCCGGCTGCGTCGCCGCGCGTAGGGCATGCGCAGCACACGGCCCAGCAGTTGCTCGATGGCGGTGGCCGAGCGCACGCTCTGCACCGAGCACAGGATGTAGGCAAACGGGCAGTCCCAGCCCTCGCGCAGGGCCTGCACGGTGATGATGAAGCGCACCGGGCAGGCGCGGTGGCTCAAGTCCAGGCCCTCCAGCTCGCGCAGTGTGCCGGTGGCCACCTTCACCTGGTCGGCCGGAATGTGCAGATCGTCCACCAGGTGGGCGCGCAGCACGTCCACATTCACCGGGTCGGTGCTGTTCTGCGCCTGCAGCAGCACGATGGGGCGGATGTAGTCGCCCTGGTTGGGCCCAGGGTCGGCCTCTTCTTGCAGTGCTTCGGCTTCCAGCAGCTTCTGGTTCTGCACCGCGTCGTACACCGCCGCCTGCCAGCCACGGGTGTGTTCGATCAGCGCGATGGGCAGCTTGACCATGGCCTCGGCCTGCAGCTGCTGCGCCGAGACATGGAACAGCACATTGGTGCGCAGGGGCACGGGTGTGGCCGTCAGCTCCAGGATCAGCGCCGGGTTCAGCCGCTTCAGCGCCTCGAAGCTGCGCTCGGTCTTGGTGTTGTGCGCCTCGTCGACGATGACATAGGGCTGGCGCAGCGCCAGCCAGTTGGCCAGGCTCCAGCGCGGCTGGCCCACAAAACGCGCCAGCATCTCGCGCCCTGCCTTGGCCTGCTGGGCGTCAGCCGCCGTGACCAGCGCGTCGGGCAAGTCACGCAGCGGGCTCAGCGCGGCCGGTGGCAGGCCCCGAAAGTGCGGCTCAAACGCCTCTGAAAACGCGTAGACATTGCGCTGGTCGGCGTCTTCCACCCGAAAGCTCTGGATGGTGGCCACCACCACCGCATGGGCGTCGAAGTCTTGGGGCGACAGCGTGGCCACGGCTTCAAGATCACACACCCGCACGCTGTCGCCACAGGCTTGGGCCAGCGCCTCGCGAAACGGGTGGCCGGGGGTGGACAGCGCCGCCAGGGTTTGGCTGCGGATGGTGTCGCTGGGCACCAGCCACAGTGCCAGCGGCTGTGCGCCTGCCGACGGTCAACCCCGCGCCATGCGGCCCACCGCGTGCGCGGCCAGCAGCGTTTTGCCGCCACCGGTGGGGATGCGCAGGCACACACAAGGCGTTTCACCAAATGGATCGGGGCTGTAGGAGTTGCCGGTTTCTCGCTATAAGGCCGGG
>JAYSXE010000008.1:0-2094 GCA_043717565.1 Burkholderiales bacterium | reverse complement strand
ACGTGGTGGATGACGCGGTTGAAGTCAGCTCTCGGCGCAGCGCCGGCCCGGCTCGATGCTGCCGGCCAGCACGTCGTCGTCGGGCGTGCGACGCAGTCGTCCAGCGTGGTGGCGATCTGCTTGACGCGGAACGGCGTGAGGTCGCCATCGCTGATGCCATCGCGCAGCGAGTACAGGTACACCGGTTCGCCGAAGCAGGCAAAGGTAGGGGTGCGCTGGCCGCGGCCCTGCAGCTGGCCGGGGGCGAACACTTCGCGCCGCACCCGGCTGCCATCCACCACGCCCCAGCCGGCGGCTTTCAAGGCGGGGTCGATGTGTTCGGCGCGGGCGTCGGCGTCGTTCACGGGATCACCACCACGCCAGTGGCAGGGTCGTCAAAGGCATGGCGCAGCCTGTCGGCATCAGCCAGCAGCGCGGCCAGCACCGCGTCGTTGCTGGTGTTGCCCATGGCCAGGTGGACCAGGCGGGGGCGTTAGCCGCGGGCCGCCACCAGGCGATGAAAGGCATCATCCTTGGAGCAGATCACGAAGCCGTGCAACGCGGCGTGATCACAAAGCTGCGCATCTGTCGACTGTTCCAGCCCCAGCAAGGCCACCTGGCTGCTGCCTGGAAACTGCGCTTGCAGCGCCGGCACCAGGCGCCTGGACAGGTTCTCGTCGAGCAGCAGCTTCACGCGGCTGCGGCCAGCCGCACTTCATGCGACTCACGCGCTGCGGCGTAGGCCAGGCAGGCGCGGATGTCGTCGGGTGTGAGTTCCGGGTAGTCGGCAACGATCTGTGCCGGGGTTTGCCCGTCGGCCAACCAGCCCAGCACGTCACCCACGCTGATGCGCAGGTCACGCACGCAGGGCCGGCCGCTGCGGCGCTGGGGGTCACTGGTGATGGCGGGGTGCAGGGTGCTCATGGGCAAATGCTCCCATATTCACCGGGGGGCGGCAACCGGCTGGCGGACAGCGTCAGCCTTGCGCGCGCTTGCGCGCCGAAGCGTCTTTGCGCAAGGCATCGAAGTGGGCGACCATTTCGTCGACTTCTTCCTGGGTCAGCAGCATGACCGCATGGAACTTGGCCGATGCCTCCCGAAGGCGCTGCAAATCTTCAACTCACACGCCGCTGACGCGGGCAGGATCACGCTCGAGCGCGTTGCAACCTATCCAATCGATCATGCGGACGACTCCAGCACCGGGCACCCATCCGATGGCGCCAGACGCCGGCAAGGCCACCGCGACGCAGCGGTGGCGCGGGCCCTGGTCCGCACCAATGTCCGGGCAGGCGGCTGTCAGCGCCAGGGATTCATGTCATCGATCGACACTGGGCCAACGCCGGGTGCTGCCAACGGGCCCTGCAAGTCCAGCACCGAATGCGTCTTGGCGCGAGCTGTCAGCACACCCCCGGCCCGCACCGCCACCGCGCAGAACTTGAAGCCAGGGATCTTGGCCGCTGGGTCGAGTGCTGGGCTGGTCAGCCGGTTGGCTGCGGCTTCAGCATAGGCAAACGGCATGAACACCGTGCCGGTTGGTGTGCCGTCATCACGCCGGGCGTGCAGCACGACGCTGCCACGCCGGCTGGCCACCGTCACCACATCACCGGCCTGCAGGCCCAGCGCGGCCAGGTCGATGCCGTTGAAGCTGGCGGTGGCCGTGGGCTCCACCGCATCCAGCACCAGGCTGCGGCGCGTCATGCTGCCGGTGTGCCAATGCTCGAGCTGCCGGCCGGTGATCAGCACGAAGGGGTAGGCAGCGTCGGGCTGCTCGGCGGCCGGCAGCAGCGGCGCGCTGACCAGGTGCACCCGGCCATCGGTGGTGGGAAAGTGGTCTTGGAAGACGATGGGCTGGCCGGGGTCGTCTGCCGTCAAGCACGGGTAGGTGATGCTGTGCGCCGCGTCCAGGCGCTGCCAACTGATGCCGGCGATGACGCCGTGCAAGGCCTGGCGCATCTCCTCGTAGACCGCCGCCACACCGCTGTTGTCGCCGTCGTACTGCCAGGCCAGGCCCAGCCGGCGCGCCAGTTGCTGCAGGATCCACAGGTCTTGCTTCGCGTCGCCCGGCGCGTCCAGCGCACGCCGGCCCATCTGCAGCATGCGGTCAGTGTTGGTCAC
>JAYSXE010000070.1:0-4056 GCA_043717565.1 Burkholderiales bacterium | reverse complement strand
CCTACAAGCCCACCGGTTTGATACAGCAATACGCCGGCAAGATCCGCTACAGCGCCTTTGGCTACCTGAACGACAGCAACCGGCAGCGCGACGGCGGCGTGCTGCGGGCGCGCCAGAAGTTTGTTGGCCCCACTTACACCCTGCCCGGCGAAAACCAGACCAGCAACACCAGCAGCGAATGGGACGCCAACACCGGCATCTTTGCGCTGAACCCCGACACCGCCGACGCTTCTGCCACTGCCACAGCGCTGGGTGTCAGCATCAGCAACAGCGGCGTCATCAACTACGTCAACAAGTTCGGCCAGATCACGCCCGGCAGCTACAAGAGCTACGACAACGTCAGCGAGCTGTACTACGCCGCGCTGCGCTACTACCGCAACCTGGGCAATGTGCCCGAATGGACCAGCATGTCGGGTGCCGACGCATCCACCAAGACCACCTGGGCCGACGGCTTCCCCGTCATCACCAGCTGGGACGACCCGATCCAATATTCCTGCCAGCGCAATTTCATTCTGGGCATTGGCGACGTCAACACCTGGACCGACAAGAACCTGCCCGGCAACACCGGCACCACGGGCGAGCCCAGCAAGCCCGCTGCAGTGTCTGGCGACACCACAGTGAACGCCAAGACGGCCACCGACAAGGTGGGCGTGCTGCACGGCCTGGGCCCGGCCCTGGGTTCGATCACCAATGCGCAGGAAATCCCGGGCAGCTTCTACATCGCCGGCCTGGCCTACGACGCCAATGCAAAAGACATCAGGCCCGACGACGCCACCAAGCCACAGACGGCCGGCAAGCAAACGGTGCAGACCTACTGGCTGGACGTGCTTGAGTACAGCAGCTACACGCCCAACAACATGTACTACCTGGCGGCCAAATACGGGGGCGCCAAACTGCCCGACGTGTTTGACCCCTACGCGCGCGCCACCGACCTGCCCGTGGAGTGGTGGAACACCACCGGGGAATCCGTGTACGGCCAAAGCAAGCCCGACAACTACTTCGTGGCGGCCAAAGCCGACGAGATGGTCAGCGGCCTGACCAAGGCCTTCGCCAGCATTGCCGCCAACCTGCGCGCCTACACCACCAGCTTTTCCACCACGCTGCCCCAGGTGGCCACCGTGGGCACCACCAGCTACAGCGCGCAGTACGACGCATCCACCTGGTCGGGTGAACTGTCGGCGGCCAGCGCCACCTTCGACGCCGCCACCAAGCAGCCCGTGCTGTCCACGGCCTGGAACTTCAGCACCAAGCTGACCGGCCAGACCGCAGGCACCGGCTGGGACACGGCGCGGCGTATCGTCACCTGGAACACCGAAACCAAGACGGCGGTGCCCTTCAGGCTTGCCAGCCTGTCGGCGGCCCAGAAGTCGGCGCTGGACACGGCCTACCGCAGCGGTGACGACAGCGCCGACTACCTGAACTACCTGCGCGGGCAGAGCATGCACGAAGAAGGCTCTTCCGACGCGACCTCGGCGGCGGCCTACCGGTCGCGGCCGCACCCGCTGGGCGACATCGTGGGTTCCAAGCCCCGCGTGGTGGGCAAGCCGGTGGCGCCGTTGTCTTCATCGTCCAACCCCGGCTACAGCGCGTTCAAGACCACCTGGGCCGGCCGCAAGACCATGGTCTACGTGGGCAGCAACGGCGGCATGCTGCATGCCGTGGACGGCGCGCTGACCGGCGCCACCGCCGGCCAGGAAGTGTTTGCCTACGTGCCCGGCGCGCTGTACCAGGGCCCCACAGGTTCGCCGCAGACCACCGGCCTGGCTTCGCGCGGCAAGCCCGACTTCGCCCACCGCTTCCACGTGGACACCACGCCGTCGCTGTTCGACATCGACTTCGGCCGCACCGTGGGCGGCAGCGGCACCGACTGGCGCAGCGTGCTGGTGGGCGGCCTGGGCAAAGGCGGCAAAGCGTACTACGCGCTGGACGTGACCAACCCGAACGCCATCGACATGGCCGCTGCGGCTTCCACCACCGAAGCCGGCGTGGCCGGCCGTGTGCTGTGGGAATTCACCGACCCCGACCTGGGCTACACCTACGGCGAACCCACGGCCGTGAAGACCAAGAAACACGGGTGGGTGCTGATCTTCGGCTCGGGCCACAACAACACCGACGGGCAGGGCTATTTCTTCATCGTCAACCCGCGCACGGGCACGCTGATCAAGAAACTGGCCACCGGCGTAGGCACCGCCACCGCGCAGGCCGGGCTGGCGCACGTGCAGGCATTCGTGCTGGACCGCACCGACAACACCGCCGACAGCGTCTACGCCGGCGACCTGCTGGGCAACCTGTGGCGGCTGGACTTGCGCGACGATGCGGGTGACTACCCGGCGCCGCTGAAACTGGCCACGTTGACCGACAACAGCAACAACCCGCGGCCAGTCACGTCACGCCCCAACATCATCGTGCAGCCCGGTTCGCTGAAGCGCTGGGTCACCGTGGGCACGGGCCGGTTGCTGGACGTCAGCGACGTGGCCAGCACGCAGGCGCAGGCGCTCTACGCCATTCTGGACGGCACCGGCCTGGCATTCAACGCCACCGCCCCCGCGGGCTTCAGCTTCCCCATCACCACGGCCCGGCTGAAACAGCTGACCGACCTGACGCAGGCCGTCACGCTGACGGCCACTCAGATCGGCTGGTATGTCGACCTCGGCGTCAGCGGTGCCGGGCAGGGTTGGCGCGTGGTCTCGGACCCCAGTGCTTTTTACGGCTCGGTGGAATTCACCACCGTGTTGCCCGGTGGCAATGCGTGCAACCCGTCAGGCACCAGCCGCATCTACAGCATCGACCTGGGCACTGGCCAGAGCGACCTGGTGGCGGCCAACGGCACCACCCCCATCGCCTTCAGCACGGCCCTGGACGGCGTGGCCACCGAACAGCGGTCTTACGGCGTGGAAGAGAACGGCAAGTTCAAACGCGTGCTGGTGGTGGGCAACAGCAAGGGCGGCGCCGTGGGCGTGAACACCCGACAACCGATAGCCCTGGGGCTGCGGCGCCTGAACTGGCGCGAGTTGCCGCTGGCGAACTGAGACCGGCGGCCGCTTGCCGCCGAGCCTGATGTGGGCATCAGCGGGCAGCTGGCCCCGTAAGGTTTGACCGCCGGTCCGGGTCAGACCACCGAAACAGGCAGGGCTGCCTGTGAAACCGCCTGCTCGGCCTGGTGCGCCTGCAGGTCGGCGTGGTAGCTGCTGCGCACCATGGCGCCCACTGCAGCGTGCGCAAAGCCCATGGTCGCGGCCTCACGTTCGAACATCTTGAACGTGTCGGGATGCACATAACGCCGCACCGGCAGGTGGTGGCCGCTGGGCGCCAGATACTGGCCGATGGTGAGGCGGTCGATGTCGTGCGCGCGCATGTCGCGCATCACCTGCAGGATCTCGTCGTCGGTTTCGCCCAGGCCCACCATCAGGCCGCTCTTGGTGGGCACGCCCGGCACTTCCTGCTTGAAGCGCTGCAGCAGCGTCAGGCTGAACTGGTAGTCGGAACCGGGCCGCGCTTCCTTGTACAGGCGCGGGATGGTTTCCAGGTTGTGGTTCATCACGTCGGGCGGCGCCGCCTTCAGAATGTCCAGCGCACGGTCCATGCGGCCGCGGAAGTCGGGCACCAGAATCTCGATCTGCGTGCGGGGTGACAGTTCGCGCGTCTTGCGGATGCATTCCACAAAATGGCCGGCGCCGCCGTCGCGCAGGTCGTCGCGGTCGACACTGGTGATCACCACGTACTGCAGCTTCAGCGCCGCGATGGTCTTGGCCAGGTTGTCGGGCTCGTTCACGTCCAGCGGGTCGGGCCGGCCATGGCCCACGTCGCAGAAAGGGCAGCGGCGGGTGCACTTGTCGCCCATGATCATGAAGGTGGCCGTGCCCTTGCCGAAGCACTCGCCGATGTTGGGGCAGCTGGCTTCCTCGCAAACGGTGTGCAGCTTGTGTTCGCGCAGGATGTTCTTGATCTCGTAGAAGCGCGTGGAAGGCGAGCCGGCCTTCACCCGAATCCAGTCGGGCTTCTTCAGCACTTCGGCAGCCACCACCTTGATGGGAATGCGCGAGGTCTTCGCTTGCG
>JAYSXE010000069.1:0-4060 GCA_043717565.1 Burkholderiales bacterium | reverse complement strand
GTCGGGCGTGGGCACGGTGGCCACGTCGCTGATCGGCTACCTGTACTTCCGCGAGCCGGCCACCGCCTTGAAGATGGCCAGCGCCGGCCTCATCGTGATGGGCGTGGTGGGCATGCACATGGCGTCACGGCAGTCACCCTGAGAACCGCATGGCCCTGACCGCAGACAACCAGCTCTCGATCGAGCGTTACCGCAAGGTGGCGCAGCGCTACGACGCCTCGGCGCAGCGCACGATGGCGCTGCGCCTGCGCACCATCGGCCTGTTGCAGTTGCAGCCGGGCCAGGTGGTGCTGGACGTGGGCGCCGGCACTGGCCTGAGCTACGAGCCGCTGCTGAAGGCCGTGAGCCCGCAGGGCCGCGTGCTGGCCTTCGAACAAAGCCCCGAGATGTTCAGTCAGGCGCAGGCGCGCGTGCAGGCCGGTGGTTGGGGCAACGTCTGGCAGGTGCAGTCGCCTGCAGAAACCGTGCAGCTGCCCGAGCCGGCTGACGCCGTGCTGTTCAACTACGTGCACGACATCAGCCGCACGCCACTGGCGGTGGACAACATCCTGCGCCAGTGCAAGCCCGGCGCCCGTGTCGCCATGGCCGGCATGAAGTTCTTCCCATGGTGGGTGGGGCCGCTGAACCTGCTGGCCTGGCTGAAGAACCGCCCCTACAACGCCAACGCGGCCGACCTGTGGCAGCCCTGGAGCCTGGTGCAGGCCCGCTGCCCGAACTTCCAGTGGCAGCCCACCCAGGCCGGCATGGGCTACATCGGCCACGGCACGCTGGTGGCCTGACACCCCGGAAACATCGGCCATGAACGCACCCGCGCAACAACCAGAAACCTTGCGCACGCCGCTGTCGGCGCGCTATGCCCAGGTGCGCGCGCAGACCGTGGCCCTGGCTGCGCCATTGAGCGAAGCCGACTGCCAGGTGCAGCCTATGCCCGACGCCAGCCCCACAAAGTGGCATCTGGCGCACGTCACCTGGTTCTTCGAGACTTTTGTGCTCGAACGCTTTGAGCCCGGCTTCAAGCCACACCACCCGGCCTACCGCGTGCTGTTCAACAGCTACTACAACGGCGTGGGTCAGCAACACCCGCGCGCGCAGCGCGGGCTGGTCACGCGGCCCACGCTGGCCGAGGTGCGGGCCTGGCGCGCGGCGGTGGACGAACGCATGCAACAGCTGCTGGCCCGGGCGCAGCCGGCGGAATTCCACACCTTGGTGGAACTGGGCCTGCAGCACGAGCAGCAGCACCAGGAACTGGTGCTTACCGACCTGCTGTACCTGTTGTCGTGCAACCCGCTTTCGCCTGTCTACCAACCGCGCTGGCCATTGGCGCCGGTGGCGCCCGTGGCGCAAAGCTGGGTGCCGATGGTCGCCGGTGAACCCACGGTGTCGATGGCAGGCCACCAAGGCACTGCCTTCGCCTTCGACAACGAAAGCCCGCGCCACCGCTGCCTGCTGCACCCCTACGAACTGGCGCGCCGCCTGACCACCCACGGCGAATGGCTGGCCTTCGTGCAGGACGGCGGTTATGCCGACCCGCGCTGGTGGCTGTCGGCCGGCTGGGACTGGGTGCGCTCGCAGGGCATCACGGCGCCGCTGTACTGGCGCCGCAGCGAACCGGGCGGCGCCTGGCACAGCTTCACGCTGCATGGCCTGGTGCCGCTGGACCCGCACACGCCCATCACCCACATCAGCTACTTCGAGGCCGATGCCTTTGCGCGCTGGTGGTCGGCCCAGCACCCGGGCCAGCCTGCAGCGCGGCTGCCCACCGAATTCGAATGGGAACACGCGGCGCAGCAGCATGCGGGCGCGGCGCTGGCTGCCGGTAACTTCCTGGAGTCGGGCGCACTGCACCCGCTGCCGCTGGCCGCGCAGCACAGCGGCCCGCTGCAAATGCTGGGCGACGTGTGGGAATGGACGGCCAGCGCCTACCTGCCCTACCCCGGCTTCAAGTCCTGGGAAGGCCCGGTGGGCGAATACAACGGCAAGTTCATGGTCAACCAGATGGTGCTGCGCGGCGGTTCCTGCGCCACGCCCAAGAGCCACGTGCGCACCAGCTACCGCAACTTCTTCCCCACCGACGCACGCTGGCAGTTCAACGGCCTGCGCCTGGCGCGCGACGCGGCCTGAGTCACCAACAGTCGTTTACGGCCCATGACCCCCTCCCACCGCCCCCGCATCGGCCTGCTGTTCAGCTACGACTGGGACACACTGTGCTTCAACCGGCTGCAGCACCGCTTCGGCTTTGACAACGCCGGTTTCGACCTGTTTTCATTCCCGAGCAACGCGCAGCTGATCCATTTCGACCTGGAACGGTTTGCCACGCGGCAGGCGGCACGCGCGCGGAAGCGCGGCTGGGCGGGCGTGGTGTCGCACCACGAACAGTTTGGCGCGCTGGCCGCTGCGCTGGTGGCCGAGAAGCTGGACCTGCCGGGCACGCCGGTGCAGGCCATCCTGGCCTGCCAGCACAAGCTGCACGCGCGCCGCGTGCTGGCGCAGGTGTGCCCCGAAGCCAGCGTGACCTTTGAAGACCTGGACGCGCGTTATGGCGGGGCCATTCCCGACGGGCTGCGCTACCCGGCCTATGTAAAGCCCATCAAGGCGGCCTTTTCGGTGCTGGCGCGCCACGTGGCCAACCGCGACGAACTGCACCGCCACACGCGTTTCGGCCGACGTGAACTGTGGGTCATCCGGCGCCTGGTGGAACCCTTCGAACGCGTAGCCCGGGCGCGCCTGCCGCAGGCTGGCACCGCCCACCGCATGATGCTGGAACAACCCGTGCAGGCCACGCAGTACAACCTGGACGGTTGGGTCTGGAATGGCCAGGCGCACCCGCTGGGCGTGGTGGACGCCATCATGTACCCCGGCACGCAAGCGTTCATGCGCTGGGAACACCCGAGCCACCTGCCCGCAGGCGTGCAGGCTCAGGCGCTGGACGTGGCGCAGCGCTTTCTGAAGGCGGTGGGTTTCACGCAGGGGCTGTTCAACATGGAGTTCTTCCATGACGCGGCCACGGGCAAGCTGTCGGTGATCGAATTCAACCCGCGGCTGGCATCGCAGTTTTCCGACTTGTACCGCCATGTGCACGGCCTGGACCCGCATGCCATGTCCATCGAAATGGCGCTGGGCCGCGACCCGGCGCTGCTGCCGCGCGGCGCACCCACGGCCGGGGCGGCGGCCAGCCTGGTGTACCGCGCGTTCACGCCAGGCGCCGCGCCGCCCATGCCCACGGCGGCCCAGCGGGCGGCACTGATGCAGCGCTTTCCCAACGCGCTGCTGTTCCTGCAGCCCAAGGCGGGCCACTCGCTGGAACGCGACTTCAAGTGGCTGGGCAACCACCGCTACGGCATCCTGCACCTGCAGGGCCGAGACCCGCAAGACCTGCGCCAACGCGCCGGAGAAGCCAGCGCCTTGATCGGCTGGCCCACGCCCTATGACGACCCGCTGTTTGCCGAAGTGGCGGTGCGCGCCACAGCCCCTGCCGCTGCAGCACCGCCCAGGGCCCCCAGTGGACCACTCACCCACGCCATACCTTCATTCCACGCCGGAGATTGACCGATGACGACCCTTGCAACGCCCCTTTCACCCCAACGCAGCGGCGTCGGCCAGGCCCTTCGCGGGCTGGCCGTGCTGCTGTTGGTTGTTGGCCTGGCGGGCTGCGGCACGATGCTGTCGCAAAACCCCAGCAGCCCGCTGAAACCGGTGCGTGCGGTGGCGATGAACGGCGACGCCCACGTGATGCTGGACGGTCACGACGTGGTGGCCTATTTCACCCAGGGCCGCCACGCCATGGGCAACCCGCAATTCAAGACCGTGCACGAAGGTGTGACCTTCTACTTTGGCAGCGCTGCGCACAAGGCCCTTTTCGACCGCGAACCCGCGCGCTACCTGCCGCAGTACGGGGGCTTCTGCGCCAACGGCATCAATTACGCCATTCCCTGGGGCGGAGACGCCGACACCTGGCGCATCTTCGACGGCAAGCTCTACATCTTCGGCGGTGCAGGTTCACGGGCCGCGTTTGAGCTGGACACGCGCAACAACCTGGCGCTGGCCGACAAGTACTGGAAAG
>JAYSXE010000068.1:0-66358 GCA_043717565.1 Burkholderiales bacterium | reverse complement strand
CCGACGCCGGCGTGCTGTATTCGCTGGCCTTTGGCGACCAGCCGGCGCTGATTTGCGACCTGGTGGACTGGGCGCGCACCTGCGGCTTCCCGGTGGTGGCTGCCGGCCGCGGCCACAAGTGGCTGCCGCACTTCTGCGAAAGCACGCCCGACACCGTGTGGGGCAACTACGGCCTGACACCCGAGCAGGCGGCGCGCGGTGGGCTGAACCCGAAGATGTTCAACAGCTTTCTGGACGGCAGCAAGCCCAGCATCGAAAGCACCGCGGTGGCCAACGCCACCGGCCTGTCAGTGCCCAGCAACGGCCTGCTGTACCCGCCAGCCAGCGTGGAAGACATTCCTTTTGTCACGCGCCCCATCGCTGAAGGCGGCGTGCTGGAAAGGAAGGGCATGGTCGAGGTCATCTCGTCGCTGGAAGCCAATGGCCGCAAGATTCCGTACGACATCCGCATGGGCGTGTGGGTCACGGTCGAGGGCGAGACCGAATACATCCGCAACTGCTTCGAGGAATACAACGCCCACACAGACCCCACGGGCCGCTACTTCACGCTGTACAAGCGCTGGCACCTCATCGGCCTGGAAGTGGGCTACTCGGTGGCCAGCGTGATGCTGCGCGGTGAACCCACGGGCGTGGCGCAGGCCTGGAACGCCGACGTGGTGGCCACCGCCAAGCGCGACTTGCTGCCGGGCGAGATGCTGGACGGCGAGGGCGGCTACACGGTGTGGGGCAAGCTGCTGCCGGCTGCCACGTCGCTGCAGATGGGCGGCCTGCCGCTGGGCCTGGCACACCAGGTGAAGGTGCTGCGGCCGGTGAAAAAGGGCCAGAGCCTGAGCTGGGCTGACGTGGCGATGGACACCAGCACGCGCGCCTTCAAGGTACGGCGCGAGATGGAAACGCTGTTCGCGGCCTGACCGGATGCGCGTGCACGGTCCGCCTGCTGTGGCTGTCCATGGCGGTGACGGGCCGGGGTGGTCACCCCCGACCCTGCAAGCCCGCGCACAGCAGCGCGTCACCCACCCAACCTTTGTAGGTGGGCCCTCACGGCCGCAAGCAAGGCCTATATTCCACAAATGCTTACATTTGTCCGCGTCAAGCCTTTCCTGGTCGCTTTGCTGGCCAGCTTGGCGTTGGTGAGTTTTGGCCTGTACGAGATTTGGCGCGAGCAGGACCTGGCGCTGCAGAGCACGATGGCCGACACGCACAACATGGCCCACCTGCTGGAACAGCAGACCCGCCAGACGCTGGGGCGGGTGGACAACGTGCTGTCGGTGGCACAGTTCATCATCGAAAGGCACGGCCTGCAGGCCGCCCCCGACGGTGGCGACGCTGCCCTGCAGCAGCAGCTGAGGGCCCTGTTGCCCAGCGACGGGTTGGTGACCGAACTGTCGTGGTTGGCGGCCGATGGCTCGCGCCGCCTGTCCACGCGTGCAGGCGCCGCCGGTCCGGATGCCGACGCACGGCTGCAGGAATGGTGGGCGCGCCTGAAGCAGGCGCCAGCGGGCGGGCCGGTTTTGGGCCGCGTGGTCGCTGAGCAAGGGCATTGGCTGCTGCCGATGGGGCGCGCACTGGACCCGCCCGCACCGCGCGCAGAAGGGGCCGCGCCGGCTTCGGTGGTGGCGTTGTTCAAGCTGGACGACAACCAGATCGTGCTGGACGGCATCAAGACCGGCACCAACGGCTTTGTCACCCTGTTCCTGCGCGACGGCTGGATGCTGCAGACGGCACCCCGCAAAGACGCGCTGCTGGGCAAGAACTGGCTCCAGACACCGATGTTCACCGAGCACCTGCCCACGGCACCCGGCAAGACCGTGCGCCAGGTGGTGGTGCGCGACAACACCGAGCGGGTGTACAGCTACCGTGCGCTGAAAGACTACCCCGTGGTGGTTTCGGCAGGCATTTCCTTGACCGACGCCTTGGGCGGGTGGCGCGCGCATGTCAGGAACACGGCGGTGTTGCTGGCGGCGGCCACCGCGGGCTTGCTGCTGGGTGCCTGGTGGGTGGCCCGTTCACAGGGGCGTGAACTGGCAGCCGAACGCTCTGCCGCAGCGGCAGCGCAACAGGCGCAGCAAGCCGTGGTGCAGGCGCGTGACAACGCGGTGAGCAGCGAACGATTCCTGCGCACCATCACCGACAGCGTGCCGCTGCGCATCGCCTACGCCGACCCGCAGCGGCGCTACCGTTTTGCCAACCAGGCCTACTGCGAGCGCTACGGCCTGCCGCGTGAACAGATCATCGGGCGCACACACTTTGAGGTCACCGGCCAGGAAATGCCGGCCGACGAAGCGCTGCGCACCGAGCGTGTGCTGCGCGGTGAGCAACAGACCTTCGAAAATGCACACGCCACCGCCAGCGGCGTTCAGCATGTGCAGTCGTTCCTGGTGCCCGATGTCGCGCCGGGCGGGCAGGTCATGGGCTACTTCATGGCCAGTGCCGACGTGACCCTGCTGCACCAGCAGCAAGACCGCATCGAGCGGTCGCTGCAGGAGCGCGAGACGCTGCTGCGCGAGGTGTACCACCGTGTGAAGAACAACCTGCAGGTGGTGCAGAGCCTGCTGAGCCTGCAGCGCCGCTCGGTCAGCGACGGCGCGGCGCGAGCGGCCCTCGACGACAGCGCACGCCGCGTGCAGGCCATGGCCTTGGTGCACGAAAAGCTGTACCAGACCGACCATCTGGAATCCATCGAGCTGCCGGGTTATGTGAACGAATTGCTGCACCATCTGGCGGACACCCTGGGTGCTGCTGCCCAGCGCATCGAACTGGTTTGCGACATCGCGCCGCGCCAGGCCAGCCTGGAAACCGCCGTGCCGCTGGGCCTGCTGATCAATGAACTGGTCAGCAACGCGATCAAGCACGCATTCCCTGCCGGCCGCGGCGGGCGCATTCGCGTGCAGCTGTCCGGCGGGCCCGGCGTGCCGCGCTTGAGCGTGCAGGACGACGGTGTCGGTGTGCCCGCAGGCCTGGACCCGCACGCCGCCAAGTCCATGGGCCTGCAGCTTGCAGTCAGCCTGGCTGGGCAACTGGGCGGGCGGCTGGAACTGGAATCCACCGCCGCCGGTGCTGTTTTCGCTGCTGATCTTCCGCGGCTGGTGTGAGCATCGCACCGCCTGCTTCAACCCTTCGCAGCCGTTGCAGAGCGCCGGCTGCCGTCCCCGGACCGCCGGCTTGATGTCAAGGGCCTGACATGACAACCGTTTCCATACTCATCGTCGAAGACGAAGCCGTTGTTGCGCTGGACCTGCGGCTGGAACTGCAGGGGCTGGGCTACACGGTCGCCGATGTGGTGCCCAGTGCCGAGGCGGCCGTGCAGGCGGTGGAACGCCTGCGGCCCGACCTGATCCTGATGGACGTGCACCTGCAGGGGCAGAAAGACGGCATCGAAGCCGCGCAGATCATTGCGCAGCTGCGCGCCACGCCGCTCATCTACCTGACGTCGCACAGCGACAGCGACACCGTGCGGCGCGCGGCCAGCACCGGTGCTTACGGCTACCTCACCAAACCCTACCAGGCCAAGGAACTGCGCGCCGGCATTGAAGTGGCGGTGACCAAGTCCCGCATGGAGCGCAAGCTGCGCGAAGCGGACCGCTGGTTTGCCCACACGCTGCGTTGCGTGGCCGACGGTGTGGTGGTCACCGACTGTGGCGCCCGCGTCCGGTTCATGAACCCGGCTGCCGAATACCTGACCGGCTGGTCTGTTGAAGCAGCCACGGGCCACAACGTGGCCGAGGTGGTGCCCTTGACTGCGCCCCCGAACGGTGAAGGTGCAGAGCACTCGGCCGCCCACCTCAACGCCGAGCAGCTGGTCAAGCGGGTGTTGGCCGACGGCCGGGTCCTGCCAGTCATGCACGGCCATTGCCTGCGCCCGCTGATGGGTGTCGAACGCCTGGTAGACCACAACGCAGGCCCGGTGGACGACGACCTGGGCCAGCGGATGGGTGCCGTGCTGGTGCTGCGCGACGCCGCGTCGCGGCTGTCGCAGCAGGCGGCGCTGCAGGCCAGCGAGTCGCGTTTCCGCAGCGCTTTCGAGTCAGCGCCCCTGGGTATGGCCCTGGTCGGCACGGAGGGCGACTTCCTGCGCATCAACGACGCGTTTTGCAGCCTGCTGGCGGACGACCGGGCCCAGTTGCTGAAATGCAACCAGGCCGACCTGACTCACCCAGACGACCGGGCCGTTGAACACCAGCACCTGCAGGCACTGACGGCCCAGCGCCAGACGGCGGTGCAGTTCGACAAGCGCTACCTGCGCGGCCCGCAGGCCGAGCCGGTGTCGGTGCTGGTCAGCGTGTCGTGGCTGCAGGTCGGCGAACAATCCAGCTGTTACCTGTACCAGGTGCACGACCTGACGGCCCAGAAGCTGGCCACCACCCAGCAGCTGGTGCTGGACGAAGAACGCATGAAGCGCCAGGCCAGCGAACTGGCCGGCGCCGCGCGGGCCGAATTCTTGTCACGCGTCGGCCACGAGATGCGCACCCCGCTGAACGCGGTGATCGGCCTGGCCCAGGTGCTGCAGAAAAACGGGGCGGCCTACACCACCGACCAGATCAAGGCCTATGCCCGGCACATCCGCAGCGGCGGCGAGCACCTGCTGGCTCTGGTCACCGACCTGCTGGACCTGAACCTGCTGAACCAGGGCGCGCTGAAGATGGACATCAGCCGGGTGGACCTGTCGGCGCTGGTTCAGGAAACCGTGGCGATGCTCGACCCCCAGGCCCAGGCCCACCGCGTGCAGTTGCACAACCACCTGAAGCAGCCCGTGTGGGTCAGCGCCGACCTGCAGCGCCTGCGCCAGGTGCTTCTGAATCTGGGCTCGAATGCCATCAAGTACAACCGGGTGGGCGGTAGCGTGGTTTTCAGCCAGCACCAATCCGATGAAAGTACCTGCGTGCTGGCCGTGCGTGACGACGGCATCGGCATGACACCCGAGCAGCTGAACCGCCTGTTCCAGCCCTTCGACCGCCTGGGCGCCGAAAGGTCCAAGGTGCAGGGCACCGGGCTGGGCCTGGTGATTTCACTGGGCCTGGTGCAGCAGATGAACGGGCAGCTGCAGGTGGACAGCAAGGGCGACGTGGGCACCCAGGTGCTGGTCAGCCTGCCGCGCGCCTGACCGGACCGCTGGGCCGACGCCCGCCGTTCCAGGTCGGTAACAGACCTGGGCCAAGCGGTTACACCCGGACAAGTGCCCTGCGATAAACCCCAAGCTTGGGGCGTTCGCCTGGGGGCCAGAATTCGCGGTTCGCCGGTGGCTTCAGTGCCGGAACGATTTTTCAGCGGAATCCGACACTTGCAACTGCTTCAGCTGCTCATCAGCGGTATTGCCCAAGGCTGTATCTACGGCCTGATCGCGCTGGGCTTCGTGCTCATCTACAAGGCCACGGAAACCGTCAGCTTCGCGCAGGGCGACCTGATGATGGTGGGCGCCTTCGGTGGCCTGCTGGCCATGAAGTTCCTGGGCTTCTCCGTCTGGGTGGCGGTGCCCGCGGCCATCATCGCGATGATGGCGCTGGGCGTGCTGCTGGAACGCGCCGTCATCCGCCCCATCTTGGGGCAGCCAGCCTTTTCCATCGTGATGCTGACCATTGGCGTGGGCTACGTGCTGCGCGGCGTGATCACGATGATTCCCGACGTCGGCACAGACACGCACACGCTGCCCTTGCCTTATGCCGGCCAGGTGCTGAAGCTGGGTGCGCTGGTGGTTTCGGCCGAACAGCTGGTCATCATCGTTGTCACGGCGGCGCTGTGCGCGCTGCTGTTTGCACTGTTCAAGTACAGCACGCTGGGCATCGCCATGCAGGCCGCGTCGCAAAACCAGCTGGCGGCCTACTACATGGGCATTCCGGTGAAGCGCCTGAACGGCCTGGTGTGGGGCTTGGCAGCGGGTGTGGCCGCCATCGCCGGCCTGCTGCTGGCGCCCATCACCTTCGTGCATGCCAACATGGGCTTTATCGGCCTGAAGGCTTTTCCGGCGGCCGTGGTGGGGGGCTTTGGCAGCCTGCCCGGCGCCATCGTGGGCGGCCTGGTCATCGGCATCGTCGAGGCGCTGTCGGGCTTTTACCTGCCCGAGGGTTTCAAGGACGTGGCGCCTTACGTCGTGGTGCTGCTGATGCTGGTGCTCAAGCCCAACGGCCTGTTCGGCGAAAAGCTGCGCAAGAAGGTCTGAAGAAGAGGTCTGCAAAACCACCATGCGCTTCATCTTCAAGACCGACTACGACCAGGACATCCGCCTGGCCAAGCACGGCGGCCACAGCTTCTGGTACGGCACCCTGCTGCTGGCGCTGCTGGCGGCACCCGCGGTGCTGCCCGAGTACTGGGTGGCACAGCTCATCTTCGTGCTGATCTACGCGGTGGTCGGCTTGGGGCTGATGCTGCTGGCCGGCTTCACCGGGCTGTTCTCGCTGGGCCACGCGGCATTTCTCGGCATCGGCGCCTACACCGAGGCGGTGTTGTCCAACGCCGGCTTTCCTTTCCCGCTGTCCATGGCCTGCGCCACAGGCCTGGCGGCTGCCGCCGGCGTGGTGGTGGGCCTGCCGGCGCTGCGCGTCAAGGGCATCTACCTGGGCATGGCCACGCTGGCTTTCGGCTTCATCATCGAAGAGGTGCTGGCACGCTGGGAACACGTGACCGGGGGCAACGCCGGTTTGTCGGTGAAGGCCCCGTCCATCGGCGGCTGGAAGCTGGAGAGCGCGACCGAGTTCTACTTCCTGTGCCTGGTGCTGGTGGTGCTGTCCACACTGGCGGTGGTGAACCTGCTGCGGTCTTCCACCGGGCGCGCCTTCGTGGCCATCCGCGATTCGGAAATCTCTGCGCAAAGCATGGGCATCCACCTGGCACGCTACAAGACCATGTCGTTTGCGCTGTCGGCCGGCCTGGCCGGGCTGGGCGGGGCGCTGTACGCGCACAAGATCCAGTTCCTGTCGCCCGACCAGTTCGGCATCGTGCAGAGCATCGACCTGCTGCTGATGGTGGTGATTGGCGGCCTGGGCTCGATACACGGCGCTTTCCTGGGCGCCATCTTCCTGATCGTGATGCCGCAGCTCATCGCGCTGGCCAAGGACTTCCTGCCCGCCGCCATCGGCCAGGCCTCTGGCCTGCAGGGCACCGTGTATGGCCTGGTGCTGATCGCCTTCGTGCTGTTTGAACCGATGGGCCTGTACGGCCGCTGGCTGAAGGTGCGCGCCTGGTTCCAACTGTTCCCCTTCTACCGCAAGGGCATGTTCAAACGGCAGAAGTCGTTCCAGAAGTCGGATCGATTGAAATGAGCGCCGCGCCGAACACCCCTGCCAACGCCGACGTGCTGCTGTCAGCCAAAGGCCTGACCGTACGATTTGGCGGTGTGCTGGCCGTCAACAACGTCAGCTTCGACGTCAAGCGCGGCGAGGTCTTCACGCTGATCGGCCCCAACGGCGCCGGCAAGACCACCGTCTTCAACCTCATCAGCCGCATCTACACGCCGACCAACGGCCACATCGACTACGCCGGCCCGAACGGTGTGTTGCGCCTGACCGACCAGCCGCCGCACCAGATTGCCGGCCTGGGCATTGCGCGCACGTTCCAGAACATCGAACTGTTCGAGCACGCCACCGTGCTGCAGAACCTGCTGATCGGCCGCCACACGCACCGCGGCACCGGCTTCTGGAGCGAACTGTTCTTCACCGGCGCCACCCGCGCCGCCGAAAAGCATGCGCGCCAGAAGGTGGAGGAAGTGATCGACTTCCTGGACCTGCAGAAGTACCGCGAAACCCTGGTTGCCGGTCTGCCCTATGGCGTGCGCAAGGTGGTTGAAATGGCGCGTGCGCTGTGCACCGAACCGCGCATGCTGCTGCTGGACGAACCGTCTTCGGGCTTGAACGTCGAGGAAACCGACGACATGGCCTTCTGGATTGCCGACATCAAGAACGTGCTGGGCATCACCGTGCTGATGGTGGAACACGACATGAGCCTGGTGTCCAAGGTGTCTGACCGTGTGCTGGCCATGAGCCAGGGCGAGGAATTGGCCACCGGCACGCCGGCCGAGGTGCAAGGCCACCCCGGCGTGATCGAGGCCTACCTCGGGTCCACCGACGACATGTCCGGCCTGCGGCGGCCGAAAGCGGCCGGCGCCTCTTCGGTGAAGGTGCTGCCATGAACGCGGCCGCCTCCAACGCCGTGGCAGCCGCTGCACCCGCCGCCGGCGAAAGACCCATCCTGGAGCTGCTGAACGTTGAAAGCGCCTACGGCCCCATCAAGGCCATTCGCGGCGTCAGCCTGAAGGTGCGGCGCGGCGAGATCGCCACCGTGCTGGGCAGCAACGGCGCCGGCAAGACCACCATCCTGAAGACCATCAGCGGCATCATCGACCCGCGCAAGGGCAGCATCGAATTCAAGGGCGGCAACATCACTGCGCAAGACCCGGCGGCCATCGTGCAGCGCGGGCTGATGCACGTGCCCGAGGGGCGCGAGGTGTTCCCGCTGCTGAGCGTGCGCGACAACCTGCTGATGGGCGCCTACACGCGCAAGGACCGCGACCACGTGGCGCGCGACATCGAGGCGGTGTTCGGGTACTTCCCCATCCTGCGCGAGCGCGCGGCACAAGACGCCGGCCTGCTGTCGGGCGGCCAGCAGCAGATGCTGGCCATCAGCCGCGCGCTGATGGCCAACCCCGAACTCATCCTGCTCGACGAACCCAGCCTGGGCCTGTCGCCCCGCCTGACCAAGGAAATCTTCGAGATCGTGGTGCGCATCAACCGCGAACGCGGCACCACGTTGCTGCTGGTGGAACAGAACGCCAACATGGCGCTGAACGCCGCCGACTACGGCTACGTGCTGGAAAACGGCCGCATCGTGATGGAAGACAGCTGCGACAACCTGCGCGAAAAAGACGACATCAAGGAGTTCTACCTGGGCATGAAGTCTGATGGTGTGCGCGCCGACCGGCGGTGGAAGAAGAAGAAGACGTGGCGATGACCTTGCTGACGAGGAAGCACCCCACATGAGCACGCTTTGGGACCTGTCCCACATCCAGCCCAAGACCGAGGTGGTGGTGCCGGGCGAGACCATCCCCGCGGTGTTCTGGAACGCCGTGCAGCAGCGCGGGCCCAACGTGTGGATGCGCCAGAAGCATCTGGGCCTGTGGCGCAGCTGGACCTGGAACCAGACCGCTGAAGCCGTGCGCGAAATCGCCCACGGCCTGGTGGCGCTGGGCTTCGAGCCAGGGCACACCGCGTCCATCCTGTCCAACACCACCGTCGAGTGGGTGCTGACCGACCTGGCCGTGCTCAGCGCCGGCGGTGTGTCCAACGGCATCTACCCCACCGACGCCGCCTCGCAGGTGCAGTATCTGTGCGAAGACAGCCGCACGCGCGTGCTGTTTGTTGAAGACGACGAGCAGCTGGACAAGGCGCTGGAAGTGCGCGCGCAGCTGCCGATGCTGGGCAAGGTGGTGGTCATCAACATGGAAGGCCTGCACGAACTGCAGGACCCGGGCGTGATGGGCCTGGACGCGCTGCGCGCGCTGGGGCGTGAACACCTGAAGCAGCACCCGCAGCTGATGGCGCAGCGCGTGGCGACGGTGAAGCCCGAAGACCTGGCGATCCTGGTCTACACGTCAGGCACCACCGGCAAGCCCAAGGGCGCGATGCACAACCACAAGGGCCTGGTGTACACCGTGCGCGGCTACAACACGCTGATTGCGCGCGACGAGAACGACGAGTGCATGTGCTTCCTGCCGTTGTGCCACATCGCCGAACGGCTGGGCGGCGAGTACTTCTCTCTGTATACCGGCGCCAAGCTGAACTTCGTCGAGAACCCCGACACTGTGCCCGAGAACGTGCGCGAAATCGCGCCCACCGTTTTCACCGCCGTGCCCCGCGTGTGGGAGAAGTTCTACAGCGGCGTGATGATCAGCCTGAAAGAGGCCGGCAAGCTGCAGCAGGGCGCCTACGCCTGGGCAATAGGCGTGGGCCAGCGTGTGGCCGACCTGGTGCTGGCCGGCCAGCCCGTGCCCGGCAGTCTGAAGCTGCAGTTCCACCTGGCGCGTGTGCTGGTGCTGGACAACGTGCGCAAACTGATCGGCATTCACCGCGCGCGTTTCCTGGTCACCGGCGCGGCCCCCATCTCACCCGAACTGGTGCGCTGGTACCTGGCCCTGGGCGTGCCCATGCTCGAGGTCTGGGGCATGACCGAAACCTGCGGCGCCGCCACTGGTGTGCCGGTGCAGCGCATCAAGCCCGGCAGCATCGGCCCGGCCGCTTCCTACAACGAGGTGAAGCTCGACCCGGGCACCGGCGAGATCCTGGTGCGTGGCACCAACATCTTCATGGGCTACCTGAACCAGCCTGAAAAAACCGCCGAGACCATCGACGCGGACGGCTGGCTGCACACCGGCGATGTGGGCGTGGTGGACGAAGAAGGCTTCTTCCGCATCACCGACCGCATGAAGGACATCATCATCACCGCGGGCGGCAAGAACATCACGCCCAGCGAGCTGGAAAACGAACTGAAGTTCTCGCCCTACGTCACCGACGCGGTGGTCATTGGCGACAAGCGCGCCTACCTCACGGTCATCATCATGATCGACCAGGAGAACGTCGAGAAGTACGCACAGGACAGCGACGTGCCCTTCTCCAACTACGCCAGCCTGACGCGGGCACCCGAGGTGCAGACGCTGATCCAGGCCGAGTTGGACCGCGTGAACAAGAAGTTTGCACGGGTGGAACAGATCAAGAAATTCTGGCTGCTGGACACCCAGTTGAGCGCCGAAGACGAAGAGCTCACGCCCACCATGAAACTCAAGCGCAAGCTGGTGCAGGCCAAATACGCGCCACAGATCGAGGCCATGTACCGGTAACGCCCTGCCCGTACAGGCGCAGGCGGTGGGCATGCCCTGTCAACCACCCTGGTGCAGCGCCGTTTCAACAACGCCCCCAATCCCACCCTCGTACCCACTTTCACACTGGAGACCCAACGATGAAACTGATGTTGACCCTGATCGGCGCCGCCCTGGCCTTGGCCGCCGCCGGCACCGCCACCGCCCAAAGCCAGGGCGTGGCCAAGAACGAAATCGTCCTTGGCTCCATCCAGGACCTGTCGGGCCCGCTGGCCGGTTTCGGCAAGCAGATCCGCCTGGGCATGACGCTGCGCGTGGACGAGGTGAATGAACAGGGCGGCATCAACGGTCGCAAGCTCAAGCTGATTGTCGAAGACGCCAAGTACGACCCGAAGAACGCCGTGCTGGCAGCGCAGAAGCTGGTGAACCAGGACAAGATCTTCGCCATGGTGGGCCACCTGGGCACGGCGCAAAACATGGCAGCCATGCCGGTGCAGTTCGAGAAGAACGTCATCAACTTCTTCCCGGTGACGGCCGCACGAGAGATGTACGACCCCTTCCACAAGCTGAAGTACAGCTTTGCCGCCACCTACTTCGACCAGATGAAGGGCGCCCTGCCCAAGCTGGTGAAAGAGAAGGGCGCCAAGAAGGTGTGTACCGTGTACCAGGACGACGAGTTCGGTCTGGAAGTGGTGCGCGGCGCTGAAGAAGGCCTGAAGAGCATCGGCATGGAAATGGCTGAAAAGACCAGCTTCAAGCGCGGCGCCACCGACTTCTCTTCGCAGATGCAGAAGCTTGCCTCTTCGCAGTGCGACTTCGTGGTGCTGGGCACCATCATCCGTGAAACCATTGGCGCCATCGGTACCTCACGGCGCCTGAACTTCAACCCCACCTTCATGGGCAGCAGCGCCGCTTACACCGACCTGATTCACAAGCTGGGCGGGCCGGCGATGAACGGGCTGTATGCCACCATGACCGTGGCCAACCCCTACACCGACGACCCTTCGCAGCCCATCCGCTTCTGGGCCAACAAGTACAAGACCAAGCACAACGAAGACCCCACGGTGTTCTCGGTCTACGGCTACAACATCATCGACACCTTCGCCAAGGCCGCCAGCAAGGCCGGTGCCAACCTGAGCACCGACAGCTTCATCAAGGCCATGGACACCATGGTGGTGCCGCCCGACATGTTTGGCAGCGCTGAAGCCACCTTCAGCCCCACCAAGCGCCTGGGCAGCAATGCGTCGCGCATGTCGCAGATCGTCGACAACCGCTGGAAGGTGGTTTCGGACTACAAGTGATGCGGAAACCAGCGCGGCGCTGAAGCCGCCTGGCAATTGCACACCCCACGGGGCGGCTCAGGCCGCCCCGAGCTTTTTCTGCAGGAAGCTGCGCGTGAAGCCCGGCGGCCCGTGCCACCGCCGCGCGGGCAAAGCCTTCTGCCACAGGCTGCCTGCCGTGGGTCTTGAATTCGACCAGGTCGCTGTGCCGCTGGATGTGACGCACCGCTTCGGAATTGCGGGTGAACCAGTGCTGGGTGACAAACAGCGTGGCCCGCACGCGCAGTTCCAGCAGCAGATCGATCAGACGCTGGTCGAAGGCGCCGCTGCAAGCGTCCAGCGTCAGCGCCACGGCGTTGGGCGGCGACAGGCGGTGGCGCAGTTCCACGGGCTGCGCACCCTTTTCGTTGGCTGCGGCATTCCCCGGGGCAGCCAAAAGCAAGCCGGCGCCGGGCAACCCGCACACCCAGGCCCACGCTGGGTTGAACGTAAAAAACGGGCGCTGCGCTTCATGCTGCCGATGCTACCGAGCCCGCCACGCCGTGCAGCTGCCGCCGGCTGAAGAACTGTCGTGCCTGCCCGGTGATGGGGTCGGTGAAGGCCAGCTCGCGCGCCAGCAGTTGCAGCGGCTGGCTGAAGTCGGGCAGTTCGCCCACCGGTGTGGGCGGCCACAGCCGGGGGTAGATGCGGTCGCCCACGATGGGCAGGCCCAGTGCACACAGGTGCACGCGCAACTGGTGCTTGCGGCCGGTCAAGGGTGTCAGCCGGTAGTGCGCCCACAGCGGTGGGGTGCCGGTGGGGCTTGACGCTGCGGGGCAGCCGTCTGGGCTGCCGTCGTGGCTGTTCTCACGGCTGTTGATCTGGATGTCATTGCGGCTGTCGATGCGGCAGTCATCGCGGCTGCCGGCCTCTTCCGCAATGGCCATGCCAGCGTTGCGGCTGCGCTCCAGCGCAAGACCTTCTGGTGCGTCAAGACGGCGGATCAATTCAATGCGCGTGTGCGCATTCGGCTCGCCCGGCACGGTCAGCATCTGCATGAAGCGCTCACCGCCTTGCGCCTGCAGCCGGCTGCTGAACACCTGCGGCAGCGGCACGTCGGCACGCCAGGGCGCCACCGCTTCATACACCTTGTGCACGTGCTGTTCGCGCAGCAGGCGCTGGTAGGCGTTGCGTTCGCCGGGCTGCACCACGAACGCCATCACGCCGGCGGTTTCGCGGTCCAGCCGGTGCATGGGCACCAGCGTGCTGATGCCGAGCTGTCGCTTCAGCCGCACGAGCACGGTTTCATGCAGGTGCTGGCCGCCGGGCGTGACGGGCAGGAAGTGCGGCTTGTCGACGATGACCAGGTGCTCGTCGTGGTGCAGCACGTCCACCTCAAAGGGCACGCGGGGCTCGGGCGGCGGGTGGCGCCAGTACCAGACCACAGTGCCCAGCGTGGCCGCAGCGTCAGTGGGCACAGGGCGGCCCTGGGCGTCCAGCACCTCGCCGCGCTGCAAGCGTTCGGGCCAATCGGCCACCGCCGGCATCCTCGCCTGCAGGAAGTCCACCACGCGTGCCCAGGGGCCCGCGCCCACGGCCACGCGGCTGGCGCTGACGCCGTCGCGCATCGGCGGCTCCCACGCGGGCCGCGGCCGGGCCATGGCTAGGCGGGCCCTGAAGCGGCTGGCGCGGCCGGGTCTGCGCCGCCCGGGGCCTTCGGTGGCTGCGGTGCTTGCAGGCCGCCTTGCTGCAACCGTTGCGCCCGCTGCAGCCGCCAGGCTTCATCGGCGTGCCGAGGGTCGAAGACCTGTTCAGCCGGCAGGTGGGTTTCTTGCAGGCGGCCGTCCAGCGCCAGGCGGTTGTCGAAGACAAAACACGCACCTTGCCAGTCCTGCGCGGCGTCGGGCAATTGGTCCAGGTAATGCAGGATGCCACCTTCCAGTTGCAGCACCTGCAGGCCCAGGCTGTGCATCCACGGCGCCGTCTTCTCGCAGCGTATGCCGCCGGTGCAGTACATGGCCACCGGCTGCCCGGCGGCGCGCCAGGCGGGGGCGTGCTGCTCGACGTAGGCCACGAAGTCGCGGAAGTTGTGCACCTGGGGGTCGACGGCACCATGGAAGTGGCCCAGCCGGTATTCGAAGTGGTTGCGGTTGTCCAGCACCACGGCATGGCCCTGGCGCAGCATCTGGCGCCAGGCCTGTGGTGCCAGCATCTGCGGTGCTGGGTTCTCGTGCGCCTCCGGCGTGGTGCCGCCCGCGCGCGTGCCCGTTGGCGCTGACTGCAGGCCCAGCGCCACGATCTCGGGCTTCACATGCACCTTCAGCCGGGCAAAGGCGGCCTGTTGGCAGGCGCTGTGCTTGAACGGCATGCCCCTGAACGCGCCTTGCAGCACGCTGTCGGCCTGCAAGCCCGTTTCGAACCCGCGCACGCCGTGGGCCGAACCCGCCACTGCGCCGCTGATGCCCTCATGCGCCACCACCACCGCCCCCGTCAGGCCGTGCTGCTGCGCCAGCGTGCGCACCTGCAAGGCCAGTGCAGTTGGGTCATTCACGGGCACAAAACGGTAGAAGGCGGTGTGCAGCCCGGTGCCGCCGGTGGGGGCAGGGGTGGCGGATTCGGCTGCTGCGGGTGCGTGGTCCATGCACCCTGATGCTACCCACGCCCAACTGCCTACCGGCCCGGCCTTCGCAACCGCTGTGAACTGGGGCGAGCACGGGGCTGCACCGCAATCCCGACGTGCCATAGTGCCAGTCATGGAAGTTCAGTTCACCGAGCAGATCGAGCAGCTGAAGCTGGGCAACGGCGCCACCTTTCACGGCGAGGGCATCCTGGCCATCACCAAGGCGCTGCTGCAGTCGGGCGTGGCCTACATCGGTGGCTACCAGGGCGCGCCGGTGTCGCACCTGCTGGACGTGATGGTGCAGGCCCGGCCCTATGTCGACACCCTGGGCGTGCACGTCGAAGCCTGTAGCAACGAAGCGTCGGCCGCAGCCATGCTGGGCGCGTCCATCCACTACCCGCTGCGCGGCGCGGTCACGTGGAAAAGCATCGTCGGCACCAACGTGGCGGCCGACGCACTGAGCAACCTGGCCTCACCCGGCGTGCTGGGCGGGGCGCTCATCGTGGTGGGCGAAGATTACGGCGAAGGCGCCAGCGTCATTCAGGAACGCACCCACGCCTACGCGATGAAAAGCACGCTGGCGCTGTTCGACCCGCGGCCCGACCTGCAGAACATGGTGCGCCAGGTGGAACACGCCTTTGCGCTCAGCGAAGCCAGCAACATGCCGGCGGTGATGGAACTGCGCATCCGCGCCTGCCACGTGCGCGGCAGCTTCGTGGCCAGCGACAACAAGGCGCCGGCCGTCAGCACGCGCGCACTCATCGACGAACCCGCCAGCTTCGACTACATGCGCCTGGCGCACCCGCCGGTGACCTTTGCGCATGAAAAGCGCAAGATCGACCAGCGCATTCCGGCGGCGCAGGCCTACATCGCGCAGCACCGGTTGAACGAACAGTTTGAAGGGCCGCTGAACACCGTGGGCCTGGTGGTGCAGGGCGGCCTGTACAACGCCATGCTGCGTGCGCTGCAGCACCTGGGCCTGGCCGACGCGATGGGCGCCACGCAGGTGCCCATGCTGGTGCTGAACGTCACCTACCCGCTGGTGCCGGCCGAGATCAGCAGCTTCTGCGCCGGCAAGCAGGCAGTGCTGGTGCTGGAAGAGGGCTCGCCCGAATACATCGAAAAAGACATCGTGCAGGCACTGCGCCGGCTGGACGTACAGACCCGCGTGCACGGCAAGGACCTGCTGCCCGCAGCCGGCGAATACACCGTGGAAGTGGTGGCGCAGGGTCTGCTGGCTTTTGCCGACAAGCACCTGCCGCAAGTGGACTTGAAAGCCGCGCGCCAGTGGCTGGCTGCCAATGCGCAGCGCCGCGCTGCGGTGGCGCAGGCGCTGGGCCCGCTGCCGGCACGGCCCCCCGGCTTCTGCGTGGGCTGCCCCGAACGGCCGGTGTTTTCGGCACTGAAGCTGGCGCAGCAGAACGTGGGCCCGGTGCACATCGCGGCCGACATCGGCTGCCACGCGCTGGCCACGTTCGAGCCGTTTTCTTCGGGGCATTCCATCCTGGGCTACGGCATGAGCCTGGCCAGCCGTGCCGGTGTCAGCCCCATGATGCAGCGGCGCAGCCTGGCCATCATGGGCGACGGCGGCTTCTGGCACAACGGGCTGCTGACGGGCGTGCAGGCGGCGCTGTTCAACGGCGACGACGCCGTGCTGGTGATCATGAAAAACGGCTACACGTCGGCCACCGGCACGCAGGACATCCTGAACACGCCCGACGACGAAGCCAAGGCCCAGGCCGAACAGCAGAGCAACCTTCACCAAAGCCTGGCGCACAAGAACCAGACCATCGAAGACACGCTCACGGGCATGGGCGTGAAATGGATGCGCGTGGTGCACACCTATGAAGTCAGCGCCATGCGCCGCACGCTGGAAGAGGCCTTCACCAGCCCCTTCAACGGGCTGAAGGTCATCGTGGCCGAAGGCGAATGCCAGCTGGAACGCCAGCGCCGCATCAAGCCGTGGATAGCCGGCCTGCTGAAGCGCGGCGAACGGGTGCAGCGCGTGAAGTACGGCGTTGACGAAGACGTGTGCACCGGCGACCACGCCTGCATCCGCCTGTCGGGCTGCCCCACGCTGACGCTGAAGGACAACCCCGACCCGTTGCGTGCCGACCCCGTGGCCACCGTCATCGACGGCTGCGTGGGCTGCGGCCTGTGCGGCGAAAACGCCCACGCCGCCACGCTGTGCCCCAGCTTCTACCGCGCCGAGCTGGTGCGCAACCCGCGCTGGCACGAACGGCTGGTGGCCTGGTGGCGCGAAAGCCTGACCGGCTGGCTGCGCCCGGCCTGAACCCTTTCAAGACCCGATGGAGACGCTGTCATGAACTCACCGATGCACCGCCGCACCGCAGCCGCTCTGTTGCTGGCCCTGGCGGCCTGTGGTGGCGCCAGCAATGCCCTGGCACAGCCCGCGTTCCCCACCAAGCCCATCCGACTGGTCGTGAACTTTCCACCCGGTGGCGCGGCCGACCTGATGGGCCGTGCCATCGCGCAGGCGCTGGGCGAACAGCTGAAGCAGACCGTGGTGGTTGAAAACCGCCCCGGCGCCAACGGCAACCTGGGTGCCGACGTGGTGGCCAAGTCGGCGGCCGACGGCCACACGCTGCTGATGAGCAGCGGCGGCGCGGTCACGGTGAACCCGTTCTTGTACCCGAACATGCCGTTCGACCCGGTGAAGGACCTAACCCCGGTGGCGAGTGCCGCGCGGGTGCTGGTGTTCCTGATGGCGCACCCGTCGGTGCCGGCCAGCAATGTGCGTGAATTCCTGGCCTATGTGAAAGCCAACCCGGGCAAGCTCAGCTATTCATCTGCCGGCAGCGGCAGTTCACCGCACCTGGCGGGTGAAATGCTGAAACGCCAGATGGGGCTGTTTGCGGTGCACGTGCCTTACCGCGGCGCGGCGCCGGCCCTGACCGACCTGCTGGCCGGCAACGTGCAGTTCATGTTCGACCCCGGCCCCGGCCTGCGCTTCGCGCGCGAAGGCAAGCTCAAGATGCTGGCCGTGGGCAGCCCCAAGCGCGCCAGCGGCTACCCCGACCTGCCGACCCTGGCCGAAAGCGGCGTGCCGGGGTTCGATGCCGACAGCATCTTCGGCATCTTCGCGCCCGGCACCACACCGCCGGCGGTGGTGAACCTGCTGCACGCCGAGATCAACAAGGCCCTGGCCACGCCCCGGGTGCAAGAGGTCATCCGCAACCTGGGTGCTGAAGCGATGATCGGCACGCGCCAGGAATTCATCAGCCGTGCCGACGCCGACCGCACGCGCTTTGGCAACTTCATCAAGACTGCCGGCATCCAGGTTGATTGATGGCTGCCCTGCCGACTGACGCGGCCGCCAGCGGCCGCCCCATCACGCTGCTGCTGTGCGCGCTGGGCGGCGAGGGCGGCGGCGTGCTGGCCGAATGGCTGTACGCCGCGGCCACCCGCGCCGGCCATGCGGCGCAAAGCACGTCCATACCCGGTGTGGCGCAGCGCACCGGCGCCACCACGTACTACGTGGAAGTGCATCCGCAGCCGCAGGCTGCCCTGGCCGCGCAGCGGCCGGTGTTCAGCCTGAACCCGGTGCCCGGAGCCATCGACCTGCTGGTGTCTTCAGAGCTGCTGGAATGTGTGCGCCAGGTGGGCAACGGTTATGCCGACGCGCAGCGCACACACGTCATCAGCTCCACTGCGCGCGCGCTGACGGTGGCCGAAAAAATGCAGCAGGCCGACGGCCGCGCTGACAGCGCCGCGCTGCAGGCCGTATTGCGCAGCCAGGCGGCGCAGTTGCAGTTGCTGGACCTGAACGCACTGGCGCAGGCCAGCGGCTGCGCCATCAGCGCCGCGATGCTGGGCGCCATTGCCGGCAGTGGCGTGCTGCCTTTTTCGCGCGCGGTGTTTGAAGACACCATCCGCGCCACTGGCAAGGGCGTGGAAGCCAGCCTGCGCGGTTTTGCGCGGGCCTTCGAGGCCACGGCGCCGGCAGGCGCTCGGCGTGGGCCTGCTGTCGATGTCGTCGGCGCTGCCGTGGCACTGCCACCTGGCGGCACGCGGTTTCCATCCGAGACGCCCACGCCGCCCGCGCCGCCAGCCCCGCCCGCGCCGCCTGATTACGCCCGCCTGGGCCGGGCCCGCGTGCTGGAGTACCAGGACGAAGCCTACGCCCGCCTGTACGACCAGCGCCTGGCGCGCGTGCGCGCCGCGGCGGCCCGCGGTGGCGCCGCCGACGGCACAGCCGACAGCACCTCACCAGCGCTGGTGGCCGAAACCGCCCGTTGGCTGGCCCTGTGGATGGCCTTTGACGACACCGTGCGCGTGGCGCAACTGAAACTGGCCAAGAGCCGCCTGGCGCGCGTGCGGCAGGAAACCGCGGCGCGCCCCGACGAATTGCTGAAGCTGTTTGACCACTTCAAGCCCGGGGCGCCGGAATTCGCCGCGTTGTTGCCCGCCGGCCTGGCGCAGCGCCTGCTGGCCTGGGACCGCCGCCGCACCGCTGGCGGCCGCGAACCCTGGGCGTTGCCGCTGAAACTGGGCAGCCACACGGTGGCCGGCGTGCTGGCGCTGCGCTTCATGGCGTCGCTGAAAGGCCTGCGCCGCCGCGGCAGCCGCTTTGCTGAAGAGCAGCAGTTGATCGAACGCTGGCTCGCCGCCGTCGAACAGGGCGCAGCCGTTGACGCCGCCCTGGGCCTGGAGCTGGCGTTGTGCGGCCGGCTGGTGAAGGGCTATGGCAGCACCAACGAACGTGGCAAGCGCAACCTGCTGCACATCGTGGACGAACTGGCTGCCCGCGTGCCTTTTGGCAGCGCTGCGCTGCGCACGCAGGCCATCAGCCAGGCCCGCCAGGCTGCGCTGGCTGACGACGCCGGCACCGCGCTGGACCGCACGCTGCAAGCCCATGGCGGCGCGGCGCGGCCGGTTGCCGAGCACACCGTGCGCTGGTTCAAGCGGCGGCCGGGAGTGACCTGAACCGGTGCCGTGCCCAGCATCAGCCCGGTGGCCGCCGGTGCGCTACTGCCGCGTTTTGCGCTGCAGGTACAGGTCTTCCAGCCAGCGCGTGCCCAGAATGGACAGGTCGGCCAGCACGTCGATCTCGTGCCCTGAAAAGTCGCGTGGCTTGACATCCATCACCGCCAGCGTGGCCACTGCCTGCCCGTGGACACACAACACCACACCAGCGTAGCTGCGCACCCAGGGTGCGTGGGAGACCAGCGCGTGGTCGGCAAAGCGGCCGTCCAGCGGCGCGTTGGGCACCATCAGGTCGCCGTTCTGGCGGATCGCCTCGGCGCAGAAACTGCCCGTGCGCGGCACCGAGTGCGGGTTCAGGCCGTGTCGAGCCAGGAAATGCAGTTGCGCGCCGTCCACAACGCCGCCGACCGCGATCGGCACGTGCACCACGTCGATGGCCCGCCGAACCAGCGCGTCCAGGTCCGGAATGTTGTGAAGGGCCAGCAGCCCCATGCTGTGCGCCAGGGGCTCGGGCTGGGCCGCGTCGCGGGTGTTGGTGTAAGCGCTCACGAAATCAACGCGCCAACAATGGCGGGTTTTGTCATGGCAGGGCAAAGGGTCAGGGAGAACATGGATAGCGCCTGCATGTGGAGTCGGGTCTGGTCGGCCTCGCTGGTGCCAACCCCTGAAGAACTTGCCATACCAGCGACTGGCGTCATCAGATGGCCCGGACTTTGGCGTTTGTCCCGGCCCGTGTCTGTAGGGAGATCTTGCTGAGTGCCAGGGTCTTCGCTGGTTAGCAGGCTTCCGGCAGCAGCCGATGTGCAGTAGGCTTGCAGACAGACTGGTCCTTCCTGAAGGCTGGGGAATGAGCCGCAACGCGATGAGGACAACTTGGTCCGCCCAGGACAGCTTGGCCGCCCCAGCCTGCAGCATGGTGCGGTTCGGGTCGAGCTCAGTCGTTTGGGGATCGACGGTGCCTGTCTTGAAGCCCCCGGCGCTGCGGCACGGCGGCGGGAAGCCCGATGACCGCTGAAATAGCGTCCACTGCCGTGAGCGAAGCGCCAGCCCACAACGGGCCTGCGGCTGATGCGCCGGCCAGCCTCCTGCAGCGGTTACCCCACACGGGTTCCGACTCGTTGCGGTCGCAAGACCTGCTGGTGCGCTTGCTCACGGCTGGCGCCGTGCTGTTGTTGTTCACGGCGGTGGGCGTTGCGCTGTGGTGGGGCCGTTACAAGGAACTGGAGACCACTGCAAAGCTGGGCGTGCGTGAGGTCAGCCGCATGGTGGATGAACTCGGCCGGTCGCTGGAACTGGCGCAGCGCGTCATCGCCGACCACGAGGCCCGGCTGCAGCGCGCAGCCGATGCCGGCACCGCCGCTGCGATGTTCGCCACGGTGGCCACCGATCAGCAGGCGATACGGGCGCTGTTGCCCTTTCCTTTTGGCGTGTGGCCACTCGACGAAAAGGGTCAGGTGCTGGGCCCGAAGCCCGGCTGGCAGCAGCCGGAAGCCGACCCGCAAACCCGCCCGCCGTGGCTGACCCGGCTGCCCGATGGCGGCAGCTGGCACTTGGGGCCCACCCAGGGCAGCCCCGGTTCGCGCGTTGTGCCGCTGGTGCGCCGGGCCGCGCCCAACCCGCATGGAGTGGCCGCTTTTGTAGTGGGCCTCGACCATGCAGCGCTGATTCAGCGGTTTGAACGTGACCGCATGCCCAATTCAGGCGGCGCCGGGCTCTTTCGCGTGCTGGCTGACGGCAGCGTACAGGTGCTGGCGCGCGCACCGCATGCTGAGGTTGAACTGGGCCGCAAACTGCGCGGGCCACTGGCGCAAGCGCTGTCAAAAGCGCCCCGTGGCACCTTTGATGCTCTCGTTGAGATCGACGGCTCGCAGCGTTTGGTGGCCTACCAGCGCCTGGGCGGCGATGCGGCTGGCCTGGTGCTGACCTACGGCATGGAAAAGAACGCCGTCCTGGCGGACTGGAATCGAAGCTTGCCGCTGGTGGCCCTGGTCACGGCCTTGCTGGCGGGTGGCATGTTGTGGGGGGACCGGCGCCTGAGGCTGTCGCTGCAGTTGCTGAACCGTGAACGGGAGGCGCTGGTGCGCAGCGAGAACCAGTTCCGCACGCTGGCCGACAACCTGCCCGACCTGGTGATGCGCTTTGACGACGCCGGTCGCTATCTGTACTGCAACCCGGCAACGCAGCTGGCCACTGGCAGGCCGGCGAACGCCTTCATCGGCAAGACCAACGCCGAGATCGGTGCGCGCGCCGACCTGGTCGCCCTTTGGCACGACGCGTTCGGCAGGGTGTTTGCAAGCGGTGACACCGAACGCATCGAATTCGCCTTTCAAGGGCCCCTGGGCCTGCGGGACTGGGAAGCGCTGATCACGCGCGAGCCGCAGCTGCCGGGCCAGGCGCCCAGTGCGCTGGTGATCGCCCGCGACATCACAGCGCGCAAACAAGCCGAAGATGCCCTGCGCGAGCGCGAGGAAAAGCTGCGCAGGAGCGAAAGGCGTTACCGCGTTGCCACCACCGGCACGGCGGTCTGGGAATGGGACTTCGCCACTGGCGGCGGCATGAGCCTCGACACCCAGTTCTGGCAGCGCATCGGGCGCGAACAGCCCACCGACGAGACCATCGTGGCCCTGTTTGAAGAGGCGGTGCACCCTGAAGACCTGCAGCAGCTGCGCAAGGTGCTGCAAGGGCACTTGCGCGACAGAACACCGTACCAGCTTGAATTCAGGGCACGCCATGCCAGCGGTGAATGGCGCTGGTTCTTCACCCAGGGGCAGGCCGTCTGGGGGGAAGACGGGAAATCGCGCTACATGGCGGGAACGACGTTTGAGATCACGACCCGCAAGCAGGCTGAAGAGGCTTTGCGGGTTGCCGAAGCCCTGCAAAGACGGGTGTTCGAGCAGATCGCTGACGGCGTGGTGGTTCTCGGTGCCGATTTCCGCATCGTGGACGCCAACCCCCGTGCCATGGACATGGCGGGGTACACCCGCGACGAGCTGCTGGGCCAGAACGTGAACAACCTGTTGCCGGCGTCAGAGCGGTCGCGCATCAACGGCGCGCTGGACGTCGTGGCTGCGCGCAACCCCAACGCGGCCTCCTGGAACATCCTGCGCAAGGACGGCAGCGGCTTCAGCGCCGAGGTGAGTTCCCGGTCCTTGGGCGACGGACGTTTTGTGCTGGTGGTCCGCGACGTCACACAGCAGCGCCTGGCAGAAAAGGCGCTGCGCGATTCGCAGACCGAGCTGTCGGAACTGACCCGGCGCCTGTTGACGCAGGAACAGATGTCCACCAGGCGCATTGCGCAGTCGCTGCACGACCACCTGGGCCAGACGCTGGCCGCAGCGCGCCTGAACCTGGACGCTTGCATCAGAAACCACGCTGCAGCGATGCCGCCCGAACTGGTGGAACACAGCCAGCTCATCGGCGCGCTGCTGGACAGGACGGTGCTGGAGGTGCGCCAGGTGCTGACCAACCTGCGGCCGCCCTATCTGGAAGAGATGGGGCTGGCCGCAGCACTGGACAACGAGCTCGGCACCCGTGCGCCTGTCTTTGGACAGACCGATGTGTTGCTTGAAGTGGGTGAAGGCGGGTTCCGGACCTGCTGGCCCTCCGAGGTGGCTTACGCCGCGTTCATGGTGGCGCGGGAAGCAGTGGCCAACGCACGCCAGCATGCCCGCGCGTCGCTGATCCGGGTCACGCTGGACGGCAGCGAGACCAGCCTGCACCTGCACGTCATCGACAACGGCCGCGGCGTGCCGGAGCGGCTGGTCAACGGCCGGCCCGGTCACCTGGGCATGGTGGGCATGCGCGAGCGTGCGCTGGCCATCAACGCGGTTTTCAAGATCGAAGCCGTGCCCACGGGCGGCACGTCGATTGCGCTGCTGTGGCAGGCCGAAGCGCCATGACCGACATCTATCTGGTGGACGACCATGTGATGCTGCGCGACGGCCTGCGCGCCGTGCTGCAGGCCGACGGCTACCGCGTGGTGGGTGAGTCGGCCAACCCGACCCAGGCCCTGGCCGACCTGGCCCGCCTGGCGCCGGTCGTGCTGTTGCTGGACCTTCACCTGGGCGAACGCTCCGGGTTCGAATTGCTCAGCGAGATCCAGCACCGCCACCTGGATGTGCGCACCATCGTGTTGACGATGTCGGCACAGCCGCGCCATGTGGCCGAGGCCTTGCGCCACGGCGCTTCGGGCTATCTGCTGAAGGGCGCCCCGTCAGCCGAGCTGGGCCTGGCGATCGACACGGTGATGCAGGGCCGGCGGTACCTGGGCAGCGGCGTGGACGACCTGGCCGCGCAGGGGCAGTCGGGGCGCAGCGAAGACGAAGCCCTGGCTTCGTTGTCGGCGCGTGAGCAGCAGATCATCCGGCTGGTGGTCAGCGGCCGGTCCAGCACCGAGATCGGTGCCCTCTTGCACCTGTCGCCGAAAACGGTGGACTCGTACCGCAGCCGTCTGATGGCCAAGCTGGCGGTGGCTGACGTGCCTGCGCTGGTGCGGCTGGCGATCCGCGCGGGCCTGATCGACGCCGACCAGCTCTGACCGGGCTGGCGGCGCTGTCACTCCACCGAGGCCGGTGCCGTCAGTCCACCGAGGCCAGTGCCGTCAGCCCACCGAGGCCAGTGCCGTCAATCCACCGAGGCCAGTGCCTCGCCCAGCGCGTTGACCACGCTGTCGATCTCGGCCCGCGTGCTGACAAAGGGCGGCGCCAGCGCGATGCAGTCGCCGGCATTGCGCAGGTAAAAGCCCATGTCGTACATCTTCATCGCGGCTTGGTACGGCCGCTTGGCCGGTTCACCCGGCACCGGCAGCAGCGTGATGCCCGCGGCCAGGCCGAAGTTGCGGATGTCGCCCACATGCTTGGCGCCCTTCAGCGAATGCACAGCGGCCTCGAAGTAAGGCGCCAGTTCACGCACGCGTTGCATGCTGTGGTCGCGTTCCAGCAGGTCCAGCGCGGCAATGCCGGCGGCGCAGGCGATGGGGTGCGCTGAATAGGTGTAGCCGTGCGCAAACTCGGCCACGTACTCGGGCCCGGGCGCCGACATGAAGGTGTCGTAGATGTCCTGCTTGACCACCACGCCGCCCATAGGCTGTGTGCCGTTGGTGACTTGCTTGGCGAAGTTCAGCATGTCGGGCGTGACGCCAAAGGCCTCGGCCCCGGTCCAGGCGCCGCAGCGGCCAAAGCCCGTGATCACCTCGTCAAAGATCAGCAGGATGTTGTGCGCGGTGCAGATGTCGCGCAGGCGCTTCAGGTAGCCCTTGGGCGGGACGATGACGCCGGCCGAACCGGCAAAGGGCTCGACGATGACGGCGGCGATGTTGGAAGCGTCGTGCAGCCCGATCAGCTGCAGCAGTTCGTCGGCCAGGTGCGCGCCTTCGTCGGGCATGCCCTTGCAGAAGCTGCCGTTGGCCGGCTGTGTGTGGGGCAGGTGGTCCGCTTCCAGTGTCTGGCCGAACATCTTGCGGTTGCCCACCAGGCCGCCGACGGAAATGCCGCCGAAACCCACGCCGTGGTAACCCCGGATGCGGCCGACCAGCCGCGTCTTGCTGGCCTGGCCCTTCAGCCGCCAGTAGGCGCGCGCCAGCTTCAACGACGTGTCGGCGGCTTCAGAGCCGGAATTGGTGAAGAACACGCGGTTCAGCCCGGCGGGCATGTGTTCAACGATGCGGTTGGCCAGTTCAAAAGACAGCGGGTGCGCGTACTGGAAGGCGGGCGAGAAGTCCAGCGTGCCGGCCTGGCGGGCGATGGCGTTGGTGATTTCGGTGCGGCAGTGGCCCAGGCCCGTGCACCACAGGCCCGAAAGGCTGTCGTACAGGCGGCGGCCGTCGTGCGTGGTCAGCCAAGCGCCTTCACCGGCCACGAAGATGTGCGGGTCGGCCTTGAAGGCGCGGTTGGCGCAGTAGGGCATCCAGTGCGGTTCCAGCCACTCACGGTCGGTGCGGAAGGCGGTGGTGGCCAGGCGGGATTCGGGGGCGTTCATGGGCGTTCTCCGGAGGGCTGGGCAAGGCGCCTTGCGGCGGGTGGTGCATGGTAGGCGCTGCCGCCGCCGCCGGGAAGAGCCAGTGGCGGGGGGGTGATGAGGCCACAGCGTGGCGCAGGGCATCCTCCACAATGGCTGCCAGACCTTATTTTTCGGAGCACGCGATGATCGTTGAACGCATCTGGACCGGCAACGCCTACCGCAACTACAACTACTTGATCGTGTGCCCTGAAAACGGCGAGGCGCTGGCCATCGACCCGCTGGACCACGAAAAATGCCTGGCCGCCGCCAAGGCCCGGGGCTGGCAGATCACGCAGATTTTGAACACCCACGAACACCACGACCACACCGGCGGCAATGCCGCCGTGGTGGCCGCCACAGGCGCGAAGGTGCTCGCGCACCACCGCGCTGGCGCCAGCATTGCCGGCGTGGACCGCGGCGTGAAGGCGGGAGACGTCATCAAGGTGGGGCGCACCGTGGAACTGGAATGCCTGGACACGCCGGGCCACACCATGTGCCACATCTGCCTGTGCGCGCACGGCGACCGGCCGGCGCTGTTCTCGGGCGACACGCTGTTCAACGCCGGCGCCGGCAACTGCCACAACGGCGGCAGCGCCGAAGACCTGTACACCACCTTCGCCGAACAGCTGAGCCGCCTGCCCGACGACACGCGCATCTACCCCGGCCACGACTACATCGAGAACAACCTGAAGTTCACGCTGGCGCGCGAGCCTGACAACGCCGCCGCCGCCGAATGGCTGCCCCAGGTGGAGGGCGCCGGCGGTGAACAAGCCCCCGTGACCACGCTGCGCGACGAAAAGCGCTTCAACACCTTCCTGCGGCTGAACAGCGCCAGCGTCATCGCCAAGCTGCGCGAGGCTTTTCCCGAACTGCCGGAGCAGCCCGATGCCAAGACGGTGTTCGTGAAGCTGCGGCAGTTGCGCAACAGCTGGTAGGTGGCAGGGCGGCTGGGGCACTGCCGCCGTCCCCTGGCCCGGTGAACCGCCGGGCGCGCGCCGAGGGCTTCAGGGTGCAGGGGTGCGCGCTGCTGGAGCGTCCGGCCCCGGTGCCGCTGTCGCCAGCGGCCGTGTCGCCCACCACACGCTGCCCAGGCACAGCACCATGCCCACGAAGGACAGCCCATGCGGCTGCCAGCCTTCCAGCGTGGCCGAGATGCCCAGCGCGATGACGGGGATGATCACCGACGTCAGCGCTGCCCGCCCCGGGCCCTGCCGTTGCGCCAGCTTGAAGTAGGTCAGGAAGGCCAGCACCGAACCGAAGGCCGCCAGGTACAGCAGCGAAAGCCACCAGGCCAGGCTGTGCCCGGGCGCCAGGTTGCTTGCGCCGCCGGGTGATGCCAGCGCGGCCAGCGCCAGGCTCAGCGCGCCGTAGCCCATGCACCAGGCCAGCACCGGCACCAACGGCAGCCCGCGTTCGGTGAGCTTCAGCGTGAACACATTGCCGGCGCAGGCGCAGGCCACGCCCAGCAGCCCCAGCGCCAGGCCCAGCCCGGCCTGCGGCCGCGCGCCGGTGGCCAGCACTTCGGGCCAGAAAATCAGCGCCACACCCACCACACCACCGGCGGCGCACAGCATGAAACGCCAAGCCAGCGGCCGCTTGAAGAACAGCGCGCCAGTAAAGGCGTTGATGAACACCATCAGCGAAAACAACACCGCCACCAGGCCGCTGGGAATGTGCTGTTCGGCCAGGTACACGCACAGGTAGTTCAACCCGTACTGCAGGCTGCCGGTGAAAGCCAGCACCAGGTGCAGGCGCGGTGCGATGCGCAGGCTGTTGCGGGTGCAAGCAGCGTAGCCGGCCAGCAGCAGGGCTGCCAACGCAAAGCGCCAGGCCACGCCGGCCATCGCGGTGGACTCGGCCAGCTGGTACAGGATGACGTGCCAGGTTGAAGCCCAGATCAGCGTGGGGGTCCAGAACAACCAGCGGGTGGACAGGCCGGCCGGGGTCGCGCCCGTCAATGGAGCAGTCATCAGGGGGGTTCGGTGGGTTCGGTGGGTCAGGAATACAGCATGGCCGCGGCTTGGTGCAGCTGGTCGGCACGGTCTGCGCCCAGTGCTGCCAGCGCCGGGGCCCAGGTCGATGCATAGGCCGGCATCGCATCGGGCGCAAAGTGGGTGTGGGGCCAGTCTGAACCCCAAACCAGGCGCGGGCCGAACAGGGCCGCCAGTCGCCCGACCACCGGCAGCAATTCGGCATAAGGCGCCGTGGCGCCCAGCAGATACCAGCCGGAGAGTTTGACCCAGGCGCCGCTGTCGGCCAGCGACTGCAGCGCGGCCCAGGCCGGGTGCTGCGCCGGCAGGTCGGCACGCAAGCCGGCCAGGTGGTCCAGCACGCAGACCGGCGTGGTGGCGGCCGGGCCGGCGTGCAGCGCGGCAATCTGCGGCAGCTGTTCAGCACGTGCGTACCACTGCAGGTGCAAGCCCTGGGCGGCCAGCGGTGGCGCCAGGCGGGCGAAGCGGGCCCCCAGGCTGGCGGTGTCTTCACCCACCGGCGACACACAGTTCAGCCGCGCACCGCGCACGCCGGCACTGTGCAGCGCCTGCAGCGCGCCGGCTTGCAGGTCGGCCGGCGCGTCACCCAGCACCACCACGCCGCGGTGGCGGCCCGGCTGCCGCTGCAGCGCCCGCAGCAGCACGCTGTTGTCGCTGCCGTAGACGCTGGGCTGCACCAGCACCAGGTGCTGCACACCCAGCGTGGCGGCAGCGGCTTCAGCCTGCGCCAGCGGCCGGTGCACCGGCTGGTAGTGGCCGGCGCGCACCGGCGCCGTGGCGTCGAACACGTGCAGGTGGCAGTCCCAGCGCGCGGCAGGCTGTGCAGCGGGCTGGGTGTTGCCCCCCGCTTCATTCACGCGTGATGCCCCGTTCCTTCACCACCCGCGCCCACAGCGCCTGCTGGTTCTTCAAGAACAGCGCCGGGTCGCCCGAGAACACGTCACCGCCCAGCGTGCGCACGCGGCCCAGCACCTCGGGGTCGGCCATGGCGCGGTTGATGCCCTGTTTCAGCTGCGCCAGCACCGGCGCCGGCACGCCAGCGGGCGCCAGGATGGGGTTCCATTCCAGCACCTCGTGGCCTTTCACGCCGGCTTCGGCCATGGTGGGCACTTCGGGCAGCGCGCGGCAGCGCACCGCGGCGGTGACGGCCAGCGGACGAAGCCGGCCACCCTGGATGTGGCCCAGCGACGAAGCCACATTGGCAAAAAACAGCGGCACCTGGCCGCCCATCACGTCGTTCAGCGCCGGGCCACCGCCCTTGTAGGGCACGTGGGTCAAGTCGACCTTGGCCAGCTGCTCGAACAGCGCGCCGGCCAGGTGCTGCGCCGACCCGTTGCCCGACGACGCGTAGGAAAAGCCACCAGCCCTGGCCCGCGCCAGCCGCAGCACGTCGGCCACGCTCTTGGCTTCAAAGCTCGGGGTGCACACCAGCACGTTCGGAAACTGCGCCAGCACCGCCAGCGGTGCAAAGGCCGTGGCGGTGTCGTACGGCAGCTTCGGGAACAGAGCGGGGTTGACGGCGAACGAAGACGCGTCCAGCAGCAGCGTGCTGCCGTCGGGCGTGGCGCGCGCCACCTGGCCGGCGGCGATGGTGCCACTGGCGCCGGGCTTGTTTTCCACCACCACGCTCTGGCCCAGCGCCTCGGCCAGGCGCGGCGCGATCAGGCGGGCCATCACGTCGGCGCCGCCGCCCGCGGGGTAGCTGACCAGCAGCGTGATGGGCTTGCCGCCGGCGATGCTGGCGGCCCGTGCCGGACCAGCCAGCGCTGCGGCGCTCCAGGCGATGACGTGTCGGCGGGTGGGGTGTGACATGGGCCGGCGCTCCGCAGGGCGTGTAGACAACAGGCCGGCATCGTAATGCGACCTCACGTGGCCGCCGCGCCAGTGCGCGTTGGGCTGCGGACGGTTCGCGCACCTGAGCGACACTGCCCGCATGACCTTCGAAGTGACCCAGGCCGCGCTGCCGGCCGCCCCCGCCGCAGCGCCGTACAGCGCACAAGGCCTGGCCCGGGCCGTGTGGGCCACGCGCGTGCAGTTCGCCGCGCTGGGCATGCTGGGCGGGGCGTGGGGCGTGCACATTCCGTCGGTCAAGGCACAGTACGGGCTGAGCGAGGCCATGCTGTCGGCGGTGCTGTTTGCGGCCGCCACCGGCGCGGTGTTTTCGCTGTGGGGCGCCGGGCGCCTGATCGGCCGCCTGGGCGCGCGCAGCGCCTGTGTGCTGGCCGCGCTGGCCATGGGCGTGCTGTTGGCGCTGGCGCTGGTCTGGGGCAGCCTGTGGCTGCTGCTGCCGGCCATGCTGGTGTTCGGCATGGCGATGAGCGTTTTTGACGTGGCCATCAACACCGAGGGCACCTGGCTGGAAAGCCTGTCGGGGCGCACCATCATGAGCAACCTGCACGCGATGTTCAGCGTCGGCGCCATGGCCGGTGCAGCGGGCACCGGTGCGCTGCTGCGGGTGGGCGTTGATGCCCGGGTGCAGCTGGCGGCTATCGGCCTGGGCGCCGCGGCGGTGGTGCTGCTGGCCGCGCGCTGGATGCTGCAGGCGCACCCGGCACCTGCGAGTGAAGCCGCGCAGCAGCACTTTGCCTGGCCGCGCGGCATGCTGCTGGTGATCGGGCTGATGATCTTTGCCGGCATGGGTGCTGAAGGCGTGATGTACGACTGGTGCGTGCTGTACCTGCAGCAGGAAGTGCATCTCAGCCAGGACCGTGCGGCCATGGGCTACGCCGCGTTCACTGCTGCCATGGCGGCGGCACGGTTTGGCGGCGATGCCCTGCGCAGCCGTTTCAGCGAACGCACGCTGCTGCGCGCCGGCGCCGGCCTGGCCGCCGTGGCGATGGCCGTGGTGCTGGTCAGTGGCCATGCGGTGGTGTCCATCATCGGCTATGCGCTGGTCGGCGCGGGCCTGGCCCCGGTGGTGCCCATCCTCTTCAACGCCGCCACGCGTGTGCCAGGTGTCAGCCGCGCGGCGGCCATTGCATCGGTTTCGTCGGTCGGGTACACGGGCTTCATGATCGGCCCGCCGCTCGTCGGCGCGTTGGCGCAGGGGCTGTCGCTGACGGCAGCCATGTGGGTGGTGGTGCTGGCCTCGGCCGCGCTGGCGGTGGGCGCGCGCAAGCTGGGTTGACGGCAGGGCCGGTGCACCGCCTGCAGCACAGCAGACGGCCGGCCTGTCGTGGGCTGCCGTACCGCCTATCAGGGGCAACCCGGACATCCGACGTCGGCATACTTCAACCAGCGAAGGCCACCCTGACGCTTGCCGGCAGGGCGCCCGCCATCCAATGACCGAGGCCACCCCCACCATGACCACCACCGTCTTCGAAGCGCGCCGCATCATCACCATGCACCCTGCGCGGCCCGCGGCCACGCATGTCGCCGTGCGCGACGGCCGCATCCTCGCGGTGGGTTCGCGCGCCGACATGGCGGGCTGGGGCCCCTTCGAGCTGGACACGCGCTTCGCGCAGCAGGTGCTGATGCCCGGCCTGGTGGAAGGCCACAGCCACATGATGGCCGGCACACTGTGGCGTTATGTGTACTGTGGCTACTTTGACGCCACCGATCCCGCAGGCCGCGTCTGGCCCGGCCTGAAGACGCTGGACGCCGTGGTGGCCGCGTTGGCGCAGGCGGCCGCAGACGGTGGCGGCAGCGGCCCGGTGTTGGGCTGGGGTTTCGACCCCATCTACTTTGGCGACCAGCGCTGCAGCCGCGCCGACCTGGACCGTGTCAGCCCGGCCCGTGCGGTGGCGGTGCTGCATGCCAGCGCGCACATCCTGAACGTCAATTCCGCCGTGCTGCAGCAAGTCTCGCTGCTGCGCAGCGGTGTCGACCACCCCGGCATTCCGCTGGGCGCTGATGGCCTGCCCACCGGCGAGCTGAAGGGCCCGGAAGCGATGGGCCCGGCCTTCGGCTCGGTGGGCTTGACCCGCAATTTTCTGGGTGGCGACGAAGCCGGCATCCGCGACTTCGGCCGCCTGTGCGTGCGCGCCGGTGTCACCACCGCCACCGACCTGGCAGCCACGCTGGCCGACGACGAAGTGGACACGCTGACGCGCCTGACCGGGCAAGCCGACTACCCCGTGCGCGTGGTGCCGCTGCTGCGCCTGCTGGGCATGACGCCGGCCGCCGCGGTGGCGCGCGCGCAGGCGCTGACCGGGCGCAGCACCGAACAGCTGCGGCTGGGCCGCATCAAGGTGGTTGCCGACGGTTCGATCCAGGGTTTCTCGGCGCGGCTGCGCTGGCCCGGCTACTTCAACGGCATGCCCAACGGGCTTTGGTACACCGCGCCCGAAGCGATGCGCGAAACCTTCACGCTGGCGCTGAAGGCCGGCGTGCAGGTCCACACCCACACCAACGGCGACGAGGCCACCGAACTGGTGCTGGACTGCATGGCCAGCGCGCTGGCCGTGTCGCCCGCGCCCGACCACCGCTACACGCTGCAGCACTGCCAGCTGGCCGACGACGCGCAGTTCCGCCGCATGCAGGCGCTGGGCCTGTGCGTGAACCTGTTTGCCAACCACCACCATTACTGGGGCGACCAGCACCGCAGCGTGACCGTGGGCCCGGAACGGGCCGAGCGCATGAACGCCACGCGCTCGGCGCTGGACAACGGCGTGCCGCTGGCCATTCACAGCGACGCGCCCATCACGCCCATGGGCCCGTTGTTCACCGCCTGGTGCGCGGTGCACCGCCTCACCGCCAGCGGCCAGGTGCTGGGCGAGCGACAGCGCCTGACCGTGCACGAAGCCTTGCGCGCCATCACGCTGGGGGCTGCCTACACGCTGAAGCTGGACGGCGAGGTGGGCAGCATCGAATGTGGCAAGCGAGCCGACTTCTGCGTGCTGAACGACGACCCGACAGCCATCGACCCGATGCGCCTGAAGGACCTGAAGCCCTGGGGCACGGTGCAGGGCGGGCGGGTGTTTGCGGCCTGATGTTGCTGTCGTGAACCAGGCCTCTGCAGCCACCGCGCGATGACTGGCCTGCCGCTGGTGCTGATCGCCGGCTACCTGGGCGCCGGCAAGACCACGCTCGTCAACCACCTGCTGCGTCACGCGCACGGCCGCCGCGTCGCGGTGTTGGTGAACGACTTTGGCAGCATCAACATCGACGCCGACCTCATTGCCGCCGGCGCCGACGCTGCCGCGGCGCAGACGCCGGGCGCTGGTGCTTCTGCTGGTGTGCTGAGCCTGTCGGGTGGTTGCCTGTGCTGCAGTTTCGGCGACGACCTGGTGGGCGCGCTGGTCGGCCTGCAGCAGCGCCAGCCGCCGCCCGATGTGTGCCTGATCGAGCTGAGCGGCGTGGCGCTGCCGGCCAGCGTGGCGCGCACCGCGCGCCTGGCGCCGGCGGTGGACGTGGTGGGCACGCTGGTGGTGGCCGACGCCGAACACATCCAGCGCCAAGCCGCCGACCGCTACCTGGGCGAGACCGTGCAGCAGCAGCTGCAACAGGCCGATTGGGTGATGCTGAACAAGGCCGATTTGGTGGCCCCCGCTGCGCTGCAGGCCACCGCCGCGTGGCTGCAGGCCACAGCGCCGCAAGCGAGCCAGTGGGCCGGGCCTGTGCACGCTGTGCTGCCCGAGCTGTTGCTGGGTTGGCAGGCGGGCACCGGGCGGGCTGCGACCGCGCGCCCGGCTGACGGTGCGGCTGACAGCGCGGCTGACAACGCGGTTGCAGGCGCCACCGCTTTTGCAGCGCGACCGATGGCGCCGGTGACCGCGGGCGCGCAGCATGCGCATGCCCTGTTCGAAAGCCGCAGCGTCACGTTGCCGGCTGGTGCCGACCTGCCAGCGCTGGGCGCACGCCTGGCTGCGCCTTCCAGCGGCGTGTTGCGGGCCAAGGGCTTGCTGGGCGGCCAGTTGCTGCAGGTGGCTGGCGGGCGCTGGGCCGTGACGGCGGTCAGCGGCGCCGCGGCGCCGGACGCAACCGCAACCGCAACAGCAACAGCAACAGCAACAGCAACAGCAACAGCAACAGCAACCGCAACCGCAACCGCAACAGCGGGCGGCAGCGGCCAGCTGGTGATGATCGGCCTGCGCGGCCGCTGGGCGCCCGAGACCCTGGTGCCGCTGTAGCGCTGCAGCGCCGCAGCACCATAGCCCAGGCCGCCCCGGTGCGCCCGGCTACAGTCGGACGATGACCTATGAACTGCATTACTGGCCCACCATCCAGGGCCGGGGCGAATTTGTGCGGCTGGCGCTGGAAGCCGCCGGCGCACCCTATCGGGACGTGGCGCGCGGCCCTGTCGACAGGGGCCAGGGCCTGCCGGCGATGCAGACCGCGCTGGCCGACCGCCACAACCCGACCCCGCCCTTTGCGCCGCCATTCCTGAAAGACGGCGCCTTCACGGTGGGCCAGACCGCCGCCATCCTGCAGTACCTGGCGCCGACGCTGAAGCTGGTGGGCCGCAGCGAGCAGTCGCGTGTGTGGACGCACCAGTTGCAGCTGACCGTGGCCGACATGGTGACCGAGGCGCACGACACCCACCACCCCGTCGCCGGTGAGCTGCATTACGAAGACCAGCAACCCGAAGCACTGCGCCGCGCGCGCGCTTTCTGCACGCAGCGCCTGCCCAAGTTTCTCGGCTGGTTTGAAACCGTGCTGCAGCGCAACCCGGCCGGCCAGCGCTTCCTGGTGGGCGGCAAGCTGAGCTACGCCGATCTGTCGCTGTTCCAGCTGACTGAAGGGCTGCGCTACGCCTTTCCAAACGCTGCGCAGCACGCCCTGGCGGCCACGCCGGGCATCGTGTCGCTGGCCGCCCGCGTGGCTGCGCTGCCGCGCGTGGCCGCCTACCTGCTCAGCGACCGCCGCATCGCCTTCAACGAGCAGGGCATTTTCCGCCGCTACCCTGAGCTGGACTTTGCCGCCGTGCGAGCCTGACCCGCCATGGACCACACCTTCGTTTCAGCGCTGATCCTGCTGCTGCTGGTGCTGGACCCGCTGGGCAGCCTGCCCATCTTCATCACCGTGTTGCGCCGCATACCCCCAGCGCGGCGCACGGCGGTGGCGCTGCGCGAAGCCAGCATCGCCTTTTGCGTGTTGCTGGCTTTCATGCTGGGCGGCCAGGTGTTCCTGCAGGTGATGCACCTTTCGGAGCGTTCGCTGGAGGTGGCCGGCGGCGTGATCCTGCTGCTGATCGCCATCCGCATGATCTTTGGCGGCACGTCAGACATGGTGGCTGACGACGGCAGCGGCGGCGAACCCTTCATCTTTCCGCTGGCGGTGCCGCTGATGGCCGGCCCTTCCGCGATGGCCACCGTGCTGCTGCTGGCGTCGCGCCAGCCCGAAAGGCTGTGGCATTGGGTGGCTGCACTGACGGTGGCGATGGCGGTGTGCACCGTCACGCTGCTCAGCGCCGACCGACTGCGCCGCCTGCTGGGCAACGCCGTGGTGACGGCGCTGGAAAAGCTGATGGGCCTGGTGCTGACGGCGATTGCCGTGGAAATGCTGCTGGCCGGCATGAAACGCTACTTTTTGGCGTAGCGGCCCGTCGTGCTGCCGCAGCGGCGTTCAGGAACCGCGGGCAAAAAAGCGGCGCAATTGCAAGCCGCCGAACATCCTGCCCAGCCGGTCACCCCAGTCGGCGGTGCCCACGCTCATCAACACGGGCGGTGCCTTGCTGGTCGTGGCGCGCAGCGGCGCCGGGCCCGCCGCACGCAGCCTGGCGGGTGCAAGCGCCTGGCCCCGCTGCGCGTCGGCAGCCACCAGAACCGGCGGCCGCAGCCTCAGGCCGGCGGGCAGGGTGATGCCCTGTTCGCGGTCTTCGGCGCGGGCGTTGGGCTTGAAGATGCGCCGCTGTGCCTGTTGCTGGGCTGAAGCGCCGGGCATCAGCACCGGCTGCAGCCACTGGAGGATGGGCGCCCACTGCTCCATGTCGGCGGCCACCGTGTCGGGCGGCAGGTCAAACAGCGTCAGGCCGCTTTCCACACAACTGACGTAGGTCTGGGTGTCGCGCAGCGCGCCCAGGTAGGGCAGCCCCAGGCCTTGCGCCCAGGTAGCCAGCACTTCGGCGCCGCAGGTGTGCGTGTCCAGCCGCATGCCCATGGCGGCCACCTTGCAGCGGCCGCTGGTCACCCGTGGGTGTTCCTTGATCTCTGCCCAGCTCTGCGAAGCCGACTCGCGGTCGAACAGCGAATTGCACACTGGCAGCATCACGGCGTCGGCGTGGCAGATCAGGCGCGACAGGTCAAAGCCGTGCAAGCCGCCCGGGGTGTCCAGAACCACGTGCTGGGTGCCCGCGGGCGGGCGCAACAGGCTGCGTGGGTCGACCCAGCGGCCGACGATGGGCGCTCCCGGGTTGGGCAGGTTGTGCTGACGCATGCGCAGCCAGGCAAGGCTGGACTGGTTGCGGTCGGTGTCGCCCAACAGCACCGGCAAACCCTGGTTCGCACAATAGGCCGCCACATGCGTGGCCAGCGTGCTCTTGCCGCTTCCCCCTTTGCGATTGACGACGGCTACGACAGGCATGGCAAACGGTGGTGGAGTGCGCGGTGGGGGTGGACTGCGGCCGCCTTTCGCAATGCGGTTCCGCAGCCTGGCAACCAGCGCCAGCCTGCAGCCGCGCAACGGTGTGGCGTGGACAAGCGACACGGAATTTACAGCCGGAAGCGCTTGCTGCGGCCCCTTTATCCGCAGGGCCCACCACGGATCGGGGGGGAGAAAAACGCGCAGTTGTGACAAGCCGGAGTGCGCGGGCAAACCCGCGCCAGGTCTGCCACCCGCGGCCTACCAGGCGTCGATGAAACCCCGTGTGCCCGCGGGCCTGCCGCGCGTGTCTGCAGCGTTGGAGCCCGCTGCCGTGCTGGCCGCCAAGCCGGCCAGCAGCCAGCGGCGCGTCTGCTCGGGGTCGATGACGGCGTCGATCTCCAGCACCGAAGCGATGGACAGCGCCTTGCCGTGTTCGTACTGTTCGGCCAGCTTGGCGTCGAACCACGCCTGGCGCGCGGCGGGGTCGGCGATGGCCTGCAGTTCCTTGCGGAAACCCAGCCGCACAAAACCTTCCAGCCCCATGCCGCCGAATTCACCCGTGGGCCAGGCCACGGTGAACAGCGTTTCGTGGAACCCACCGGCGGCCATGGCCTGCGCGCCCAGGCCGTAGCCCTTGCGCAGCACGACGGTGAAAAACGGCACCTGCAGTTGCGCCGCGGCCAGGAACAGGCGTGCGTTGTGGCGCACCAGCGCGGTGGTCTCGGCCTGCGGGCCCACCATGAATCCGGGCGTGTCGCACAGCGACACGATGGGCAGCCCGTGCGCGTTGCACAGGCGCATGAAGCGGGCCGCCTTGTCGCTGGCCGCGGCGTCGATGGCGCCGCCCAGGTGCTGCGGGTTGTTGGCCAGCAAGCCCCAGGGCCGGCCTTCGATGCGCACCAGCGCGGTGACCATGCCCAGGCCGAAACCGGCGCGCAGTTCCAGCATGCTGCCGGTGTCGGCCAACAGCTGGATGAGCGCACGCACGTCATAGGCGCGCAGCCGGTTTTCGGGAATGGCATGGCGCAGCAGGCGCTGGTCGGCGGCCGCCCAGCCTGGCACCGGGCCCTGGAAGTACGACAGGTAGCGCTGCGCCGTGCCGGTGGCCTGCTGTTCGTCTTCCACCAGCACGTCCACCACGCCGCTGCTGGCGTGCATGGGGGCCGGGCCCACGTCGTCAGGAGCCACCACGCCCAGGCCACCGCCTTCGATCATCGCCGGCCCGCCCATGCCGATGCTGGCACCGCGCGTGGCGATGATGACGTCGCAGCAGCCCAGCAGCGCAGCATTGCCGGCAAAACAGCGGCCGGCCACCACGCCGACCAGCGGCACGCGGCCCGACAGGCGCGCAAACTGCGCAAAGGTGGTGCAGTCCAGCCCCGTCAGGCCCATGTTGTCGGTGTCACCGGGGCGGCCGCCGCCGCCTTCGGCGTACAGCACCAGCGGCAGGCGCTGGCGCTCGGCCAGGCGGAACAGCCGGTCCTGCTTCTTGTGGTTCATGGCGCCCTGGGTGCCGGCCAGCACGGTGTAGTCATAGACCACCGCCATGCAGTGCGCGCGCTCAGGGCCCACCAGCGCAGCGTTGATGGTGCCGGTGCCGGCCACCACGCCGTCGGCCGGCGTCTGCTCGATCAGTTCTTGCATCGTGCGGCGGCGGCGTTGTGCGGCCACGGCCAGCGCGCCGAATTCGTTGAAGCTGCCGTCGTCAAACAGCTGCGCGATGTTCTCGCGCGCCGTGCGCAGGCCTGTGGCGTGGCGGCGCGCGACGGCGGCGGTGCGCGCGGCGTCGAGGGTGAGCGCGGTGCGCGCCTGCAGCGCAGCCAGGTCCGGGCGCACGCGGGCGGGGTTGGCGGCAGTGGCCGCTTGTTCGGTGGCGGCTGCTTCGTGCGTGGCCTGCAGCAGCGCCAGCACGGCGCCGGCGGCCACTGTCTGGCCCACGGCTGCACACACTTGTTGCACCACGGCGGCGGTGTCGGTGGCCACGCCGTGCTGCATCTTCATGGCTTCCAGCACCAGCACTTCTTCGCCGGCTGCCAGCGTTTGGCCCGGTGCCAGCGCCAGCGCGACCACCGTGCCCTGCAGTGGCGCGCGCAGCGCCAGCAGGCCGACGCCGACGCTGCCAGCGGCAGCGTCGGCGTCGGCGTCGGCATGGGCCGGGCCCGCGGCTGCAGCCTGCTGGGGCGCCGGTGGGTTCAGTTGTGCCAGGTGCTGGTCCAGAAACTGCGTGTGCACGCGGTTGGCCACCACGTCGGGGTGCGCCAGCAGGGCCGCCAGCAGGCCCTGGTTGGTGGGCACACCTTCGATGTCGAATTCCGACAGCGCCCGCGCGGCCAAGGCCACCGCGTTTTCGTATCGCGGTGACGCGCTGTGCACCACCAGCTTGGCCAGCAGCGTGTCAAAAGCCGTGCCCACCGTGCTGCCGCTGCGCACGCCGCTGTCCACGCGCACGCCCGGGCCGCAGGGCGCATCAAAACGCTGCAGCACGCCACCATGCGGTTGCGCGCGGCCCTGTGCGTCCAGCGTTTCTGCGTTCAAGCGCAATTGCAGCGCGTGGCCGCGCGGTGCCGGTATGCGCGCCTGGTCCAGCCGCAGGCTGTGCAGGCTGGCGCCGGTGGCCACGGCCAGCTGGGCCTGCACCAGGTCCACGCCCAGCACCATCTCCGTCACCGTGTGTTCCACCTGCAGGCGCGGGTTGGCTTCGATGAAGAAGAAGCCGCCGGCGCCGTCTTGCGCAGCCGTGTCGACCAGGAATTCGAAGGTGCACAGGCTGTTGACGTGGGCTGCCTGCGCCAGCGTGCGCGCAGCGGCCGTGATGCGCTGGCGCAGTGGTTCGCTCAAGCTGGGGCTGGGTGCGACTTCCATCAGCTTCTGGTGCTGGCGCTGGATGCTGCATTCGCGTTCGCCCAGCGTGCTGATGCTGCCGCCGTGGTCGCCGATGACCTGCACTTCCACATGGCGGGCCTGGGCCAGCCACTGTTCCACAAACAGCGCCGCTTGGCCAAAGGCGGCCTGCGATTCGGCGGCGCAGCGCGAGAAAGCCGCTTCCAGTGCTTCAGCCGTGTGCACGGCGCGCATGCCGCGGCCACCACCGCCGGCCACGGCCTTGATCATCAGCGCGGCACCGGTGGGCAGCCCGGCCAGGAAGGCATGCGCCTGCTGCAAAGTCACCGCGCCAGCACTGCCGGGCACCAGCGGCACCCCGCATGCGCCGGCCAAAGTCCGCGCCCGGGTTTTGTCGCCGAACAGCGCCAGCACGTCGGCGCTGGGCCCCACGAACAACAGGCCGGCTGCTGCGCAGCGGCGCGCCAGCTCAGCGTTTTCGCTCAGGAAGCCGTAGCCCGGGTGCAGCGCGGTGCAGCCGCTGGCACGCGCTGCGGCGACGAGTGCTTCGGTGTCCAGGTAAGCCCGGGGCCCATTGCCGGGCAGCGCCACCACTGCACCGGCGCGGCTGCAGTGCAGCGACTGCAGGTCGTCGCTGCCGGCCACCGCCACGCTGTCCCAGCCCAGCGCGTGGGCGGCCCGTGCGATGCGGATGGCCACTTCACCGCGGTTGGCGATCAGCAGCTTGTGGTGGGGGATGGCAGTGTGGTCGGCAAAAGGCATGTTGTGGTGGGTGGGGCTTGCGGCGGCGTGTAGTGTCACCGCTGGTGCGGTGCCTGCCCACCCGCCGGATACCCCACCGCGCGGCCCCGCACCACACGGGGCCGGGCCACGCGCGGCCGGTCAGGCCACCGCGTAACGCACCCGGTAGCGGCCGCCGTCACCGTTGACCGTCACCAGGGACTGCTCGCCCGCCTTGCCGTTCAGCGCCAGCGCTTTCACGCCCACGATGTCGTCCTGCCCGCCGGCGCTGCTCAGCGCGTGCAGCAAGATGGCGCCGCGCATGGCCCCGGCCAGGTCGTTGCGCACCTTGTTGGTCACCGTGGTGGACCCGGTGGCGCGGAACTGGTTGAGCATGCCCTTCACAGCGCCTTCGATGGCGCCCAGTTCGTTGCTGGTGATGTCGACACCGTCGTCCTCTTCCACCACCGCGCACAGCACCACGGTCTTGTTGGGCACGAAGCCGAAGCCCTGGGCAACGGTTTCGTTGACGGACCAGATCTCGCCGGCGTCGACCTCGTTGTGCCAGTTGCCCTGGCGCGTCATCTTGATGGATGTGACGCCGGTGGCTATGTCGCCCACGAAGGTCATGAAGTAGGGGCTGTCGGCACCGACTTCGTCGGTTTCGATGGCGCATTGGAAACGCTTGAGAATGAGCTTGGTCATGGTGAACTCCGGTAGAGATGAAGGGTTGTGAGACTGGGGTCTTGTGGCGGCGGCGATTGCTGCCCAACCACGCTGTGATGGTCTGCCGCGGCCCCCTACCGATGGCCTACAGACCGGGCCCAACAGGCACCCCCTGATGGGTGATGATTGGGCGGCGTCGAGCCCTTGCCTGACGCTGCCACCAGGCACCCCTCTCGCCCATGCCGACCACCCGCCCCATGACCAGCACCCAGGCCACCGCCAGCGCGCGCAGCGCCGCGCTGGCGTGGCAACAAGGCAGCGCCACAGGCCTGGCCGACAGCTGCGCCACGCTGACGGTGGACGAACTGCAACGCTGGCCCGACCTGGCGCGCTGGCGCGGCCTGCTGGGCCTGTTGCGCGAAGACGAAGAATCGTTGGCGTGCCTGGCGCTGGCCCACGAAGGCCATGCTGCTGAAGGCCGCGCTGTTGACGCCGGCATCGACGCCTGCATCGCGTTGGCGATGTGCCTGTGCGACGTGGGTGCGATGGAAGACGTCAACAGCTGGCTGGCCCGTGCCGAGCCGGTGCTGGCCGGTGCTGCGCATGACGACAGCGCAGCCGCGGCGCTGTGGTGGCATCTGGGCCAGGTGGCCTGTGCGGTGATGCGGCCCGCGCCCGCACCCGGCACGGCCGATGCCGGCGCCCGCGAAAGGGCGTCGCTGGCCTGGCTGCACCGGCTGTGGCGGCCCTTGGCGCCACCGCGCCCGCCGCATGAACAGCTGTTTGTGGCCACCCTGCTGGTGAACGCGCAGTTCGGCCGCCAGCAGTACGAACAGTTCGACCTGCTGGCTGGCACCGTGGGCAGCGCCGCCGTGCTGGGCGCGGTGGCCGACCTGCCGGCCGCGCGCTGGCAGTACACGCTGGGCTTTGCCTACTACCAGGTGGGCCGCCTCGATGCCGCCCAGACTGCCTGGGAAGCCGGCCTGCTGCGTGCCCAAGCCCAGCCGCAGATGGCGCTGTTGCTGGGCCTGGCCAGCCTGCGTGTGCTGCTGGACCAGGGCCGCCTGGTTGAAGCGCAGAAGCTGCTGGCTGGCCAGGCCACCGCCTGGGGTTCAGGCCGCGCTTCGCAGCGCGTGGAACTGGCGCAGATGCGCGCCCGGCTGGCCCTGCTGCAAGGCCGGCCTGCGGCCGCCGAAGCCGCCATCACCGAAGCGCTGGCGCTGGCCGAGCAGGTCGGGTTCAGCAACGCCGAGCGCGCCTCGTGCCACACCGACCAGGCCCAGGTGTGGCTGGCGCTGGGGCGGGAGGGCCCGGCGCTGGCGCTACTGCAGCAACAGGCGCAGGCGCTGGCCGGGCGGGACGCGGCCATCTTCCAGTGCCTGGCGCAGTTGGTGCAAGCGCTGCAGGCCCCGTCCACTGAAGCCCGACTGCAGACTCTGACGCCGGGCCTTGCGCTGGCCGCACGGCTGCGCTACCCGATGTTCTTTCGCCTGCTGCCCGACTGGGCGGCGCGCGTGTGCGGCATGGCGCTGGAAGGCGGTGTGGAAGTGGCCTTCGCCACCGACGTGGTGCGCCAGCGCGCGCTGCCCGCGCCGCCCGGCGCCGGCCGCCACTGGCCCTGGCCCTTGTGGCTGCGCATGCTGGGCGGTTTCGAGCTGCGCCTGCACGGGCAGGTGCAGCCTCGCCAGGCCAAGCCCCAGGCCAAGCCACTGGAACTGTTGCGCCTGCTGGCCTGCACCCCTGGCATGGGCCTGGGCATGGCGCAGGCTGCCGACGCCTTGTGGCCCGATGCCGATGGCGCGGCCGCGCAGAAAGCGTTGGAAGTGACGCTGCACCGCCTGCGCAAGCTGCTGGGCGACGCGCAACTGCTGACGCAAAGCGAAGGCCACCTGCAACTGGACACGCAGCGCGCCAGCAGCGACCTGCGGCTGCGCGATGCGCTGACCCACCAGCTGGTGGACGAAGCCCTGGCCCCGCGTGGAGGCGCACGCGACGCCGAAGCCATCAGCGCGCGCTTGCGTGACTGGCTGGCGCTGGCTGCACCGACAGCCATCCTGCTGCCCGGCGCGCCCGAAGCCCCTTGGCTGCTGGAGCGGCGGCAGCAGGTGCAGCGCGACCAGCGCCGGGCGCAGGGCGCCGTGGCCACGCTGATGGCGAGGGCGCGCGCCGCGGGGCCCCGCGACACGCAGACCGACGACACGCTGGCCGCCTTGCAGGCCACGGTCGACCAGGCCTTTGATGCCCGTGCGGGTTGAATACGGCTGGGCCGGCCCGCGCCCCAGCGCGCGGCGTTATTTCGCCGCTTCCACGCCCTTGAGCACGGCTTCCTTGCCACCGGCCGCTTTCAGCCCCGGCAACAGAGCCTGCTTCAGCGCAACGGCGCGGGCCTGCGCCTGGCGCGTGGCGGCGCTGCCGCTCAGGCCGGGGTCGGCCTTGGTGCTCAAGGTCACGCGTGCGCTGGCCGGCAATGCAGCCATCTCGCGCACCATGTCTTTCACCACCTGCGCGTCGCCGGCGGCCAGGCCGGTGCCGTTGAATTCCAGGCGCGCCAGCGCACGTTTCAGGTCGGGCGGTACGCCCGCCGCGTGCACCACGCCGCTGACCACTGCGCAGTCGGGTTTGCACTTGGCCTGTGCGCCGCCCGGCAGCAGCACGGCCAGGCCCGCCACCACCAGCTCCGTTGCCCACCGTTCGTAGCGTGTCTGCATGGTCGTCTCCTGCTGTTGCGCCGCGCGGCCGGGTCTTGACGGCCCCGCGTCGGCGCATTCATCGTAGTGCTTCGGGCGCTGGCAGGGAAGGGGCCTGATTCGAACCACGGCGGGGCCGGCATGGCTACCATCCACAGCACCGTGGACGCCCCATGAACACCAGCACTTCGCCGTCCAGCAGCCTGCTGACACAACTGCGCAGCGAACTGATGGCGCACGCCCCGTTTGCGCAGATGGACACGGCCACCGTTGGCCGCTTCGTGGCCGGTGCGCAGCAGGTCTACTTCGCCCCGGGCGAAACCGTCATCGCGCCCGGCTCGGGCGTGGCCACCCACCTGTTCTGCGTGCGCCGCGGCAGCGTCAGCGGGCGTGGGGGGCTGGCCGACGCCGCCGAGGGCCCGTTCTTGCACGAAGCAGGCGACCTCTTTCCGGTGGGCGCGGTGCTGGGGGCGCGGGCCGTGACCGCCACCTATCAAGCCGAAGAGGATACCTTCTGCCTGTGCGTGCCGAGGGCGTTGGTGCAAGAGCTGGCGGCCTGCAGCCCCGTGCTGGCCGATTTCCTGAACGGGCGCGTGATGCAACTGCTGGACCAGTCGCGCCGCGCGCTGCAGGCTGCGTTTGCCGCGCAGGCGCAGACCGAACAGTCGCTGGAAACGCCGCTGGGCAGCCTGCCGCGGCGTGCGCCCGTGTGCGTGGCGCCGCAAACGCCGCTGCAGGAAGCCCTGACCACCATGCACCAGCGGCGCATCGGCTCGGTGCTGGTGGCCAGCGCGGAAGGCGCGCCACTGGGCATCCTGACGCGGCACGACATCCTGGGGCGTGTGACCCTGCCGCAGCGGCCGTTGAACACCGCCACAGCCAGCGTGATGTCGACACCGCTGCACACGCTGACGCTGCAGCACACCGCGCAAGACGCGGCGCTCCTGATGTCGCGCCACGGCATTCGCCACGTGCCCATCACCGACGCTGGGCGCGTGGTGGGCATCGTGTCAGAGCGCGACCTGTTTGCGCTGCAACGCCTGTCGCTGAAGCAGCTGGGCGCTGCGATCCGCAGCGCGCAGGACGTGGCGGTGCTGCGCCGCTGCGCAGCCGACATCCGCGGTTACGCGGCCCACCTGCTGGCCCAGGGGGTGCAGGCGCGGCAGCTCACCGAATTGATCAGCCACCTGAACGACCTGCTGACCGAGCGCCTGGTCGGCATCGTGGCGCAGCAGCGCGGCCTGGACGCCCGGGCCGCCTGCTGGCTGGCCTTCGGGTCGGAGGGCCGCGGCGAACAGACCGTGTCCACCGACCAGGACAACGGCCTGGTGTTCACCAGCGGCAACGCAGCCGCCGGCCGCGCGCAGTGGCTGGCGCTGGCGCGCGAAGTCAACGACGCGCTCGACGCCTGCGGTTACCCGCTGTGCAAAGGCAACGTGATGGCCTCGAACCCCGATTGCTGCCTGACCGCTGCCGAATGGGCGCAGCGCTTTACGCACTGGATGGAGCACGGCGCGCCCGAAGACCTGCTGCAGGCCAGCATCTACTTCGACCTGCGGCCCATCGCCGGCCAGACCGCGCTGGCCACGGCGTTGCTGGACCTGCTGGCGCAGCAAGGCCCGCGCCTGCCACGCTTCATGAAACAGATGGCGCTGAACGCCCTGCAGCGCCAGCCGCCGCTGAGCTGGCGCGGCGCGGTGCAGACGCACACGGTGGGCGGCCGCGAGGTCATCGACTTGAAGCTGCAGGGCACAGCCATCTTCGTGGACGTGGCGCGCCTGTACGCGCTGGCCCACGGCGTGCGTGCCAGCTCCACGCGGGCGCGGCTGCAGGCGGCCGGCACCGCACTGGGCGCCAGCGTGCAGGAAAGCGAAGCCTGGGTCGGTGCCTTCGAATTCCTGCAGATGCTGCGGCTGCAGGTGCAGCTGGACAGCAGCAGCCGCATGGCGGTGCCCGGCAGCCCGAACAGCGTTGACGTGGCGGCGCTGAACGACATTGACCGGCGCATGTTGAAGGAAAGCCTGCACATCGCGCACACGCTGCAGCAGCGCCTGCAGCTGGACTACCAGCGGTGATGCAGTGGCTGCGCTGGCGCCGCGACCGCGCAGCCCCCGGTGCCGGCGCGGCCGAGCGCTGGGTGGTGCTGGACGTGGAGTCCAGCGGGCTGGACCCGCGGCGCGACCGGCTGCTGGCCATTGCCGCCGTGGCGCTGGTGCGCGAAGGCCCGCTGCTGCGCATGCCGCTGGGCGACAGCTTCGAGGTGGTGCTGCAGCAGCCCGAAGCGGCGGTGGACCGGGCCAACATCCTGCTGCACGGCATTGGCGTGGGTTCACAACGCGCCGGTGTGGCGGCGGCCGATGCGCTGGCGGCCTTCAGGCACTGGGTGGGCAGCGCGCCGCTGATCGGCTGGCACGTGGCCTTTGACGAGGCGCTGGTGCAGCGCGCCCTTCACGCCGTGCGCGCCGACAAGCTGCCCAACACCTGGCTGGACCTGGCCGACGTGGCGCCGGTGCTGCGGCCCCAGGTGAAGGGCCGTTCGCTGGACGACTGGTTGCTGGCGCTGGCCGTGCCCTGCGCAGTGCGCCACCAGGCCGCCGCTGACGCCCTGGCCACGGCCGAATTGCTGCTGAAGCTGTGGCCCGAGGTTGTGGCCCGCCACGGCGCCAGCGGCTGGCGGACGCTGCAGACGCTGGCCGCCCAGCGGCGCTGGCTGGGGCCGGGCTAGTGGGCCCTGTGCGCCCAGTCAAAACCCCGGGCGCTGCGGCTCACACCGCGGCGGGCCGCCGCGACTGGGTGATGCGAAACCGGCCCGCGATGAAGCCCAGGTCGGTCAGGCTGGCGTTGCCGGCCGGGTTCAGGCCGGTCGCTTGGTCATCGCTGCAGGCCGCGGCAAAGTTCAGCGGCATCGGCCCGGTGAGGTTGACCGTGAGCTGCGAGCCGGCGCGCGAATAGGCGTCGATGGCGCGCTCGATGGTCGCTTCGTCGCGGCTGTAGAGAAAGGCGGTCAGGCCGCCCCGGTGCCCGCAGCGCCGGTGCACACCACCAGCCCACAGCGGCCCTGGGCGTCGTCCAGTCTGTATATCAATGACGACAGCAGGATCGCGCCCGAAGCGCCCAGCGGGTGGCCCTTGGCCATGTGGCCGCCGCTGGCGTCGGCAAAGCCCACGATGCGCGCCCGCGGCCGCGTGCGGATGCAGTTCAGCGGCTGTTCACCGCGGGGGAGCGGCCGGGCGCCGCGCACGGCGCCGCCGCGCCACGGCGCTGGCGCCCAGCCCCAGCAGCACCAGGCTGGCGGTGGTCGGGGCCGGCACCGCGGCCGCGCCCAGGTCGGGCTGGTCGGTGAAGAAGCCGTCCATGCCCAGGGCCACGAAGGCGTTGATCTGGCCGCGCATGTTGCCCAGCGCCGCCGGGTCGGCGCTGCTGTCAAATTCGTTGGGCAGGAAGATGTTCTCGGCGCGGAAGGTCCAGCCGTGCACTTCCAGGCCACGTGCATGCGCATCGGCGACCAGCGTGGTGGGCGCGCCCAGCTGCCCGTTGGCCAGCGGGATCATCAGGTTGGTGTTGGCGCCGATGCCGTCGGCATAAGCGTCAATGAAGTCCAGCCCCGAGGCCTTGGCCAGGTCGGCATAGGTGCGCGCATCGCCTGCCACCGTGAAGTCATAGGGCCTGCCGCCGCCGCTGAGCAGCTGCACCACGCGCAGGTCGGTCTTCGTGCTGACGTACTGCAGGTTGGCCACTTCGAAAGACTGTATGTACACCGGCGCCCCCGAAGTGTTGCCGTAGTTCGCGTGCAGGATGGCCAGCAGCTTGTCTTCCATGCGCTGCAGGCCGTTGGCGTCGGTGAAGTTCTTGAAGTAGGTGGGGTGCTTGGTCTCGGGGTAGGTGCCGATGGTGCGGCCGAGTTGCGCCGAACGGGTCTTGGCCAGGTCGATCACTTCCTGCAGAGTGGGCAGCACCAGCGTGTCGTTGAAGGCGTTGTTGGCGGTGCGCAGGTCGCGCAGTCGTTCTTGAGCGCGGATGTCGGCGCGGATCTCGGCGGCCGTGAAGTCTTCAGCCCACCAGCCGCCCACCTTCACGCCGTCCAGCGTCTTCACCTGCAGCCGGCTGGCGTATTTCTGAAGTTGCCACACATTGGTGCTGGTGTCGGTGCGGTTCAGTTCGGGCACGCCGTTGACGAGCTTGATGGTGCCGTCGGCGTTCAGGTTCACGCGCGCCAGCATGGGCTCGTGGCGGGCGATGAGTTCACCGTCCTTGGTCATCACCAGGTCCGGCTCGATGTAGGCCGCGCCCTGGCTGATGGCCAGGTCGTAGGCGGCCAGTGTGTGTTCAGGGCGGTAGCCCGAAGCACCGCGGTGGCCGATGACGATGGGTGCAGCGCCGCTCAGCGTGTTGTAGACGCCAGCGGCCTGGGCCGGTTTCGCGCCGACGAACACGGCCATTGCCAGGCCCGTACCGCCCAGGGCCCATTGCAGGGTGGTGTACAGCGCCGTGCGGCGCGCCAAGGGTGCTGGGTGTCGGGTTTGCATGGTGGCCTTTGCTGTGCTGTTTCGGGGGTGTGTGGTGCGGCGTCTCTGCATCATGTCACCGGCCCGCAGCCTGCTGCCTGGGGCGAGCCCGCTTGACTACAGCGGCCCCGCGCAGTGGACTTCAACCGGGCACCCGCAACCAGTGGTCGTAGTAGCCTTCGACACCACCCTGCGTGACAGCGGCGGCGCCCCTTGAAGCGCAGCTGGAACCGATGCTGCAAGCCGACACCGCAGCCACCACCACCCCATGAACCACGACATGAACCCTGACGCCACCGGCGGCCTGTCACCCCAGGCTGCCCCGCTCCACATCGACCGCCTGGTGCTGACGGGGCCTGCTGCATCGCTGGGCGCCATCGGCATGACGCATTGCCCCGGCCGCAGCGGCACCGACGGCAGCGGGCGCGCCTGGCAGCGCGACGTGGCGCGCGACGCGGCGGCCATTGGCAATGCCGGTTATGGCACCGTGCTCAGCCTGCTGGGCGACGCCGAGCTGGCGGCCCTGGGGGCTGCCACGCTGCACCAGCACCTGCAGGCCGCGGGCCTGAAGGTGCTGCAGTTCCCCATGGTCGACTTTGGCGTGCCCGACGCGCAGGCCCAGCAGGCCTGGCGTGGGGTGCAGGCGCAGCTGCTGGCGCGCTTGCGTGCCGGCGACAGCGTGCTGGTGCATTGCGCCGCCGGGCTGGGCCGCACCGGCACGATGGTGGCGGTGTTGTTGAAGGCGCTGGGCCACAGTGCCGACGCAGCCATAACGCAGGTGCGCTCGGTGCGCCCGGGCACCATCGAAACGGCGCAGCAGGCCGACTTCGTGCGCCGCTACCGGCCTTAGCGGTCCCGCCGGGCCTTCACGCGTCGGCCCAGGCCACCAGCTTCAGGCGCTGCACCTTGCCCGAAGGCCCGCGCGGCAGTTCGTTCACCAGGCGCAGCCGCTTCGGCGTCTTGTAGCGGCCCAGGTGCTGTACGCAGTGGGCCAGCAGTTCGTCCACGCTGGCCACCGCGCCTTCGCGCAGCACCACGCAGGCGAAAATCTCCTGTCCGTAATGTTTGTCGGGTATGCCCACGGCCGCCGCGTCCAGCACGGCCGGGTGCTTGAGCAGGGCTTCGTCAATCTCGCGCGGCGCGATGTTCTCGCCGCCCTTGATGATCAGTTCCTTGATGCGGCCGGTGACGAAGAAAAAACCGTCAGCGTCGCAGTGGCCCAGGTCGCCGGTGCGCAGCCAGCCGTCGGGCGTGAACGCTTCTGCGGTGGCCTTGTCGTTCTTGTAGTAGCCCTGCATCACGTGCGGGCCGCTGATGATGATCTCGCCGATGGTGCCGGCGGGCACAGCCTGCAGCGCCGCGTCCACCACCGCCGCCTGGCCGCCGCTGGCGCGGCCCACCGATCCCAGCTTGCGCTGCCCTTCGGCCAGCGGGTTGGAAAAACTCGGCGCCACGGTTTCGGTCAGGCCCATGGTCTCGATGACGCCGATGCCGAACGCCGCTTCGAAAGCGCGCAGGTGGTCGGGCGGCAGCGCGGCTGAAGCCGAGCGACAGAAGCGAATAGGCGACAGCGCCGGCCGCGGCGGCACTTCACCTTCGAGCAGGAAAGAGATGATGGTGGGCACCACGTTGACCCAGGTGCAGCGGTGGTCCACCGCCTGGGCCCAGAAGCGCTGCGCGGAAAAGCGCGGCGCCATGGCCACGCTGCCACCACTGGCCAGCGGCGCGAGCATGGTGACGGCAAAGGCGTTGATGTGATACAGCGGCAGCACACCCAGCACGCGGTCTTGCGACGTCAGCGCGTGTTCGGCCGCTATGGCCTGGGCATTGGCAGCCAGGTTGGCGTGGGTCAGCATCACGCCCTTGGGATTGCCGGTGGTGCCCGAGGTGTACATCAGCAGCGCCAGTTGCCCGGGCTGCGGGTTGCCATGGGCGTCTGCATCGCCGAAATCGGCAGCTTCTTCTTCAGCGCCCGGCAGCGTCAGCGTTTCGGCGTCAAACGGCAGCACGCGCAGTTGCGGCGCTGCCTGCTGCACCTTTTCAACCCACTCTGCGCTGGCCAGCACCAGTTTGCAGTCGCTGTGCTGCAGCACGTAGCGCATCTGGTCGGGCTGCGACAGCAGGTTCACCGGGTTCACGCAGTAGCCGCTGCCCATGGCGCCCAGCAGCAGCTGCAGCGTCCCCAGGCCGTTGGGCATGACGAGCGACACCGTGTCGCCCGGCTGCAAGCCCTGGCGGTGCAGCCAGCGGCCCACGCGGTGGCTGCTGGCCAGCAGCTGGGCGTAGCTGAGCGTGTCGCCACTTTCGGTGGCCAGCGCGTACAGCGCCTGCGGCTGCTGGCTGGCGGCGCGTTCCAGCAGCGCGCGCACGGTGTGCGCCGGCGCGTCTGCGGTGCTTGCGGGGGCCTGGGCCATCAGGCCCGCCCGTGGCGTGCAAAGTGGCTGGCGAAGATGTCGTCCACGCTGGGCACGCGTTCGGCTATCGGCCGCGAGATGCGGGTGATGTTAAGGAAATGCCGGTAATTCATGTTGTCGCTGAAGTTGTTGCCGCCCCAGGTGCCGCAGCCCATGCTCAGCGAAAACGGCAGGCCGTTGTCAAAGCTGCCGCCAGTGGCGATGCAGTGCGCCTGGTTGACGATGACGCGCGACACCGGCAGTTGTTCGGCCAGTGTTTTCGCCCGTTCAAGCCGGGTGCTGTGCAGGCCCACGGAATGGCCCGCGCCCTGGTAGGCGTAGATCTGGCGCACGGTGTCCACCGCGTGCCCAAAGTCGCGAGCAAAGTACACCGCCAGCACGGGGCTGAGCTTTTCGCCCGAGAACGGGTGCTCGGGGCCGAAGCCCTCTTCTTCCACCATCAGCACCGTGGGCTGCAACGCTGCCACGTCCAGCAGGCCGGCGCGGCGCGCCACCTCGGTGGCCGTCTGCCCGGTGGCGGCGGCCGACAGGTGCCCGTCGGGCCACATCAGCTGCTGCAAGCGCTGTTTCTGTTCGGCGTTCAACAGCACTGCGCCGCGTGCCTGCAGGGCCGCCAGCATCGGTGCTGCGGCCCCGCCCACCAGCACCAGGCTGTTCTCTGACGAGCAGCTGGTGGCGTTGTCAAAGGTCTTGCTGCGCAGCACACGGTCGGCTGCGGCTTCGATGTCGGCGCTGTCGTCCACGATGCCGGCCACGTTGCCTGCACCCACGCCGAAGGCCGGCGTGCCGCAGGTGTAGGCCGCCTTCACGTTGGCTTGCGAACCGGTGGCCACCACCAGGTCGCACTGGCGCATCAGTTCATGCGTGGAAGCCTTGCTCACCGGGCTCGGCAACAGCTGCACCAGGTCCTCCGGCGCACCGATGCGCGCGAACTGCTGGTGCATGAAGGCCACCAGCCGCGCTGCCGTGGTCCAGCCCTTGGGCGAGGGCGCGATGACCACCGCGTTGCGGCCCTTCAGTGCGTTGATGACCTTGTTGGCCGGCGTGGCGCCCGGGTTGGTGCTGGGCGTGACAGCGCACACCACGCCCACGGGCCGCGCCACTTCCACGATGCCCAGTGCCGCGTCTTCCTTGATCACGCCCACCGAGAGCGCACCCTGCAGGTCGCGCAGCAGGCCCAGCGTCTTGCGGTGGTTCTTGCGCACCTTGTCTTCCACGTTGCCGATGCCGGTGTCGGCCACCGCCAGTTCAGCCAGTTCTCGGTTGCGGACGGGTTCCATGATGGCCCAGCCGGCGGCAGCCACCAGCTCGTCCACACGCGCTTGGTCGTAGCCGTCGGCCACGCGCTGCGCGGCGCGGGCGCGGGCCACGATTTCGGTCACGGCCTTGCTGATGTCGTTCATGCCTGCAGCCCTCAATCGGCCTTGATGTTGGCGTCCTTGGCCAGCTTGATCCACTTCGGGACCTCGGCTGCCACGGTCTGCCCCAGGCGCTCGGGCATGCCGCCCACGGCTTCAGCGCCCTGGGCCAGCAGCTTGTCGCGGACGTCGGCGTCGGCCAGCACCGTGTTCAGCGCCTGGTTCAGGCGGTCGATGACGGCGCGCGGCGTTTTTGCCGGCACGAACATCGCGTACCAGCTGTCGACCTCGAAGTCGGCGACGCCGGCTTCCTGCATCGTCGGCACCGCGGGAAAGGCCGCGCTGCGCTTGATGGTGGACACGGCCAGCGCCTTCACCTTGCCCGTTTTGACGAACTGCGCCGCGGCGGGGATGGACACCCACAGCGTGGGCACCTGGCCGCCCATCACGTCGGTCATCGCCGGGCCGCCGCCGCGATAGGGAATGTGCGTGATCTTGATGCCCGTGCGCAGCGCCTGCAGTTCACCGGCCAGGTGCCCCGGTGAACCGTTGCCCACTGAAGCAAAGGACACGCTGCCGGGTTGGACCTTCGCCAGCGTCGTCATCTCGGCCACGGTGTTGGGCGCAAAGCCGGGGTGCGCCACCAGGATCTGCGGCAGCGAAGCCACCAGGCCCACGGGTTCGAAATCCTTGATGGTGTCGAAGTTCAGCTTCGGAAAGATGGCCGGGTTGATGGTGTGCGAGCTCAGCGTGAACAGCACCGTGTAGCCATCGGGCGCGGCCTTGGCCACCACGTCGGTGCCCACCGAGCCGCCGGCGCCGCCCTTGTTTTCAATCACCACCGGCTGGCCCAGCACCGCGGCAAATTTCTGCTGCACGATGCGCGCGATGACGTCGGTGCCGCCGCCCGGCGGATAGGGCACCAGGAAGCGCACCGGCTTGTCCGGGTAGCTGCCTTGCGCCTGCGCGGCCAGCGGCACGGCGGTGGCCAGCAGCGCAGCAGTGCAGCTCGCCAAAGCGCCGACTCGAAGATGCGCGAGCAGTTGCGCAGGCAGCCGCGCAACCCGTTGCGCAGGCAGCCGCGCAGCCGGCCGCGCAATCGGCCGCGCAATCGGCCACGAAATCGGCCGCGTGGGGCGCAGCGCAACCAACAGACCAGACAGCGACGCGACAGGCGGTGATGACGGCGGCATGACAGGCTCCTTCGGGGGATCTTGAATGTAGTGGGCCCGCACCAGCGCCCACCACCGGGGAAGCACGGGCTGTCAGAACACGGCGCTTGCACTTCAGGCTGAAGATCGCGCGGGCGAATCGCGTTGCTACACTGCGCGCCCAGGGTCGGCAGTTCACCCAGGCGTTGCCGCGTGGCCCACCACGAGCTAGACCTGCCAGCACACACACCATGGCCTTCAGCCCATTGCGTCACCACGCATGCGCCAGGCCGGAAGACGGCAACCACCGGCGCCTGCCACTTTGCAGTGGCCAGGTTTTCACGCGCATGCAGTGTTGACGCCCGGCCGTGCCACGAACCACCGTGTGCCCCGGGCGCCGAGAAAGCGCCCCATGAGCAACAAGGAACTCTTTTCGCTGCAGATCGCCGACGTGTCGGCTTTTGCCCGCACGCTGGGCCAGGCCCTGAACCAGCGCCACGCCAGCAAACCCGAACCGCCGGGGCAGGTGGAACTGCTGAACCTCATCGCCCGCACCCAGGGCCAGCGCAACTGGTCGGCGCTGCGGCTGGCGTTGCGCGAGCGGCCCGCGCCGGCACCCACAGCCTTTGCGCAGCCAACGCCTGACGAAGCCGCCGCGCCGCTGCCGCTGCTGACCGACAACGCCCGCAAGGCGCTGGCGCAGTTCGACCAACAGGGCCGGCTGATGCGCTGGCCGGTGAAGTACAGCGTGCAGAAGCTGGTGATGTGGGTGTTGTGGACACGCTTCGACGCCAAGCGCAGCTACACCGAAGCCGAGGTCAACGCCATCCTGAAAGCGGCCAACCTGTTCTTCGACCACGCCACGCTGCGCCGCGAGCTCATCAACCACCAGCTGATGAGCCGCCAAAGCGACTGCACCGACTACCGCAAGCTGCCGGCACGGCCCGATGACGAAACCCGCGCGCTGCTGACCGCATCGCGCGCGCGCGTGCGCGTCCGCTGAGCCGCGCGCGCCAGCGCCCACCAGCGGCCGCCAGCGCGGCATCATCAGCCGCTTGAGCAGGCGCACCGGTGCCTGCACCCCGCACCAAGGCCCCCATGAACACACCCACCTTCGCCGCCCCACCCCAACTGGTTGCCATGGCGCAGGTGCGCTGTGAAGTGGGGCCGCTGGTCAGCCTGGGCGTCGGGCCTTACGGCGAGCGGCGCACCGTGCCGCTGGGCACGGGCACGGTGCGCGGGCCCGAACTGAACGGCACGCTGGTGGAAGGCGGAGTGGACTGGCAGGTGGCGCGCAGCGACGGCGTGCTGGACATCGCTGCGCACTATGTGATCCGCAGCGACGACGGCGCGCTGATCGAGGTGCAAAGCAACGGCTTGCGCCATGGCCCGGCCGAGGTGATGGCGCGCCTGGCGCGCGGTGAAGCCGTGGCGCGCGACGAATACTTCTTTCGCACGCTGGTGCGCTTCACCACCGGCGCACCGCAGTGGCAGCACCTGAACCGGGTGATGGCCATCGCAGTGGGCCAGCGCGAGGCGCGCGCGGTGCTGCTGGAACTGTACCGGCTGACCTGACGCGGGCGGCGGTCGACCGCGGCCGGTGACCGCCGCTACCCCCCGTCGCCGCCCATCAGCGGTGGCTGGTCCAGGTCGGCATCAAAGCCCATCAGCACGCTGGCCAGCGCAAAGGCGCGCCACAGGTGCGGCGGCATCTGCAGAATGGCCTCGGGGGTCTTGCCGGCGGCGATCCAGGCGCCAATCTGGGCATGCTGCTCGTCACTGAGCAGATGCTGGCTGCGCATGTCATCGAGCGTTTGCATCGTGGGGCTCCCGGGGTCACGGGGCCTTCGCTCAACCCCCATCTGGATAGCATACCCATGCTTGCCAACCCGGCGCTGGCGTGGGTGCAAGCCCGTTGGCCCGCCCTTGGGCACAATGCGGCGCTTCGTTTTGGCGGAGATGGACATGGCCGAAGATCCGCGCTGCTGTGGCAGCGGCACCTGCATCATCGACAGCGAAGGCCGCTGCTGGTGCGGCCAGCAATGGGACGGGGAAAAGATGGCCGCGCCGGCGCTGTGCATGCCTGCCGCCGCTGCGCCGGCCGGGCCCGATCCGGAGGGCGCGGCAGACCACCCTGCGCCGGCGGCGAAAGGGTGAAAGCAGCCCAGGCCCGGAACGCCGGCCTTGACATCAGGCGTCTAGCGGGTTGCCCGGGCCCTGGTATCGCCCCATGACGACCCACGCCCCGTACCCCCACCTGCTCGCCCCGCTGAATCTGGGCCACACCACGCTGAAGAACCGCGTGTTGATGGGCAGCATGCACACCGGCCTGGAAGACGGCCGCAAGCACTTTGCGCGCATGGCGGCGTTTTATGCCGAACGTGCTCGCGGTGGCGTGGGGCTCATCGTCACGGGGGGATTTGCGCCCAACATCGAAGGCTGGGCCAAGCCCTTTGCCGGCACGCTGTCAACGTCGGGCGCGGCGCAGCGCCACCGCCAGGTCACCGACGCCGTGCATGCCGAAGGCGGGCAGATTGCGCTGCAGATCCTGCACACCGGCCGCTACGGCTACAGCCCGCTGTGCGTGGCGCCTTCGCGCATCCAGAGCCCCATCTCGCCTTTCACGCCGCGTGAACTGGGCGAGCGTGGCATCGAACGGCAGATCCGCGCCTTCGTGCGCTGCGCGCGGCTGGCGCAGGAAGCGGGTTACGACGGCGTCGAGGTGATGGGCAGCGAGGGCTACTTCATCAACCAGTTTCTCGTCACGCACACCAACCACCGCAGCGACCGCTGGGGCGGCGACTACGCCAACCGCATGCGGCTGGCGGTGGAGGTGGTGCGGCGTGTGCGTGAAGCCGTGGGACCGAACTTCATCGTGATCTACCGCATCAGCCTGATCGACCTGATACCCGATGGCAGCAGTTGGCCCGAGGTGCTGCAGCTGGCGCGCGCCGTCACCGCCGCCGGCGCCAGCATCCTGAACACCGGCATCGGCTGGCACGAAGCACGTGTGCCCACCATCGCCACCAGCGTGCCGCGCGCGGCCTTTGCGTGGGTGACGAAGAAACTGCGCACGGCGCTGCGTGCCGAAGGCAACTTCATCCCGGTCGTCACCAGCAACCGCCTGAACACGCCCGAGGTGGCTGAAGCCGTGCTGGCCGACGGCAGCGGCGACATGGTCAGCCTGGCGCGGCCCTTCTTGGCCGACCCCGACTTCGTGGCCAAGGCGCAGGCGGGCCGCGCCGACGAGATCAACACCTGCATCGCCTGCAACCAGGCCTGCCTGGACCACGCGTTCCAGAACCGCATTGCCAGCTGCCTGGTGAACCCGCGCGCCTGCCACGAGACCGAGCTGGTGATCAAGATCGCCGCGGCGCGCCAGCGCGTGGCCGTGGTGGGTGCCGGCCCCGCCGGCCTGGCGGCTGCCTGCACGCTGGCCGAGCGTGGCTTCGAGGTGCACCTGTTCGACAGCGCGCCCCGCATCGGCGGCCAGTTCAACATGGCGAAAACCATTCCGGGCAAGGAAGAGTTCGAAGAGACGCTGCGTTACTTCGGCCGCCGTCTGCAGACGTTGGGTGTGGTGTTGCACCTGGGCCAACGCGCCAGTGCCGAACAACTGGCCGCTGGCGGCTACGCACAGGTGCTGCTGGCCACCGGCGTGACGCCGCGCGACCCGCGCATTCCGGGGCAGGACCACCCGGCGGTGCTGAGCTACATCGACGTGCTGCTGCACAGGAAGCCGGTGGGCCAGCGCGTGGGCATCATCGGAGCCGGCGGCATCGGCTTCGACGTGGCCGAATACCTGGCGCATGGCGCCGACCGGGGCCACCCATCCATCACCACCGACCTGCCGGCCTGGCTGCGTGAATGGGGTGTGGCCGACCCCGAAGAGCAACGGGGCGGCGTGGTGCGGCCGCAGCCCGAACCCGCGGCTCGCCAGGTGACGCTGTTGCAGCGCAAGCCTGGCAAACACGGCGCGGCGCTGGGCAAGACAACGGGCTGGATACACCGCGCCGCGCTGAAGATGAAAAACGTGGAGATGCTGGCCGGCGTGAATTACGAGCGCATCGCCGCCGCACCGGGCAGCAGCGAAGGCATCAGCGGAAGCCCGGAAGACAGCCAGGGCGTGGGCTTGTTCGTCACCTTCGGCCCGAAACGTCAGGACGGCACGGTACTGACCTTCGACACGCTGGTGCTGTGTTCCGGCCAGGAGCCGCTGCGCGAGTTGCAGGCACCGCTGCTATCAGCGGGCGTGAACGTGCACCTGATTGGCGGTGCGGCCGAGGCCGGCGAACTGGACGCCAAGCGCGCCATTGACCAGGGCACCCGGCTGGCAGCCAGCCTGCTGGGCTGACATGCCGCGGTTGCTTCAGAAAAAATGGGTGATGCGGCACCAGGCCCCATCACCCACGACTGCAAGACCGGTCTGATCCAACGGCATCAGCCGCTGGCCATGTTGCCGCGTTGGCGCCACCCGCGCACCATCTGCAGCAATTCCTGCAAATGGTTGTTGCTCACATCGTGCAGATTCAGTTCCTGCACTTCGACGCCTTGAGCCAGCTCGTGGCTGCTCAGGTAGCGGCTGCTGCCTTCGGAATCAGCTGTGAACTCGTTCGATGCGGTCTGCGCGTGCATGGTCTGCTCCTGCTGGTGGTGGTCTGTGGGTGGCCGGGCCTTTACGGACCGGGCGGTAACGTTTGAAGGGGCGCGTTCAGGGCTTGATGCCGCCACGGTCCTGGTTGGGCACCGACGACTCGCCGCGTGACAAACCACCCGACTTGTTGGCTGCAGCGGCCTCGGCCTTGACGGACGCGCGGCTCTTCTCTGACGCACGGCGCGGTGCTGGCTTCTTGCCCTGGTTGGCGGTGCTGCGCTCGCCCGAGGCGATCTGTCCTGAATCGCCGGCAGCCTTGGCGTCGGACTTCACGGCGGCGCGCGAAGTATTCGAAGGCATCGGCTTGCTGCCCTTGTCCTGGTTGGCAACGCTCAGTTCGCCAGTGGCCTTGGTGGGCGCGGCGGCAGTGGCTTCGGCCTTCACGGCTTCGCGGGTGGTTTGCGCCTGAACACCGGAAACAGCGAAGGCGGAAAGGGCCAAAGCGATCAGGGCGGAAGAGGTTTTGGAGGTCATGGTCTCGGCTTTCTGTGGTGGTTTGTCTGAGGCTTCAGTGTGGCCGGCAGTGGTGCCGGGTGGAGTCGGCGCCGTGCGCGTTGCGCTGTCGGACAATGCCTTGCCCAAGGGGCTTTCCTCCGTAGGCACGCCGTTTGCCGTGAGGGGCCCGTGAGGGGCCCATGTAAAGCATTTGCGCCAGAATGCGCGGACTGCCTTTGCACCCCACCAGGAGCCCGACATGAGCCCAGCGCACGGAACCCCCGTCTGGTACGAGTTGTTGTGCAACGACCCGCAGGCCGCGCGCCGCTTCTACCAAGCGGTGGTGGGCTGGAAGATTGACGAGTCGCCACCGCCGGGGCTGACGATGGACTACCGCATGATCAGCGCCGCCGACGGCCTGGTGGGTGGTGTCTTCACGCTGAACGCCGAGATGACCGAACAGGGCGCCCAGCCCTGCTGGATGATGTACCTGGGCGTCGACGACGTGGACCGTTGTGTAACCGAGCTGGTGGCGGCCGGCGGGTCGGTGCAGATGCCGGCGATGGACCTTCCTGACGTGGGGCGAATCGCGATGGTGGCCGACCCCCAGGGCGCGCCGTTTTACGTGATGCGTGGCGCCACCGACGACACCAGCACCGCCTGCGCCCCCGACCGCGCCGGTCATGGCGCCTGGCATGAACTGCACGCCATCAACGTGGACAAAGCCACCGACTTCTACACGGCGCAGTTCGGCTGGCGCAAGTCCACCGCCATGGACATGGGCCCGGCGGGCATCTACCAGTTGTGGGCCAGCGGCGGCCGCGACTTGGGCGGCATCATGGCCGACACCCAGTTTCCGCGGCCGGCCTGGCTGATCTACTTCCGCGTGGACGGTATCGAGCGCGCCGCGAAGCGCATCGTCGACGCCGGTGGCCAAGTGGTCAACGGCCCGATGGAAGTGCCTGGCGGCGGCTGGATCGTCAACGGCGTGGACCCCGAAGGGGCGATGTTTGCGTTGACCGGCACCCGGTAGCCCGCAGGCCGTGGCAGTGGTGGGTGCGGGTGAGACGTCCCCGCGCGCCGCTGCTGGCCCAGAGCCGGCGTTGCCCGCTCAGCGGCTGCGGCCTCGCCCGGCCAGCATCGCGACCACCTCGCCCAGCAGCCGGCTGCTGATGCCGTGCTGCAGGTCCAGCACCTGGCCGCGCCGGTAGTAGGGGCTGAGGTCGAGCCCGACACCCAGGGCAGACAGTTCGATGTCGCCGTCGATTTCCAGCGCGCCGGCCACCTGCTGCAGGTGGTGGTCGAGGTAGTGCTCGTCGTTGGCCTGCTGCGTGGCCGCTTCCATCGGGCAGCCGTCAGACACCGCCACCAGCAGCTTGCGCGTTTCGCTGCGTGTGCGCAGCCGTTGTGCCGCCCAGGCCAGCGCTTCGCCGTCCACGCCTTCGCGGAACGGGTCGGGGCGCAGCAACGCGGCCAGGTCGCGCCGGGCGTGCTGCCAGCGCGTGTTGGCGTTCTTGAACACCAGGTGCGCCGTTTCGGCCAGGCGGCCGGGGTGCTGCGGGCGGCCTTCGCGCTGCCAGTCGCGCGCGGCGCGGCCGCCGTTCCACGCGCCGGTGCTGAAGCCCAGAATCTCGTTGGGCACGCCGGCCATGTCCAGCGCCCGCGCCAGCACGTCCACCAGCAGCGCCACGTGCTCGATGTGCTGGCGCATCGAGCCCGAGCAGTCGATCAGCACCGTCACCGTGGCATCGGCCTGCGGTTCTTGCAGTTCCTGCCTGAACAGGCGCCTTTCGGTGGGCGAAGCCACCAGCTGCGACAGCGCGCGGCCGTCGATCAGGCCCTCTTCCTGCGCACTGGCCCAGTCGTCACGCGCGGGGCGCGACAGCGCAGCTTGCAGCTGCCGCGCCAGGCGGTTGATGTTCAGCCCCTGCGCGGCCACCAGGCCGTCCAGCCGCTGGCGAAAGTCGTCCAGCTCGGCACGGCGCAGGTGGGCTGCGGGGCGCAGTACACGGTCGTAGGCTGTCGTGTAGATGCGGTAGCCGCTGGCACTGCCCATCAGCACGCGGCTGTTGCCCGGCACCACGGTGGCTGCTGCGTCGGCCTCGGGCTGGTCGTCCACGTTCACCAGAAAGCCGAAAGCCACGCGTTCGTCGTGTTCGTGAATGTTCTCGGCCGTGCCGTCTAGCAGGGTGCCGCCTTCCTGCTGCAGCAGCCCCGCCACCGCGTCGGCCAGCTGCAGCGCGTGCACGGCAAAGGCGGCCTGGTCGTGCCGCTTGCGCCGCATTGGCGCCAGCGCGTGGCCCAGCAGCGGCGCAATGCCGGCGCGCGTGGCCTCCATCAGGTCTTCCACCGCTTCCGGGGGCGGCTCGGCCGTGATGCGCGCGCGCGCCATCTGCACCACCGTGAACAGCAGCAGGCCGCGCGCGGTGTCGGTCAGGCCGGCGTGGTGGAAGGCCAGCGACCAGGCCTCGAAGCGGTGGTGCAGGTTGTGGCGCACGCCGGGCCAGCCGGTTTCTTCGTCGCTGCCGGCGACCGCGGGGCTGGGCGTTGACGGGCCGGTGGCCAGCGCCTCCACGCGAAACTGCTCCAGCAGGTCGAACAGCATGCGGCGCAGCGGCTCGGCGGGCGCCAGCTGCTGGTGCAGGCCGGGATTTGACAGCCGCAACCGCAGCGCCAGGCCGTCGGCAGCGCCGCGGAAGGAGCTGAAGTCGTCGTCTTCGATGCGCGGGTGCAGGTGCGGCGCATAAGGCGGCAGCCGCTCGCGGCCGCGGTGCAGCCGGCGCCCGCGAAAGTGCAGGTCGCGCTGGCCGCACAGCGCGCGAATGGCCGCCGCGCACAGCTCTTCCACGCGCTGCTGGTGGCGGGCGGCGGCTTGGGCTTCCGACATGGGTGGTGGGCTGGCCGGGGCGGGATCAAGCGAACGCTGGCGCGCCTTTCACGGCGTCACGGCACCGTCCAGTTCGCGGTCGAAGCAGCGCTGGAAGTATTCGGCCACCACGGGCCGCTCGGCTTCGTCGCACTTGTTGGCAAACGACAGCTTGAAGGCGGTGCCCACGTCGGCAAAGATCTGCAGGTTTTCCGCCCAGGTGATGACGGTGCGGGGCGACATCAGCGTTGAAAGGTCACCGGCCGCAAAACCCTTGCGCGTCATCTCGGCCAGCGCCACCATCTGGCGCACCAGCGCGCGGCCGGCGTCGTCGGCCAGCGCGGGCACACGCGCCAGCACGATGGCCACTTCTTCGTCGGCGGGCAGGTAGTTCAGCGCCGCCACGATGTTCCAGCGGTCGATCTGCGCGTGGTTCAGCCGCTGCGCACCGAAGTACAGGCCGTTCAGGTTGCCCAGGCCCACGGTGTTGGCGGTGGCAAACAGGCGGAATGCCGGGTGCGGCTGCAGCACGCGGTTCTGGTCCATCAGCGTAAACCTGCCATCAGTCTCCAGCACGCGCTGGATGACGAACATCACGTCGGGCCGGCCGGCGTCGTATTCGTCGAAGATCAGCGCCACCGGCCGCTGCAGCGCCCAGGGCACGATGCCGGGCTGGAATTCCGTCACCTGCTGGCCGTCGCGCAGCACCACGGCGTCGCGTCCCACCAGGTCCAGGCGGCTGACGTGGCCGTCCAGGTTCACGCGCACGCAGGGCCAGTTCAGCCGCGCCGCCACCTGTTCGATGTGGGTGCTTTTGCCGGTGCCGTGCAGGCCCTGCACCAGCACGCGGCGGTTGTGCGCAAAGCCGGCCAGGATGGCCAGCGTGACCTCGGGGTTGAAGCGGTAGGCCGCATCGACTTCGGGCACATGGGCGTCGCGCTGGCTGAAGGCCGGTACGTGCAGCGGGCTGTCGAAGCCGAAGGTGCTGTGCACCGACACGGTGGTGTCGGGCCGAAGTTGCGGCTGAAGGTCGGCCAGTTCGGTCATCGGGTCTTTCGGCGGGGTTGGGCGGGGGGCTCGGGTGCCGGTTCGGCCAGGGTGTCGGTTTCCAGCTGGCCCAGCAGGCGTGCCGCGCGGCGCAGGGCCGGCAGCCACTTCAGCGCCTTCTGGATGGGCAGGCGCACGGCCGGTGCCTGCAGCGCCACACACAGCGCGGCGCGGCCCAGCGGGTCGGCGCTGGGCACGGGCACGGCCACACACACCAGGCCGGGCAGGAATTCCTCGCGGTCCAGTGCGTAGCCCAGCCGTTGCACGTCGGCCAGTTCACGGCCCAGCGCAGCGGCATCGGTCAGCGTGGCGGGGGTGCAGCGTTCCAGCGGCGCCACCTGCAGCAGGCGGGCGCGTTGCGCCGGCTGCATCTGCGACAGGAACACCTTGCCGCTGGCCGAGCAGTGCACCGGCACCTGCGAGCCCGGGTGCAGGTAAAAGCGCAGCGGCGCGGCGGTTTCCACGCGGTCCAGGTACACCACCTCGCCCCCGGCCAGCGCGGTGATGTTGCAGCTTTCGCCCACCTCGTCCACCAGCGCGCGCAGCACGCGGTGGCGAGCACCATGGAAGCTGCTGTTGGCCAGCAGCGTGCGCGCAAAGCGCTGCAGCCGCAGGCCGGTGCTGTAGTGGCGCGTGTCGCCTTCGCGCTGCACCAGGCCCGCGCTTTCCAGCTGCTGCAGCATGCGGTGCACGCTGGGCTTGGGCCAGCCGGTGTCTTCCACCAGGCTTTGCAGTGAAAACAGCCGGTCTTGCGCGGCCACACGTTCCAGCAGCGCGAAGAGGCGCAGCGCGGGTGTGTCGGCGCTGTCGTCTTCGGGTGCCGGGGCGGGCAGCACGGCGCTGTGCAGGTCGCGTTTCATGGCCCGGATGGTAGCGCGAGCCGCTGCATTATGGTCATAATCCGGAACCCAACGTCCCGAATTTTGAAACGAACGTCTTCCCTCATTTTGACCCTGAAGGACCCCCACCATGAACGCACCCGACAAAATTCCCGCCCGCCAGGCCGTGCAAGGCGTGCAGAAGATGACACCTTCCGAGGCCTTCGTCGAAACACTGGTCGCCAACGGTGTGACGCACATGTTCGGCATCATGGGTTCGGCCTTCATGGACGCGATGGACATCTTTGCGCCGGCCGGCATCACGCTGATCCCGGTGGTGCATGAACAGGGCGCGGCACACATGGCCGACGGGTATGCGCGCGTCAGCGGCCGCCACGGCGTGTCATCGGCCAGAACGGCCCCGGCATCAGCAACTGCGTGACGGCGATTGCGGCGGCCTACTGGTCGCACAGCCCGGTGGTGATGATCACCCCCGAGACCGGCACCATGGGCATGGGCCTGGGCGGTTTCCAGGAAGCGCAGCAGCTGCCCATGTTCCAGGAATTCACCAAGTACCAGGGCCATGTGAACAACCCCAAGCGCATGGCCGAGTTCACCGCGCGTTGTTTCGACCGTGCCATCAGCGAGATGGGGCCGACGCAGTTGAACATTCCGCGTGACTATTTCTATGGCGAGATCACCTGCGAGATTCCCAAGCCCATGCGGGTGGAGCGCGGCAGCGGCGGCGAGATGAGCCTGCAGGCGGCCATCGAGCTGCTGCGCACGGCCAAGTTCCCGGTCATCATTGCTGGCGGTGGCGTGGTGCTGGGTGACGCTGTCACCGAATGCAAGGCGCTGGCTGAACGCCTGGGCGCGCCGGTCGTCAATGGCTATCTGCGCAACGACAGTTTCCCCGCCAGTCACCCGCTGTGGTGCGGCCCGCTGGGCTACCAGGGCAGCAAGGCTGCGATGAAGCTGATGGCGCAGGCCGACGTGGTGATCGCACTCGGTTCACGGCTGGGCCCCTTCGGCACGCTGCCGCAGTACGGCATGGACTACTGGCCCAAGGAAGCCAAGATCATCCAGGTCGAAGCCGACCACACCAACCTGGGCTTGGTGAAGAAGATCCACGTCGGCATCCACGGTGACGCCAAGGCGGTGGCCAAGACGCTGCTGGCGCGCCTTTCCACGTTGGAACTGGCCAGCGACGGCAACAAGATGGAACGCGCCGCACGCATCGCCACCGAAAAAGCGGCGTGGGAAAAAGAACTGGACGGCTGGACGCACGAGCACGACGCCTACAGCCTGGACATGATTGAAGAAGCCAAGGGCGAACGCACCTTCAACGGCGGCAGCTACCTGAGCCCGCGCCAGGTGCTGCGTGAACTGGAAAAGGCCATGCCGCCGCGTGTGATGGTGTCCACCGACATCGGCAACATCAACGCCGTGTCCAACAGCTACCTGCGCTTTGAAGAGCCGCGCAGCTTCTTCGCGCCCATGAGCTTTGGCAACTGCGGCTATTCACTGCCCACCATGATCGGCGCCAAGCTGGCCGCGCCCGACCGCCCGGCGGTGGCCTACAGCGGCGACGGCGCCTGGGCCATGAGCATGAGCGAGATCATGACCGCCGTGCGCCACAACATCCCCGTCACTGGCGTGGTGTTCCACAACCGCCAGTGGGGCGCGGAAAAGAAGAACCAGGTCGACTTCTACAACCGCCGCTTCGTGGCCGGTGAACTGGAGAGCGAAAGCTTCGCCGGCATCGCCAAGGCCATGGGTGCCGAAGCCATCGTCGTCGACCGGCTGGAAGACGTGGGCCCGGCGCTGAAGAAGGCCATCGACCTGCAGATGAACCAGAAGAAGACCTGCGTCATCGAGATCATGTGCACGCGTGAACTGGGCGACCCGTTCCGCCGCGACGCGCTGAGCAAGCCGGTGCGCTTCCTGGACAAGTACAAAGACTACGTTTGACGTGACGTGACGGTACTGACGCTCAACGCCGGCTCTTCGTCGATCAAGTACGCGTTGTTCGATGAAGCCGCGCCGGCGGTGGCGCTGCGCAGCGGCCTGCTGGAAGGGTTGGGCGTGGGCGGTGCTTCGCATGCCGACGCGCTGGCCGGTCTGCTGCAGCAACTGGGTGGCGAGACCATCACCGCGGTGGGCCACCGCGTGGTGCACGGCGGCACGCGGTTTGACGGCCCGGCGCGGGTGGCTGGCGACGTGTTGGCGGGCATCGAGGCGCTGGCGCCGCTGGCGCCGCTGCACCAACCGCACAACCTGGCGGGCCTGCGTGCAGCCATGGTGGCCTTTCCGGGGGTGCCGCAGGTGGCGTGTTTCGACACCGCCTTCCACCGCACCATGCCCGAAGTGCACCAGCGCTTTGCACTGCCGCAAGCGCTGCACGACCGTGGCATTCGGCGCTACGGCTTTCATGGCTTGTCGTACGCGTCGATCGCGCAGCAACTGCAGCAGCAGGCCCCGGCGCTGGCCGCCGGCCGCGTGGTGGTGGCGCACCTGGGCAACGGCGCTTCGATGTGTGCGCTGCAGGGTGGCCGCAGCGTGGCCACCACCATGAGCTTTTCGCCGCTGGACGGCCTGCCCAGCGGCACGCGCTGCGGCCGGCTGGACCCGGCCGTGGTGTTGCACCTGATGCGCCAGGAAGGCCTGACGGCCGATGCGGTGGAGACCCTGCTGTCGCGCCAAAGCGGCTGGCTGGGCTTGTCGGGCCTGAGCAGCGACATGCGCACGCTGCTGGCCAGCGAGACTGCCGCCGCGCAGCTGGCGGTGGAACACCTGGTGGAACACATCCTGCGCGAACTGGCCGCGCTGGCCGCCGCGCTGCGCGGGCTGGACGCGCTGGTCTTTACCGGTGGCGTGGGCGAAAACGCGGTGGCCATACGCCAGCGCGTGATGGCAGGCGCGGCCTGGCTGGGCGTGCAGGCCGACACCGCCGCCAACCAGCGCGGCCTGGGCTGCGTGACCACGGCAGCCAGCCCGGTGGCGGCCTGGGTGCTGCGCACCAACGAAGAGGCGGTGATTGCGCAACAAACAGTGCAGGCGTTGCAGGCGCCGCAACAGGCTCCCGCACAATGACGGCATCGAACCCCATACCCTTTCAGGAGACCCTGCATGTTCAAAGCCATCGTTGTTGAAAAAGATGAAGCGGGTTACCGCGCGGGCCTGAAAGACGTTGAAGACAGCGCGCTGCCGGCGGGCGAAGTGACGGTGCGCGTTGACTACTCCACCATCAACTACAAGGACGGGCTGGCGCTGACCGGCAAGAGCCCGGTGGTGCGCAAGTTCCCGTTGCACGCGGGCATCGACTTCGCCGGCAGCGTGCTGGACAGCAGCGACGCGCGCTACAAGGCGGGCGACGCGGTGCTGCTGAACGGCTGGGGCGTGGGTGAATCGCACAGCGGCGGCCTGGCGCAGAAAGCGCGTGTGAAGGCCGACTGGCTGGTGCCGTTGCCGGCGGGCCTTTCAGCGCGCCAGGCCATGGCCATCGGCACCGCCGGCTACACCGCCATGTTGTGCGTGTTGGCGCTTGAAAAGCACGGCGTGGTGCCGACCAGCGGCGACGTACTGGTGACTGGAGCCAATGGCGGCGTGGGCAGCGTGGCGGTGGCGCTGCTGTCCAAGCTGGGCTACCGCGTGGTGGCCAGCACGGGGCGTTTGAATGAGGCCGACTTCTTGAAGAGCCTGGGCGCTGCCGAGGTGATTTCACGCGACGAACTGTCAGCCCCCGGCAAGCCGCTGGCCAAGGAACGCTGGGCCGGCGTGGTGGACTCGGTCGGCAGCCACACGCTGGCCAACGCCTGCGCCGGCACGCGTTACGGCGGCGCGGTGGCGGCGTGCGGGCTGGCGCAGGGCATGGACCTGCCGGGCTCGGTGGCGCCTTTCATCCTGCGCGGCATCACGCTGTACGGCATCGACAGCGTGATGGCGCCGTTAGGTGTACGTCAGGCCGCCTGGGCGCGCTTGGCGCGTGACCTGGACCTGGCCAAGCTGGAAGCCATCACGCACGAGATCGGCATGGGCGGAGTGGTGCAGGCGGGAGCCGACATCCTGGCTGGCAAGGTGCGGGGGCGGCTGGTGGTGAACGTCAACGCCTGATCCTGCTG
>JAYSXE010000067.1:0-4084 GCA_043717565.1 Burkholderiales bacterium | reverse complement strand
GCGACGCCTGCCGCTGGCGCGGCTGCCGCCGTGCCAGCCTGCAGGCATGCAAGAGCGCACGTCGCCGTCAAAGTTGCCAATCGGCGACCGAAGGTGCGGGCCGCAGTGGGACCGTGCGAGCGCCCGCTGGCGACCGGGAGCAGACGGCAAAGAGATGGGGTGGTCATGAATGGCTGCCAGGCGGGCTGTATTGCTGCGGATCAGGATGAATGACGTGACACCGAGCCACGGTAGACCTCCGTCGACGAGCCCTGCGTCGGCCGCTTGAGACGATGCATGTAGGAAGAAAGGCGCTTCTTGGTGCACCTGTGGACTCGGTCGGTCCCGGTAATGCCCAACTGCTTCCGGCCGGTTCGCACGGCATTGCCAGAGACCGCCAGAGCTTGTCGGGCGCGTCGTAATGTAGTAATGTGACTACATTGCATCGCAGCACATGAGGAGTCCGCTCGTGACCATCACCACCGTGTCCAGCCGAGAGTTCAATCAGGACGCCAGCGGTGCAAAGCGGGCCGCCAGCAAAGGCCCGGTCATCATCACTGATCGCGGCCGCCCGGCCCATGTGCTGCTGACCATCGAGGCCTACCTGAAGCTCACCCAGAAAGCCGCCAGTATTGCCGACCTGCTGGCCATGCCCGGTGTGGCCGACATCGCCTTTGACCCCCCGCGTGTGGGCCGCATCGCACGGCCAGCCGATCTGAGCTGATGTTTGTCCTCGACACCAACGTCGTCTCGGAACTGCGCAAGGCCAAGGCGGGCAAGGCCGATCGGAACGTGGCGACGTGGGCCACCAGTGTGCCTGCCGCTGCACTCTTTGTCTCGGCCATCACCATCCTGGAGCTGGAAACCGGCGTGCTGCTGGTGCAGCGCCGCGACCGCAAACAGGGCGCCTTGCTCAGGGCTTGGCTCGATCAGCATGTGTTGCCTGCATTTTCGGGCCGCGTACTGCCGGTGGACACCGCCGTGGCGCAGCGGTGTGCAGCCCTGCATGTGCCTGACCCGAGATCCAAGCGCGATGCCCTGATCGCCGCCACCGCGATGGTGCACGGCATGACCGTGGTCACCCGCAATGTGGCCGACTTCGCGGCGACCGGGGCGCTCTTGCTCAACCCATGGGAAGCGGTGGTGCAGACCGGTGGTCGCGGAGCACGCTGATCTCCGAAGTCGGTCAACCATCGCAGACAGGCCGGTCAGCCACGACCACAACTGGCCGGGAGCGTGAGTAGGTGGCCCCGCCACATAGCCGCCATAGGTCCTGCGGACCGGCCAGCTGACGAGACGACAAAGAGCCTGGCGCACGACCCCGCGAAGGGGCTGCGACTTGCCGCTGGCCGGTGAAGTGCTCACCGTGCCGCAAAGCAAGTTGCGCTGAGCGGCCCTACGCAAGTTCTGCAGCTGAAAAGGCTCAGCGGCAGAGCCCCGTGGCAGGGGATGGTCTGCACCCGGTGGCGGTGGCACATTCGAAGATCAACTTCTTAGAGCCGGCCACGTCGTTACCCCGTTCCCTGTTCTGAGCCTGATGCGGTGGCTGTCGCCGCAACGGCTTGACGCCGGAAGGGCCTCTCCCTCACAGGAGCAGCGCCTTCTGTGGCTTGGCGGCGCCAGTAAATGCTCCATCATCCCAGCCACAGCCAAGCGCGGTGCAACTCAGCCTGCGCTGCACTGCAAGGCCGCAGGCCACGGAACCGTTCCGGGGCTGTTGCGGGCCCAGGCTCAACACGGCGGGAGGCGCCAAAACGTGCACGAGATCATCTGCCCACACTGCAGCAAGGCTTTCAAGATCGACGAAGCCAGGTATGCCGACATCCTGAAGCAGGTGCGCGACGGCGCGTTCGAGCAGCAGCTGCATGAACGCCTGGAACTGGCCGAGCAGGACAAGCGCAACGCCATCGAATTGGCCACCACCAGAGTGGCCAGCGAACTGCAGCAGGCTGCGGCTGCCCAGGATGCGCGCCTCCTGGGGCTGCAAGCGCAGATCGACGCCGATGCGGTTGCGCGAAAGCTGGCAGTGGCCGAGGCGCTCAGCGCAGTGGAAAAGGACCGCGACGCCCTGGCCAACCAACTGGCACAAGCCCAGCGCGACCAGGAAGCCGCGGCGCGGCTGGCCGCAGCGATGCTGGCCAACGAAGTGCAGAAGTCCGTTGCACACAGGGACACCGAGATCCAGGAGCTGAAAGCCAGACTGCAGTCCACCGAGCTGGCGCAACAACTCGCCATCGCCCAGGCGCTGAGCCCGGTTGCGCAGGAACGCGACCAACTCAAGAGCGAACTGACCCACGCTGAACTGCAAAAGCAGTTGGCAGAAACCGCGCTGAAGGACAAGTACGAGACGCAGATCAAGGACCGTGAAAGCGAGATCGTTCGCCTGCAAGACATGAAGGCCCGCCTGTCCACCAAGATGGTGGGCGAGACGCTGGAGCTGCACTGCGAGAACGAGTTCAACCTCAGGCGCGCGATGGCCTTCCCCAGGGCCTATTTCGAGAAGGACAACGACGCCCGCACCGGCAGCAAGGGCGACTACATCTTCCGCGACGTGGACGAGGCCGGCACCGAGATCGTCTCCATCATGTTCGAGATAAAGAACGAGAGCGACCGCACGGCCACCAAGAAGCGCAACGAAGACTTCTTGTTGGAACTGGACAAGGACCGCAACGAGAAGGGCTGCGAGTACGCCGTGCTGGTTTCGTTGCTGGAACCGGAGAGCGAGCTCTTCAACGCCGGCATCGTCGACGTCTTTCACCGCCACCCGAAGATGTACGTCGTGCGGCCGCAGTTCTTCCTGCCCATCATCACGCTGCTGCGCAACGCGGCGCTGAACGCGCTGAAGTACAAGGCAGAGTTGGCGCTGGTGCGGGCGCAGAACGTGGACATCACGGCCTTCGAGAACGAACTGGAGTCGTTCAAGGGCGCCTTTGCCAAGAACTACGACCTGGCCTCCAGGCGCTTCCAGACCGCCATCGACGAGATCGACAAGTCCATCGACCACTTGCAGAAGACCAAGGAGGCCCTGCTGGGCACCGACCGCAACCTGAGGTTGGCCAACGACAAGGCGCAGGACGTGACGATCAAGAAACTCACGCGCGGCAACCCGACGATGGCAGCCAAGTTTGCGGACCTGAAGAAGCCGGGGCCCGCAGAAGAAGGCTAACGGCCACGTGCTGCGGTGAACCGCTTTGAACTGCGCCCGGCTTCTTGCTGTTGCCGCGCGTGTGCTCTACCGGCAGGGCTTCAAGCCGTGGTGGCTTGGCGCACGGCGCGCGCCCACTGATCCATCAAGGCCTGGGCCCGCTCGCGCGGCAGCGTGGGGTGGAAGCGCCGCTCCACCTGCCATTGCGCCGACAGCTCGTCCAGGTTGCGGTAAACGCCGGTGGCCAAGCCAGCCAGATAGGCCGCGCCCAGCGCCGTGGTTTCGGTGACTTTGGGCCGCACCACCGGAATGCCCAGCAGGTCGGCCTGGAACTGCATCAGCAGGTTGTTGACGCAGGCACCGCCGTCAACCCGCAGTTCGGCCACCGGCGTCGCGCCGGCGGCCACCGCGTCGCGGCTCATCGCCAGCAGCAGCGCGGCACTTTGAAAAGCGATGCTTTCCAGCGCGGCACGCGCGATGTGCGCCACCGTGCTGCCCCGTGTCAGGCCGACGATGGCACCGCGCGCGTCCGCCTTCCAGTACGGTGCGCCCAGGCCGGTGAAGGCCGGCACGAACATCACGCCGCCACTGTCGGGCACGCTTTCGGCCAGGGTTTGAACCTCGCCGCTGCCCTTGATGGCCTGCAAGCCGTCGCGCAGCCACTGCACCACCGCGCCGCCGATGAAGACGCTGCCTTCGAGCGCGAACTCGGGCGTGGCGGTGACTTGCGCGGCGCTGGTGGTGATCAGCCCATTGGTCGAGGTTTGAAACTGCGCGCCGGTGTGCATCAGCATGAAGCAGCCGGTGCCGTAGGTGTTCTTCGCCAACCCGGCCTTGAAGCACGCCTGACCGAACAGCGCACTCTGCTGGTCGCCGGCCACACCGCCGATCGGCACCGCCGCGCCCAGCAAATCAGCGCGCGTGTGGCCAAAGATGTGGCTCGACGCGTGCACCGTCGGC
>JAYSXE010000066.1:0-26325 GCA_043717565.1 Burkholderiales bacterium | reverse complement strand
GGTACTGGCCGGTCAGTGAATCGGGGTTGTCGGCCACCTCTTGCGGCGTGCCCTGCGCCATGACGCGGCCGCCGTGCACGCCGGCGCCCGGGCCCATGTCGACCACGTGGTCGGCAGCGCGGATCATGTCTTCGTCGTGTTCCACCACCAGCACGCTGTTGCCCAGGTCGCGCAGGTGCTTCAGCGTGCCGATCAGCCTTTCGTTGTCGCGCTGGTGCAGGCCGATGCTGGGCTCGTCCAGCACGTACATCACGCCTGAAAGGCCGCTGCCGATCTGGCTGGCCAGCCGGATGCGCTGCGCCTCGCCCCCAGACAGCGTGTCGGCCCCGCGGTCCAGGCTCAGGTAGTTCAGGCCCACGTCGTTCAGGAAGCGCAGCCGGCTGCGGATTTCGCGCACGATTTTTTCGGCAATCTCGCCCTTGGCGCCCTGCAGTTTCAGGCCCTCGAAGTACGACAGCGCGGCGGCCAGCGTTGCGTGTTCAACCTCGTAGATGGGCTTGCCGCGCTCGCCGGCGCCGTCGGCCGTGGCGTGTTGCAGGAACACGTTGCGCGCCTCGCGGCGCAAGCGCGAGCCCTGGCACTGCGCACAGGGCCTGACGGCCTGGTAGCGTGCCAGTTCATCGCGCACGGCGGTGGAATCGGTCTCGCGGAAACGCCGCTCGAAGCTGTTGATGATGCCTTCGAAGGGGTGGCGGCGCTTCACGCTGCGCAAGGTCTTGCCCTTGCCACCGCGCGCCGGCGCTTCCGCTTCGTAGGTGAATTCCATCTCTTCGGTGCCGGAGCCGAACAGCACCACCCGCTGCGCCTTTTCGGGCAGCTTTTCAAACGGCAGCTCGATGTCAAAACCCAGCTGCCGCGCCACGCTTTCCAGGATGGGGAAGGTGTAGCTGTTGCGCCGGTCCCAGCCCTTGATGGCGCCGGAGGCCAGGCTGAGGCTGGGGAAGCCGACCACACGCTCGGGGTCGAACACCGTCACATGGCCCAGGCCGTCGCAGGCCGGGCAGGCGCCCATGGGCGAGTTGAACGAGAACAGGCGCGGCTCCAGTTCGGCCAGCGAATAGCTGCACACGGGGCAGCCGAACTTGCTGCTGAACAGGTATTCCTGCAGCGGCAGTTCGCGCCCCATGGCGTCGGTGCGCGGGTCCATTTCCACCGCCACGGCGCGCCCGTCGGCGATGCGCAAGGCGGCCTCGAAGCTTTCGGCCAGGCGCTGCTTCAGGTCGGGCTTGACGCGCAGGCGGTCGATGACCACATCGATGTCGTGCTTCTCGTTTTTCTTCATCACCGGCAGGGCCTCGGCTTCCACAACCTGGCCGGGCTTGCCGTCGGCGCCAACGCGAAAGCGCACATAACCGCGTGCCTGCATGTCTTCAAACAGGTCGCCGAATTCGCCCTTGCGGTCGCGCACCACGGGCGCCAGGATCATCAGCCGCGTGTCTTCGGGCAGCGCCAGCACGCTGTCCACCATCTGCGCAACGCTCTGCGCCTGCAGCGCCAGCGCGTGGTCCGGGCAGTAAGGCGTGCCGGCGCGCGCGTACAGCAGGCGCAGGTAGTCGTGGATCTCGGTGATGGTGCCCACGGTGGACCGCGGGTTGTGGCTGGTGGCTTTCTGCTCGATGCTGATGGCCGGGCTCAGACCCTCGATGACATCCACATCGGGCTTGTCCATGAGCTGCAGGAACTGCCGCGCATAGGCGCTCAGGCTTTCGACATAGCGGCGCTGGCCTTCTGCGTACAGCGTGTCGAAGGCCAGGCTGCTTTTGCCGCTGCCGGACAAGCCCGTGATCACCACCAGCGAATGCTTGGGGATGTCGAGATCGATGTTCTTCAGGTTGTGCGTGCGGGCGCCGCGCACACGAAGGGCGCGGGCTTCCAGCGACTCGCGCGGCGGGCGCACTTCCGGGGCCGGTTGCTTTGCTGCCGCCTGCGCTGCGCCGGCCGTTTCGACGGCACCCGCCACAACGGGCGATCCGGCCGGTTCGGCGGTTCGGTTTTCGGGGTTCGACGGCATGGATACGGGGCGCGTGGGCAACCCGCCATGATAGCTGCGGGCCCGTTTCCGGGCAGGTATGGGCGTCAGGCCGCGCCAGTGGCCGCCAATGGGTCGGGGGGCGCTGAGGGCAACGCCATGGCCAGCAGGTGGAAAGACAGGGCCTTGCCGTGCATGTCCAGGTTCAGGCTGTCGTTGACGCCGCCGTCCAGCACACCGTCGAGCACGAAATTCATGGCCGCCAGCCTGGGCAGCAGGTAGCGCCGCACCTGCGTGGGCCTGCGGTGCGCGAAGTGCTGGCGCACGCGGTCGGCCGTGAGCTGTTCCACCAGCCATGCGTAATGGCGCGCGTCGTAGGCGATGACGCTGATGTTGATGCGGTCGCCCTTGTCGCCGGTGCGCGCGTGGGCGTAGTCGTGCAGCGTGGGCCGCGTGTCGGAAGCCGGGGTGGGCGCGGACACGGACACGGGCGGGTGAGGCTCTGTTATCACGACAGAAACTCGAAACGCGCCGGCACTTCGCCGCGCGGCACCAAGGCACTTTGCATGGACAGGCGCTGTCGCCGCGCCGTGCGCACGCCTCCGCCACCGGCCGGGCCGCAGGTCCACAGCGCGGTCACTTCGCGCAGCAGGCGGTCCACCGGCGCCGCGTCGGCATGGCGGCCGGCCGCGCGGAGGCGCACGTCGTGTGCAGGTGCCGACCGCCCTGTTTCCGCCTGCAACCAGGCGTTACCGTCGTCGCCCAGGATGCTGGCCATGCCGATGAGGTCGAAGCGCAGCGCCAGTTCAGCGCCGCAGCGCTGCTGCAGGACCTGCATCGCCAGCCGGGCGCGGGCTTCGGCATTGGGGCCGGCGTACGAGATCTCGGCCTCGCCCAGCCAGCCGCCGTCAAAGAATACGCAAGCCTTCAGCGTGGGCGTGCGCGGGTGGCCGCGCACGCCGTGCAGGCGCACGCGGTCGGGGCCCAGCTGCGTGAGCTCGGCCTGCGAGATGTCGGCCACCACGTCGGGCGTCAGGTAGGCGGCGGGGTCGTGAATCTCGTACAGCAGCTGTTCTTTCACGGGCTGCAGGTCCACGCGGCCACCGGTGCCGGCGGGCTTGGTGACGACGCAGCTGCCGTCAGCGGCGATCTCGGCGATGGGGAAGCCCACGTCGTGCAGGTTGGGCACGTCTTTGCGGCCGGGGTCGGCGAAGTAGCCGCCGCTGACCTGCGCGCCGCATTCCAGCAGGTGGCCGGCCATGGTGCCGCCAGCCAGCGCGTGCCAGTCGTCACGGCCCCAACCGTGGTGCGCGATGGCGGGGCCCAGCACCAGCGCAGGGTCGGCCACGCGGCCGGTGACCACCACCTGTGCACCGGCGGTGATGGCGGCAGCGATTTCAAATGCGCCGAGGTAGGCGTTGGCGCAAACGAAGCGTGCTTCGTCCATGGTTCCACCCAGGGCCTGGCGCAGCAGGCCGCGGTGCTGCGGGCCCGACAGGTCGTCGCCGCTGACCACGGCGATGCGCGGCGCGGGCAGCCCCAATTCCTGTGCCAGCGCAGCGATGCGGCGCGCAGCACCTGCCGGGTTGGCAGCGCCGAAGTTGCCGACGATGGTGATGCCGTGGTGCAGGCAGTCGGCCAACACCGGGCGCAGGTACAGGTCCAGCAGCGGTTCATAGCCCAAGTCGGGCGCGCCGCGGCGCGCCAGTTGCGCGTTGGCCAGCGTGCGCTCGGCCAGCGTCTCAAAGACCAGCGCCGCCGGACCGCCTCGCGCGGCCAGGCTTTTCACCACCGGCGCGGCAGCGTCGCAGCGGTCGCCGGAGAAGCCGGCGCCGCAGCCCACTGCGAGATCAACCATCAGCGGCCCAGCACACGCAGAATTTCTGCGCCATAGGCCTCGAGCTTTTTCGTACCCACGCCGCTGATGCCGGCCATCTCGTCCAGCGTGCCAGGGCGCTGGCGTGCCATCTCGGCCAGCGTGGCGTCGTGAAACACCACATAAGCCGGCAGGTTGTGTTCACGCGCCACCTCGGCGCGCCAGGCCTTCAGCTGCACGAAGAGCGCCGTGGCCTCGTCGTCCAGCGCCACGGGTGGCGGCTTGCCGGCGCTGACGGGGCGTGAAGCCCCATCGCCCGCGGCGCCGCGCGCGCGGCCCACACGCCCACCGGCGCCGCCCGCGCGTGCCTTGGTTTCGCTGGGCACGCGCAGGCGCACTGGCACGTCGCCGCGCAGCACGTCGCGTGCGCTGTCGGTGAGCAGCAGCGTGCTGTATTCGCCCTCGGCGCGCACATGGCCCAGCGCGATCAATTGCCGCAACACCAGCCGCCACTGCGCTTCACTCACGTCAGCGCCCACACCGAAGGTGGACAGCTGGCTGTGCCCGTATTGCGCCACCTTGTCAGTGGCCTTGCCGCGCAGCACGTCGATGAGGTGAACCACGCCAAAGCTGCGCGGCCCCGAGCTGCTTTGGCGAAAGCGGTAGATGCAGCTCAGCGCCTTGCGCGCGGCCTCGGTGGCGTCCCAGGTGGCGGGGGCGTTGATGCAGTTGTCGCAGTTGCCACAGGGTTCGCTGGTCTGGCCGAAGTACGTCAAAAGGCGCACGCGCCGGCAGTCGTGCGCTTCGCTCAGCGCCAACAGCGCGTCGAGCTTGCCGCGCTGCAGGCGCTTGAAGTCTTCGCCGGCCTCGCTCTCGTCGATCATGCGGCGCTGGTTCACCACGTCGGCCAGGCCGTAGGTCATCCAGGCGTCGGCGGGCAGGCCGTCGCGGCCGGCGCGGCCGGTTTCCTGGTAGTAGCTTTCGATGTTTTTCGGCAGGTCCAGGTGCGCCACAAAGCGCACGTCAGGCTTGTCGATGCCCATGCCGAAGGCGATGGTGGCCACCATGACCACCGCTTCGTCGCGCAGGAAGCGGTCTTGGTGGCGGCGGCGCAGGTCGCTGTCCAGCCCGGCGTGGTAGGGCAGCGCGTTGATGCCTTCCTGCACCAGCCAGGCCGCCGTCTCTTCCACCTTCTTGCGGCTTTGACAGTAAACGATGCCGGCGTCGCCATCGTGCTCGTCATTCAGGAAGCGCAGCAGCTGTTTGCGCGGCTCGTCTTTTTCGACGATGGTGTAGCGGATGTTGGGGCGGTCGAAGCTGGCGACGAAAAGGCGCGCTTCTTCCAGCTGCAGGCGCTGGATGATGTCGGCGCGTGTGTGGTCGTCGGCGGTGGCGGTGAGCGCCACGCGCGGCACGCCGGCAAACTGCTCGTGCAGCGCGCTCAAGCCCAAATACTCTTCGCGGAAGTCGTGCCCCCACTGGCTGACGCAGTGCGCTTCGTCGATGGCGAACAGGCTGAGCTGGCCGCGTTCGTGCAGCGAGGCCAGCATGCCCAGGAAGCGCGGCGTCAGGATGCGTTCTGGCGCCGCGTACAGCAGCGTCAGGCGGCCGGCCAGCAGTTCGCGTTCCACGTGCCGCGTTTCTTCGGCGTCCAGCGTGCTGTTCAGGAACGCGGCTTTCACGCCAGCTTCGTGCAGGGCGCCGACCTGGTCGTGCATCAGCGCGATCAGCGGGCTGACCACCACTGCCACGCCCTGCCCGGCGCGGTGGCGCACGATGGCCGGTACCTGGTAACACAGGCTCTTGCCACCGCCGGTGGGCATCAGCACCAACGCGTCGCCGCCGGCCACCACGTGCTCGACGATGTCGCGCTGCGCGCCGCGGAAAGCGGGATAGCCGAACACCTCCTGCAGCACCTGCTGGGCACTCGGTGGCGGGGCTTGTGGCAGGGATTGAGGCGGGACTTGCGGCGGGGGCGGGCGGGCGCCTTCAGCGCGGGCGGCCGGTGGCCGCGCGACAGCCCCTTCAGGCCAGTCTTCGGGTGCAAAAACGGGGAGGTCGGTGAACACGGCAGACATCGTGGACCGCATCGTACGCGAGCAGCCTGGCGGCGCCGCCAACCGGGCAGCCGCCCCTAAGGGCCACCCTGGCGGGGGAACCCCGAAGCGGGTGCCGCCCGGGCACCTCTCCAGCCCCTTGGAGCGATGGCCCAACACGGGTCGGGGGCGATAATCGCTGCATCACACACCCCACCTGCAACGGAGCAAGCCATGGCCAGCGTCAACAAAGTCATCATCGTCGGCAACCTGGGCAAGGACCCTGAGATCCGTTACCTGCCCAGCGGTTCGGCCATCTGCAACATCACCGTGGCCACCAGCCGCCAGTGGAAAGACAAGACCAACGGCGAGCGCCAGGAAGAAACCGAATGGCACCGCATCACCTTCTTCGACCGCATGGCCGAGATTGCCGGTGAATACCTGAAGAAGGGCAAGTCGGTCTACGTGGAGGGCCGGCTGAAGACGCGCAAGTACACCGACAAAGACGGCATCGAGAAGTACGCCACCGACATCGTTGCCACCGAGATGCAGCTGCTGGGCGGCCGTGAAGGCGGTGGTGGTGGTGGTGGCGGTGGCATGGGCGGTGACGACGACATGGGCAGCAACCGCGCGCCGCAGCGCAGCGCCCCGCCAGCCCGCAGCGCCGCACCCGCGGCGCAGAAACCGGCGGCCAAGAGCAGCACCGGGTTTGAGGACATGGACGACGACATTCCGTTCTGAACGTTTATTCGTAGTCCCCGCACTGAACAAAGGGCCCGCAAGCTTTCGCTTGCGGGCCCTTGTTGTTGCAGCCCCGGGCCGAAGCACTCGGCCGGCCCGCAGCGCTGCGCCGTGCTGCGCGCCCGGTTCAGGCCGTCTAGGGCGCGGCGTCAGCCGCCGCCAGCAGCTTGGGGATGTTCGCCATCGCCGCCATCGACTGCTCACGCAGCCGCGCAATGATGGCCAGCTTCTCGGTGTCATCAGGCGCGATGCCCGTCATCAGCTTGCCAAAACCGTCGAGCCGGCTGTTGCGCACCCAGGTGCGCAGCGTCTTGTCCTGGCCCCACTGAAACTGGTTCCACATGCTGACCATCATCGAGCGCGGGTAGTCCTGCAGCCGGTGCGGAAAGGGCACGCTGGCGCAGAGGCGGTTCTTGTCGGCGTCGCTTCCGTAATGCGTCTCGACATAAGCCGTCAGCGCGGCGCTGAAAGTGGGCTGCGGCAGCCGCACCACCTGCAGCACGATGCGGCCGGGCTGGAAGATGGGTTGCACCGCGCGCAGCTCTACCGCTGAAGCGGTGCAGTCGACACACAGGGCGCCCTCGGCCAGCGGTTCGGTGCCCTGGTCCAGCAGCAGCCGGTCGACTTCAATGGCCCGCACATGGCCCTTGCGCACCACGCGCTGCACACGGCGCAGCAGTTCCACCTCACCCGTGGCGACCGTGGCCAGGTGAAACATCGTCGGCTGACGGCTGGTGTCGATGCGCAGCACCGCGCCGCAGGCTTCCAGCCGCGCAAACAGGTCGTCGATGGAGCTGGCCTGGGCAAAGGCTTCCATCTGGTTGGCCTGGCCGCCAATGGCTTCGTTGAAGAATTCCGGCCCCGGCTGCGTGGTGATGCGGTTGATGAGCCAGGAGTCGCGCGGCACCACCCACTGGATGCTGTCGGGGCTGGCACCGGACTGCAGCAGCCAGACCACGGCGTCCATCGCCGTCTTGCCCGCGCCCAGCACGGTGAAGTGGCGCGGCAACGCAGCCGCTCCGGTTGCAGCCCACAACTGCGGCAAGGCGTTCGGTGGCACCAGGCGCACACCCGGCGCCACCGTGAACTTCGGGGTGTGGGTGGAAGGCACGGGCGGGCTGTAGTAGGTGGCGTCCACCGTTTTCTTGCGCACGTTGACGCGCGTGCGCTGGCCCGACAGGATGGACTCGAATTCCCCCACGCCCGCTTCGTCGGTGCCCAGGACGTTGCACATCGGGTGGTAGGACACACGGCCGCTGGTCAGCAGCCGGTCTTTCATCACGCGGTCGTAGTAGCCACTGATTTCGGGCCCTGTGGCCAGCTCGTACAGGCCCTGGTTCAGGCCGTGCGGGTCCTTGCGGCCGCGGCCCAGTTCCAGCGAATTGACGCCGTAGAAGGCCGACGGCTGGTGCAGCGCCACGAAGGAATAGGCGTCGTTCCAGTGGCCGCCGGGCTTGCCATGCCGGTCGACGAGGGTGACGTGGGCGTCGCTTTCGCTGACGATGGTGTCAACAAAGGCCATGCCGGCAGCGCCGCTGCCGATGACGAGGTAGTCGGTGTCGATGGTGTTCAAGAGGGTCCCCGGGGCTTGAGGCCCGCAGTTTCGCAGACCCGCCCCGCGCCTGCAGCGCGTTCAGGGCCGGGCCGCCACCACGCCTTCAACCAGCACCTCCACACGCCGGTTGGGCAGCAGGCACTCTTCGTAGGTGATGCGCGTCTGCTTGCCGCGAACGCAATGGGCCACCTGTTCAGTGTCGGACTTCGCCGAGGTGCTGATCAGCTGCGCGCTGATGCCCTGCGACACCAGATAGGCCTTGACGGTCTGCACGCGGTCTTCGGCCAGCCGGGTGTTGTAGCCCTGGTCGGCGGGGTGCCTGGAGATGTCGGCATGGCCGACCAGCGTGACGCGTTCCAGCTTCCAGCCGTTGGTCTTGATCTCGGCCAGCAGCCGGTCCAGCACGTCCTTGGTCATGGCGCGCACGCTGGGCATGTCGCGCTTGTCGAAGTTGAACAGCAGGTTGGCCTGGCGCACCACGGGGCGCGGCGGCGCCACTGCAGCGGGTGCGGTTGGCGCGACCGGGCCGGGTGCCACGGCAACCGGTGGAACCGGCGGCGATGCCGGTGCTGCGACAGGTGGCACACAAGCCCGAGCAGCCCGCGTGGCTTCGGCCAGGTGGTCTTCGGCGATCTGCAGGTAGGGCTTGGCGTGGCGCCATTGCTGCTGGTTGTGTTCGTTGCCGGCGTGCACCAGTTCCACCTCGGCGCAGGCCACGCGCTGCTCGGCGCAGCGGTAGCCGGCATGGTCCTTCAACTGCGTGGCGCGGTCCCACAGGTCGGGGCGCAGGCGGGCCGCGTTGTTCACCAGCGGCGTCTGGTTGGCCGGGTTGGCAGCACTGCCGAGGTCTCCGCCCTGGGACAGGTACTGCGTGATGCGGTACGACTCGGTCAGCGCGCCTTGCGGAAAGGGGCTGCGGTCGTTGCGGCTGTATTCGTGGAAGCTGACGTCCAGCCAGCACTGCGCTTTGGCCAGGCTGTAGCTGGCCACCCGGTGGCGGCCGCCGTCGTTCAGGGCCTTGATGGCCGCCTGCTGGCGTTCGTAGGTGGCGTAGTCGGCGTGGATCGCCTGGTCGGTGATGCGCGCCGGCACCGGGTTCAGGGCAGGACCCGCCTGCGCAGCCACCCACGCCGGGGCCAGCGCCACCGCCAGCACCGCTGCATCGCGCAACAGGCGCCCAGGGGCCCGCGGGCCCGCGTGCAGGCGTTCAGGGTGGCTGTGCTTGTTCATGGTGGTGCGCATGGTCTGGCGTTGTTCAGGGTTTGGCTGTGGCGGCGCTGCTGTCGCGCTCGCCATCGCCGGCCGCAGGCGGGCGGTCCAGCGCGCGGTTGATGGTGCGCGAGGTGCCGCCAAACAGGTCTTCGTCGAACTTGAAACGCAGCCGCAGGTAAAAGCCGCTGTTGGTGTAGTCACCGGCGCTGAGGTCGCGGTCGTTGAAGCCGCGCCAGTTGTAGCCCGCCGACAGCCACAGGTTCTGCTGCACCAGGTAGCCCAGCTCCAGGCCCAGCGCCGTCTGGCGGGCGCGGCCGGGGTTGCCCACCAGCGCGGCCGCCATGACCCCGATGTCGATGTTCTCAGTGATGTCGTAAACCACGCGGCCGGCCACCAGCGCGGCGCCGTAGCGCGTCTTGCCAAAGGCCGACAGGCCGGCTTCGGAGCGCGACTTCACGGCCACGCGGCCCGACAACCAGTAAGGCCGGCTGGGGTGGTAGACGCCGTGCAGCGAAGCGATGTGCACCCTTTCGGTCAAGCCCAGCTGCTGGTCGGCGTTGCTGCCGAACTTGTATTCGTACTTCGTCAGCACGTCGAGCTTGTTGTTGTCCACCGGGCGGTAGGCAGCGCCGAACTGCAGGCGGTTTTGCAGCGCGTTGTAGGCGCCACCACCGTTCGGGGCCTGGCCTTGGCGGTTGAGCAGCAGGTAGTTGCGCGCCAGGGCCGTCCAGTTGCGGCTGACCTTGCGTGCCACCTGCACGGTGGACAGCACGGAGTCGGACCGTTCGTCTGCGGCTGTGCGGGCGTTGTCCAGCACCCGCCGCCATTCCAGCTTCGTGCCCAGCTTCCAGAGCGCGTGCGCGGTGTTGTCGTAGCCCAGCGAAACCGCGGCCGCGCTGCCACCGGCCTGCGTGCCGTCCAGCACCTTCAGGTATTCGGCTGCGGTGGTGTAGGTGACCCCTTCGCGCACGGCCCAGGTGTTGCGCACGCCGTTGGCCCATTGCGCTTCGCGGCTGGTGGCGTCGCGCAGCCGGTATTCGCTGAACAGCTGGCCGCCCGGCATGTAGCTCGTGTCGGCGCCCAGGCTGAGCACATTGGACCGGGCTGCGCCGTAGGCCGACGTGACACCACTCTGGTGTTCGTAGCGGGCCACCAGGCGGCTGCGTTCGCTGATGCTGTAGCCGCCCGCGAGCACGGCGCGGTGTTTGTTGTCGCCGCTCAGGCTGCCTTCGATCAGGCCTTCGACCACCAGGCGTTCGCTGGCGCGCAGTCGTGCGCCCAGGAACAGCGTGGTGGCGTCGACGCGGATGCCCTGCCCCGCCGCGATAGACGTGCCGCTGGCCGCCAGGGTGGTGATGGACTGCCCGGTGCCGGGGTTGATGGCCACCGGGTCGATGCCGCCAAACATGCCACCCGTGGGCTGCGCGCTGCTGCCCGGCGTGGCGTTGGGCGTGACGCCTGCCGACAAGCCCGCGTTGTTACCGTTCCAGGCGCCGTTTTCAACCGCCTTGCGCACGCCGGCCTGCACCTGCAGGCTGTCGCTGAGCTTCACTTCGGCGCCCACCGCAGCGCCCTTGCGTTTGCCGCCGGTGGTGCTGTCTTCGCCGTAGACGCCCTCGCCAAAAGCCTTCACGCTGTCGCTGATCTGCACGCTACCTTTGGCCTGCGCTTCGCTGCGGCCGGCCTGCAGGGGCGCGTTGGCATTGTCAAAACCGGCCTGCGTGCGCGCCACGCTGGCCTGCAGTGCCGTGCTCTGGCCTTCGTGCTGCAGCGCCACGCGCGCGGCGCGGCCGCTGCGGTCCTGGCGCTGTTCACCGGCCTGGCCGCTGGGGTTGCTGAACAGTGAACCGCCGGCGTTGTAGCGGGTGCTGTCGCTGCGCGCCACCTCGGCCGTGAGCCAGGTCTTTTCAGCAAGCTGCAGGCCCAGGTGCACGCTGCCCAGCCGGTAGGGCGAAGCGGGGTTGCGGTCGTCGATGAAGGCCCCGCCCACGCGCAGCTTGTCGCCCAGCAAGGCGCTGGCTTCGACACCGCCCACCCAGAACTTGTCGCCGCCCTGGTCCACTTCGTAGGTGACGCGCAGCGACGCCGGGTCGCCCTCGGGGTCGACACTGGCCAGCGGGCGGTTCAGCAGGATGCGGCCGCTGAAGGGCTCGAAGCTGTAGTCGTCCAGGCGCAGCAGCACGCGCTGGGTCTTGACCAGACCCGGGTTGTCCTTGCTGCGCACCAGCAGCTCGACCTTCTCGGAGTTTTCCAGCGCCGAGTTGTTGCGCAGCACAAAGGGGCCGCTGGTGCCGCTGGCGCGGAATTCCTCGGTCACCTGCTTCAGGCTGTCATAGGCGGCAAAGCCGCCCAGGCTCAGGCGCTGGTTGGGGCCGCCCTGCCACTGCCCGCGAACACCCGTCAGCGTGCGGCTGTAGGCGCCCAGGCTGCGCAGCGCAGTCGCCGCCGTGCCCGGCGCGCCGTAGACGGTGCCAAAACCATCGGCGGTGCTGAAGTCGCCAAACAGCGCGTAGCTCTTGTCCTTGTCGATGCGCAGGTACAGGCGCGACGAAGACTGCGCATCAAAGCTCTTGATCGAACTGTCGCCATAGACCGGGTAGAACTCGTCGGGCTTGATGTCGCGCAGCAGCCGGGCGCGCGTTTCCTTCTCGCTGTCGAACGCGGCGGTGAGCAAGGCGTCACCGCGGATCTTGCCCTTGATGTACAGCGCGGCGCGCGCCGCAGCCTGGCCCTTGCCGTCGTGGAAGCTGCGGCTGAAGCGGCGCAGCTCGGATTCAAAACCGTCATTGATGCGCACCGGCTGAATGAGGTTCGGGTCTTTGCGCGACAGGCGGATCACGCCTTCCACCAGGCCCACGGCGATGAGCTGCCGCGCGTCGGGCACAAAGCTGATGAGGCCTTCGGCCTGCGCCGCGCCAGCGCCCACGCGCAGCAGCACGTCTTGCGGCCTGTCGGGTGCCAGCAGGTTGAACTGCGCCTGGCCTTTGTGAATGACGATCTGTGTGCCCGGAACGGCCGGGTCGGCGTCCAGCCTGCCCGGGCCCAGTTCGTCGGTCTTGGCGCCCGGCAGCTGGATGCGGCCGCCACTCACTTCCACCGTCAGCATGGCGCTGGCTTGCAGCGGCTGGCCTTCGCGGTCGTACAGGCGCACGGTGATGCGCGTGGCGCTCTGGCCGTCGGCAGGCAACGCATTGCGTTCAACCTCCACCGTCAGGCGACCCACCGCGGCGTTGCCGGCGTACACGCTGGGGCTGGCGACGGCACGGGGTGCCGAGCCGTTGGCGGGGGCCGTGGCTGGCCAGACCGAACCGGGGTTGGCGCCCGGAGCCTTGCCCTGGGCCCAGCTGGCAGGCGCGGCACCCACAAAGGCCAACGCCAGCAGGCCCGCCAGCACGGTGGCCTGGGGCCGGGAAGGCGCAGGCAAATGCACACGCACACGCACACGCGCTTTCAGGGTGCGGGTGTGCACAACGGCTGCGGCGGCGGCCCGGCTCATGGCGCGCTCCCCGTCCGGGGTGCCGGCGCGTTTTCACGCGGGCGCACGGCCGGCTGCTGGTTGGCGCTGTCGGTGCCCTGCTGCGGTTGGCTGGGCGCCTTGCTCTCGAACTTCAGCGCCGGGCCGCCCTTCTTCTCGGTTTCCACGGCCCGCACCTCGCCCTGGGTGCGGCGCGCCTTCACCTGTTCCAGCACGGTGTTGGAACAACTGCCTTCGATGAAGTCGGCGCGCTGCAGTTCACCGTTTTTCAGGTCGATGAAGATGCTGTTCGCGTCGCCCGCGTTGCGGCTGCTGCTGGTGACCAGGCGCGCGCCGCGCGGCAGCGTCAGCGGGTCGGCCTTCAGCACCTGCGTGCGCGGCGGCAGGCCGCACAGGCTGTACTTGCCTTCGCTGTCGCTGGTGATATTGGTGCCGTCCTGCAACAGCAGGCGCACGCCGGGAATGCCCAACTCTTCGCGGTCCTGCACCTGGTTGTTGTTGCAGTCGACATAGATCTTGCCCACCACGCAGGCGTCGGCTCCAAAAACACCGCCGGTGATGCGCACCCGCACCTTGGCGATGTTGGACTGCACCACAGCGGCACCGGTGCCGGCGCTGGCCTGCGCGGTGTTGATGCCGTCGCCCTGCTGCGCGCCCACGCCGGCGCGCGCGACGTAAGTGAAGCTGACCTGGGCCCCGGTGGCCAGCGCGCCGGCGTCGAAGCGCAGGTTCGGGCCGGGGGCGCCGATGGGGTCGGCGCGCAGCTTGCTGCCGATTCTGAAGGTGCCCGGCACGTAGCGGAAGCCGGCCGGCAGCCGGTCGTCCACTTGCACGTCGGGCAGCGCTTCACCGGCCAGGTGCTTCACGGTGATGGTGTAGGTGACGGCATCACCCACTTCCACCGTGCTGCGGCTGGCCTGCTTGCTGATGACGAAGCGCGCGCCCAGCAACGGGTCCAGCGGAATGTGGTTGTTCACGATGTCGACAAACCCGGCCGTGTTGTTTGGCGACAGCGCCAGGGTGAAGAAGTACGGCGTGGGCTGGTTGCCGCTGGGTGGCAAGGCCTGGCTTTGCACCGCGCAGGGCGCGCCCTGCGCGTAGGCCTGGCAGCTGCCGGGCACCTGCACCGCGCCGGGCTGCGCCGGTATCCGGCTGGACGTGCCCGTGGCGCCGCCTGTGCTGGGGACACCGGCGTTGAAATAACCCGCTGGTGGTGTGACACGGATGGTGTAGTTGCCGTCGCCCGGGCAGCCCGGCGGCGCCGGCGCCACCAGCCAGAACCCGTAGCCACCGGGCACGGTGCCTGCGTTGGCCTGTGCTGGGCCGCTGGACGTGGTGATGCTGTCCACACCGCCCAGCACGCACTGCGGCGGCACGCGCTGGCCGCCCGGGCCCAGCAGTTCCACCAGTGCGCCGCCCACGGGCTGCCGGGTCTGGCTGTCGTAAACCACGCCGCTGGGGTCCAGCGGCAGGTTCTGGTTCACGCGCACGGCGTTGGCGCCGGGCACCGTGAAGCCGCGCAGCGCGCCGTCGGGCACCACACCCGCGGCACCCGTGGCGCGCGGGTCGTTGCCGCCCGCGGGGTCGGTGGATACCGGGCGACCGTAGTAGGCACCGGTGACGGCGTCGCGGAAGCGCAGTTCATAGTCGCTGCCGGGTACCAGGCCCAGCATCTGGTACTGGCCCTGGGCGTCGGTGGTGGCGGTGCGCAACAGCGTGCCGGCCTGGACCAGCTCGACGATGAAGCCGCCCAGGCGCACGTCGGTGCCCGGGGTGAAGCGGCGGTCGTGGTCGTTGTCCAGCCACACCAGGCCAGACACACCACCCGATTGCTGGATGGGCGTGGCCAGGCGGCAGGCGTTCTGCGTGGCCTGCGCGGTACAGGCCGGCGGGTTGGCCCTGTCGGCTGGCGAAGGCTGCGCGGCCAGGGGCTCACCGCCGCCACTGACCGACACCACGTTGTCCACGCTGCAGGGGTAGCCGGCGCTGCACAGGCCCTGGCCCACCAGCACGTTGATGCCGATGGTGCTGGGGTTGGTGGCACCGGCGGCGATGGCGTCGCTGCTGGTGCAGGTGACGGTCTGCCCGGCCACGCTGCACGCCCAGCCTGCGGCACCTTGCACCGGCAAGCCGGTGGGCGCAGCAGCCGCGGTGATGCCCGCTGGCAGCGTGTCAGTCACCGTATAGACCCCGGCACTGGCGGCAATGCCGGCGTTGCGCACCGTCAGTGTGTAGCTGCCGCGGTTCTGTTCGGTGAAGACGGCCGGAGCCAGGGCCTTGGTGACCACCAGGTCGGGCACGGGTGCGGACGCCGGTGTCGCTTCACCGAACTGGTTGCCCAGCGATCCCGTCAGTGGCAGTGCGGCAATGACGATGTGGTTGGCGCCACCGGCAGCAGCGCCAGCGCCCGGGTTGACACCGCCGTCATCAAGGCCGGCGGGCTGCGCCTGGCACACGCTGTAGGCGGCGCCGGGAATCAGCAGGTTGGAGGGCGTGAGCGTGCCGGTGCTGAAGCTGTAGGCGCCGTTGACGTCGGTCGTGGTGGTGCCAACCACAGTGCCGGTGCACAGCAGGCCCGACACCAGGCGCAGCGTGACGCCACTGACGCGGCCGCTGTCGGCTGCAGTGAGTGCGCCATCGCGGTTGGCGTCGATGTAGACCGTGCCGGCAATGCGCACGGCGGGAGGCAACTCGGCAAAGTTGTTGCCGCTGCCTTGCGCACCCGCGCCCAGCACGATGCCGCGGATGGCGCTGTCGCCCACTGCGCCTGCCATGCCTGCGGTGCCGCCACCCGTCACCGTGCCGGCCGTGTTGATGCCTTCCGTGAAGCCGCCCAGCTGCGCCGGAAGGGCGCCCTCGGTCAGCGTGTAGGTGCCGGGGAACAGGTCGTTGAAGCTGTAGCTGCCATCGGCCGCGGTGTGCGTGGTGATGGTCACCGCCAGGCCGGCGTTGGGCCCGGCAGTCGGCGTACCGGTCAGCGTGATGGGCACGCCTGCGCCAGCAGTCGCACTGCCGATGCCGGCCTCGCCTGCATCGCGCACGCCGTTGTTGGCCAGCGCCGCGCTGGCCGCCGAATAGTCGGCGAACACCTGGCCGGCCAACGTGGCCAGCAGCTCCGGGAAGTTGTTGGCTATGGAGCCGCTGCCGCCCAGCGCAACCACGTTGATCTGGTTGGCGCCCGGCGTGCTGTTGCCAGTGCCCGGCTGCGGCGCGCGGTCGCCGTAAGCCGTGTTCTGTTGCTGGCAGATGACGTAGGCGGTGCCCGCCATGCTGGCGCTGAAGCTGTAGACGCCGTTGCTGTCGGTGGTGACGGTCTGCAGCGCACCGCCGGGCAACGCGCCCGTGGCCGGGCAGGTGGTTCCGGCCGGGTACAGGGCCAGTGTGACGCCGGCGATGCCCGGCTCGCCCGAGCCCGGGCTGCCGTCGCGGTTGCGGTCGACAAACACCACGCCGCTGATCAAACCCGACGGCACCACTTCGGGGAAGTTGTAGCGCACGCCGTCCTGCTCCACACCCAGCACCACGCCGGTGTAGCGCGAATTGGCACCCGCGGGCACCGGCGCGCCCGCAGGCTCTGCACCCTGCACCACGTAGCTGCCGCCCAGCGAAGGCGACACACCCGCGGCCGCGGCCGTGGGGTCGCCCGGGCTGTTGGCGTAGCCCCCTGGCTGCGCCTGCACGATCTCGTAGGTGCCGGCGGGCAGGCTGTCAAAGCGGTAAACGCCGCTGCCGTCGGTGCTGGTGGAACGGGGCGCAAAGGGCAAGCCGTAGGCATCGAAGCCCGAGGTGGCGCGCAGCACCACCGTGACACCGGCCAGCGGCGGGTCGATGCCGGGCGCTTGCGGCGTGCCGCTGTTGGCGCCCGCGCGGTCGCGGTCGTCGAACACCACACCCGACAGCGATGAACGGGTGACGCGCACCACGTGCACGGCGGCGTTGTTGGCGCTGATGGGGTCGGTGGTCTGTGAAGAAGCCGCGGCGTTGTTGGCCTGCGGGTCGCTCAGCATGCCCGTGCCGCCGGGCCAGGTGTCCCAGCGCACCGGCAGCGTCACGCGCACGCGGCCGCTGTTGCTGACGTCGCCCACATTGCAGGTAACCGCCAGGCCCGCCAGGCCCGCCAGGTTGCAGGTGCCGGAACCGGCGGCCACCGCACCCGGGAAACTGCCGCTGCCCGTCTTCTGCCAGGTGATGGGGCCGGTGACGGTGACACCCGCCGGCAGCGTGTCGGTGATGACCGTGCCGGTGCCGTTGAGCGGGCTGGTGCCGGTGCGGTCGACCGACAGCGAATCGCCAGGGCCGTTGTTCACCAGGTCCAGCACCCAATGGAAAGGCTGGCCCAGGGCCACGGTATTGACCGCTGCCGGCAGTGCCGCCGGCAATGCGGGCACGGCGGCGGTGAAGCCGGTCTTGCTGATGAACAGGTCGGCGGAAGTGCGCACCGTGGTGACTTCGTCTTCAGCGTTGTTGCTGGCGTCCAGCTCGATTTCTGCGGCCGACACCGTGGCGCGCGTGGTCACCGTGGAACCCAGCGGCAGCGGCGTGCTTTCGAAGCGCAGCCGGATGTTGATGAGTGCGCCATCGGTGGTGCCGGTACCCTGCACGATGGCGCCGTCGATGTTGGGCGCGAAACCGAAGCCAGGTGTGCTGCACCGCAGCGTCAGGGTGGCCGGGGCCAGCACGGGGTTGGTGCCCGCCAGCACCGCGCAGCGTTGTGGCGCCGTGGCGCCGCTCTGCATCGTCACGGCGGTGCCAGCTTCGTCGCCGATGAAGCGGATAACGCCGTTGGTCGGTGGCGTGATGGTGTAGTCCACGCGCACGTTCGAAGCCAGCGAAGGGCCGCCGTTGCGCACCTGCACTCGGTAGACGATGTCGCTGGTGCCCGGTGACGCGTTCACCGCGGCGGCTTCCCAGGGGGCGGGGTCCGACAGGTCGGTGTTTTCCACGCGCAGATCAACCTGCCCGACGACGAAATTCAGCGATGCGGTCTTGGTGTCGTCAGCAGCGCTGGTGTCGGTGTTCAGGTCGTGGTTGACGCCAGCGGCCGACACAGTGTTGTTGCCGCTGTCGACGAGGCGGAAGCTGGCGGTGTTCAGCAGCGGCCCGAGCGCACCGATGTTGGGCCGCACCACGATGCGCACCTGGCGGTCGGTGTTGCGCGGCATGGTGACGGCCGGGCATTCCACCCGCACCGTGCCCGCAGCCCCACCCAGGGTGCTGTAGCTGGTGCCGCCGGCGCCCGCTGCCGCCACCACGCCCCCCGTGACCGCGGCCACGGTGCAGGCGGCGCCCGAGACGATGGTGGCGCTTTTCAAAACGAAGCCGGCGTCGTTGGCGCCCAGGTTGAAGGTGTCGACGAACACCACGCCAGCGGGCACACCGGCGCCCGGCGCCGAAGTGGTCGGCAGGTCAGACCGTGAAGCGGCCGGGTTGCGGTAGTTGGTGGTGTATTCGGTATCGACGCCAACCTGGGCCTGTACCGGGCTGAAAGTCTTTGATTCAGTCTGGATGTTGGCGGCGGCGTGCACCACCAGCGTGTCCTGGGCCACGTTGTTGTTGAGGTCGCTGTCAGCGGAATTCCCCGGCGTGCCGGGGTCGATGTCCACGCTGGCCTGGTTGCAAAACTGGCCATTGCTGCTGCAACTGCCAAATGCCGGGCTGGACAGACTGTCGCGAAGCCGCCCCGACATCCGCACCACAAATGTTTGTGCATTGGCGGGCCCCAAGCCCAGCACGGTGGGGCCGCTGGAGCAGATCAGCCTTTCAGCAGCCAGCGTGCAAGTCCAACCACCGATGACAGCGGGGAAATTGCTGGCTCCTGGTGGTGCGCATGAACCGGCGCCGGAATAGCCGCAGATGGAGACCACGGTGGCGCCGTCCACATGGCCGGGCAGATAGTCCTGAATCACGACACCGGGGGTGGTGTCCGGGCCCTGGTTGCTTGCGGTCAACGTGAAGGTAGCGCTGTTCTCGCTGCCACTGACCACCTTGTCGCCGCCCACCGCCGTGCTGGTGGTCTTGCTCATCACCAAGTCGCTGATCCGGCTGGACGCGGTGACACCCTGTGTCGCCGAGCAATCGTTGGCGGTGTTGTTGTCGGTGACACTGCCCACGACCAAGCCAGTGACGCTGGGTTCGGCCGAACCGCCGCTGCCGCCCACACAGGCCTGGCTGGCCAGGGTCCCGGCCGCATTGGCCCGGGTGACGAAACCCAAATCGGGGAAGCCACTCCCCCCGCTGATAGCGCCCGTGGCCACCGGATAGCTGCCGGTATAGGTGCAGCGCATCCCCCCCAGCTCGATAGCGCAGGCCCAACCCAAAGCCACGGAAACCAGGCTCTCGCTGGCTCCAAATGCCACGAATACCTGCAGGTTCGCGTCGGCCGAACGTGGCCCGTTGTTGCGCACGCGCACCGCGTTGTTGATGAGCCCGCCCGGGGCTGCCACCAGGCGGGACAGCTTGTTGAAACTGATGAGCTCGATGTCGGCGCCGTCGACCAGCACGCTGTAGGTGACGCTGCCGGCGTTGTTGACGCTGTTGGGGTCGGCCGTCGCGGCGCTGATGCTGGCGGCGTTGGTGATGCTGCCACTGGCCAGGCTGCCGGTGACCACCGGGAAGTCGATGTTCTCCACATCGCCCACCGGCAGGCTGGCCCGCGTGCAGCGCAGGATGCTGCGCGCGGCGCGGCCGCCGTCGGCCTGCCCCTGATCGTCCTGGTTGGCGGCGTTGGTGCGGCAGGTGTAGGAACCGAAGGCCTGCGTGGCCGGTGGCAGCGGGAAGGTGGCCGGCAAGGTGTGCTGCGCCGGCAGCACGTCGCGCACCACCACGCTGGTGGCTGTGGTCTGGCCCAGGTTGCGTGGCGCCAGCTGGAAATTCAAGGTCGAACCGGCCACGAATGGGCCGGCGCCGGAGGTGACCCTTTTGGTCAGTTCCAGGTCGGCACTGGGCGTGATGCCGGTGGCCACCGAAGCAGTGTTGTTGTTCGGGTTGTTGTCGAGCAAGGCCCCGCCGACACCGCGGTCGGTGTCGACCTCGACGTTGTTGGTCAAGGTGCCCGAAGCGATGGTCACCACCACCTCGTAGGTGAAGGTGGCCGTGGCCCCCACCGCCAGCGACAGGCCACCACGGGTGGCCGTCAGCACGCCTGAACCCGGGCCGCTGAAAACCCAGCCCGCGCCGCTGGCGCTGCCCGCCACAAAAGTGGCGCCCGCAGGCAGGGTGCTGCGCACGCGCACGCCCGTGGTGGGATTCGAAGTAGGGCCGTTGTTGCTGACCGCCACCGTGTAGGTCAGGCGGGTGCCGGAGATGACGGGGTTGGAACTGGCGGCGGCAGCAACGGACAGGTCAGCGTTGTTTTCCAGCGTGGTCTGCTGCAACGGCGCCTGCGCGTTGTTGTTCTCGTTGGTGTCGCCAGCCCAGAAAGCCGAGCCCGCGGCAAACAACGGCGCCGGGCCGGCTTGCGCGCTGCCCAGCGGCGGCGCGCCACGACCGATGGCGCCGCGCAAACGCACATTGGGTGGCACGGGCAGCGCCGTGGGCGCGCGAAACTTCAGCACGAAGGTGATGGGCGGTGTGCCCGCACCACTGCCGCTGCCGTTCAGGTCACCGTGCGTGCAGACCACAAAAGCGCCGCTCTGGCTGCAGTTGGCGTTCAAGGCCGCGGGCAGGGCCAGCGCGCCGCCTTCCACCACAGCGCCGTCGGGAATGGCGAAAACGGTGCGTACATCGGTGGCGGCGGTGAAGCCACTGTTCTCGATCTGCACCGTGTACTGCAGCACGCCGCTGGTGGGTGCCGGGTCAACGTCGACGACGGAACTGAACTGCAGGTCAAAGGCCAGCGCAGACCCCGCCACCAAGGTCAGTGCGGCTGTCGCCACCGCCCGGCCCAGCACCCGCGCACACCCACGCGCCCAGCCCCGCAGGCCCGGCGCCACGCGGGGCGAAGGCAGGGGCCGGAAACCCGGCTCGGGGGTGCAGATAGCCATCGTCAAGGGTGCCTGTGTGTTCGGTTTGCTCGGCCATCAGGAGCACCTGCGGCGCCGCGGGTCGCTGTTCAAAACAAGGGGTGGACGCTCAAGAGCGGCGTCACCGGTTCTTGGCCGGCCCGGGCGTTGCTGACCCGCACTTCATATTGTGGCGGTCGCCGAAACAGACAGTAACGCATCCCGGGCATGGGGCGCAGCGGTTCGACACCCCCCGGTGTTGGGGTGCATTCATGCAGCGTCAGCCTCTCCGCCACGGGGTCGAGCACGGCGGCAGGGCTGCGAGGGTGCAGCTGTTGCAGCCCGTCAAGCGTGGCGCCGGGCTTTTTCTGCGAAATTCACCACGTTCGCAACGCCACGCGCCCCAATCGCCGTGGTTTTCCGGCCTGCGGAGGGCCCGGGGCGGATTGCAGCCGCTCGGTTACAGATTTCGGGCTCTCCGCCCACCGTGTGGGGCAGAAGCAACATCATCAGCGCCCGCGCGGTGGGGCTTGGCCACTCCGGAGCGCACGGGGCGCAACGCACACGGCGTGGCGCCGCCCCGCTGCAGGCCGCTACGATGCGGCGTCCTGAAGCGTAGGAGCGCGCACGATGCACATCGCAAGCTTTGCCCGCAGCCTGGCCTTGATGGCCTTCAGCCTTTGGCTGACCGCCGATCCTGCCATGGCGCAGCCCCGCAAGGACAGCGCTGTGCTGGCCATGACCCTGGAACCGCCAGGCCTGGACCCCACCGCCGGCGCCGCCAGCGCCATTGCCGAGGTGGTGCTGTACAACGTGTTCGAGACGCTGACCAAGATCAACAGCGACAGCCGCACCACACCGCTGCTGGCCGACAGCTGGGTGGTGTCTGAAGAGCTGAAGACCTGGACCTTCAAGCTCAGGCAGGGCGTGAAGTTCCACAACGGCGAGCCTTTCAACGCCGCCACGGTGAAGTTCAGCTTCGAGCGTGCCGCCGACAAGGCCAGCACCAACAAGGACAAGGCCACCTTCGCCAACATCGACAGCATCAACACGCCCGACGCCCACACCGTGGTGCTGAGCCTGAAGAACGGTGACCCCGACCTGCTGTTCAAGCTGGGCCAGGCCACCGCGGTGATGGTGGAACCCAGAAGCGTCGCCACCAACAGCACCAAACCCGTGGGCACGGGGCCTTTCCTGCTGGACCACTGGTCCAAGGGTTCTTCGGTGACGCTGCTGCGCTGGGACGGCTACCGCAACACCGCCGCGGTGAAGCTCAGGCGCGTGCAGATGCGCTTCATCAGCGACCCGGCAGCGCAGGTGGCGGCGCTGCTGTCGGGCGACGTGGACCTGTTCCCGCGCGTGTCGGCGGCGCGAAGCCTGCAGCAATTCCAGGCCAACAAGAAGTTCCAGGTGCTGGTCGGTGGCAGCCGCGCCAAGACCATCCTGGCCATCAACAACAAACGCAAGCCGCTGGACAACGTGCTGGTGCGCCGGGCCATCACACACGCCATCGACCGCAAGTCGGTCATCGAGGGCGCAGCCGACGGTTTTGGCGTGCCCATCGGCAGCTACCTGGTGCCGGGCACGCCCGGCTATGTGGACCTGACGGGCGACAGTGCCTTCGACATCGCCAAGGCGCGCGCGCTGCTGCACCAGGCCGGCGTGACGCCGCCGCTGGAACTGGTGATGAAGCTGCCGCCCACGCCCTATGCGCGCCAGGGCGGCGAGGTGATTGCGGCGATGCTGGACAAGGTGGGCATCAAGGCCAGGATCGAGAACGTGGAGTGGGCGCAGTGGCTGTCGGGCGTGTACGGCCAGAAGGCCTACGACCTGACCGTCATCAGCCACGTGGAACCGCTGGACTTCGGCAACTTTGCACGTCCCAACTACTACTGGGGTTATGAGTCGGCAGAATTCAACGCGCTGTGGACGAAGTTGCAGGGCACCATCAAACCCGAAGAGCGCAACCGGCTGATGGGCGACGCCCAGCGCTTGGTGGCGCGCGACGCGGTGGCTGCCTACCTGTACCAACCCACCTGGATCACGGTGGCCAACGCGCGGCTCAAGGGTGTGTGGAAAGACATGCCGCTGCTCGTGAACGACGTCGCGGCCCTGAGTTGGCAATAGGCCTGAAGCAGCCCGGCCCCTGCATCCGCCCCCCCGTGCCTTGCGTACACGTTGACCATACAGCCAAACACCCGCATGAACACCGACACCACCGAATGGACCGAACGCAGCAAGGCCATGGCCGCTGCGTTGTCACGCACCGCGCTGGGTGACCGCGCCGCATTTGCCCAGCTCTACCAATTGAGCAGTGCGCAGATGTTTGGCGTCATTCTGCGCATCAACAGCGACCGCGCACAGGCCGAAGACGTGCTGCAGGACTGCTTCGTCAACATCTGGCGCGCTGCGCAGAGTTTTGACGCCGCCCGCGCCCAGCCCATGACCTGGCTGACCAGCATCGCCCGCAACCGCGCCATCGACAGCCTGCGGCGCCGCAAGACCGAGGTGTCCACCGTCAGCAGCCACGTCGAAGGTGACGAGGCCGGTGAAGACCGCGACCTGCTGGCCGCCGTGCCCAGCGAAGGTGCCGGCCCGCTGGAACTGTTGCAGCAGGCGGCCGACAAACAGAACCTCACGCAGTGCATCGGCAAGCTCACCGCCGAGCAGCAGCAGTGCGTGGCGTTGGCCTATTACCAGGGCCTTTCCCACGCCGAAGTGGCCCAACACCTGGTGCAGCCGCTGGGCACCGTGAAGAGCTGGGTGCGGCGCGCGCTGATGGCCTTGAAAGACTGCCTGGGCCATGCCGCAGCGCGGCCCACGGGAGGCGTGTGACATGGACTACAGCCGCCCCGACCGCGCCGACCGCCTGGCTGCCGAATACGCGCTGGGTACCCTGAAGGGCCCTGCCCGCCGCCGCTTCGAAACCCTGCTGCCCGCGCACCCTGCACTGCGCCAGGCGTTGCTGCAGTGGCAGCTGCGCCTGCAGCCCCTTGCCACCAGCGTGTCCGAAGTCACGCCACCGCAGCGCGTGTGGCAACGCATCGAAAACCGACTGTTCAGCAGCGTTGCCGCGCAGCGCCCTGCCCCGTCATGGTGGCAGCGCCTGGGCTTGTGGCGCGGCATCAGCGGCGTGGCCACCGCGGCCGCCCTGGCCTTGCTGGTGGTGGCCAACCAGGTGCCGCCGGCACAAGCGCCGGTGATCATCGTGCTGGGCTCCAACCCCGAAGCCGCCGCGGCACTGAATGCCAGTTTCGTGGCCAGCGTCAGCGCCGACGGGCGCGCCCTGGTGCTCAAGCCCATCAACGCCGTGGCGCTGTCACCCGGCCGCGCGCTGGAACTGTGGGCCGTGCCGCCGCAAGGCGCACCGCGCTCGCTGGGCCTGGTGAAGGAAGACGGCGCCACCACCTTGTTGCGCGCGCAACTGTTGGCCAACACGGCCGCTTTTGCAGTCAGCGTGGAGCCGACCGGCGGCTCGCCAACGGGCGCGCCTACCGGACCGATTGTTTCAGTGGGTAAGGTGCAGATTTGATGGGTTAGCTGTGGGCTGTGGCTGTGGCTGTGGCATGCAATCTGCGGGGCGGCAGTTGGGCGACAAAGGCGCAAGCGGGTGGGGGTGGGAGCGGCGTCGCTTCGCTGCGGCGGTCTGCGCTCTGCGCAGACTTCCCTGCGATCCGCGGTCACAGGGCCGAGCGGCAAAACTCGCTGCATTCGCTGCGCTCACTTCGCTCAAACAGTTGCCGCAAGTCAGCTTTTGAAGCGCGCTTCGCGCGCAGGCCCTGTGCCCTGCGGTTCTCGGCGCCGCAGAGGCGCGACGCCACACCCACCCCCACCCGCTTGCACCTTCGCAACACCATGGGTGGCTGGCGAACGAAAACAGCCGACATCACTTGACCTCCAAATCAAGGGGCTCGTGGGCCAAAGGGCCGCCAAGTACCCCTGCCGAAACGCATGACTCAGCCGGCTTCGCTCGTGCCGCCTGCGCCGCCAAGGTATTCCATCCAGGCCCGCCACCCCAGTTGGTTGCAAAGGCGGGTCGGGGCGCGCTGTGCGGCGCATCTGGAGCGCCGAGGAACGCAGGGTTTGGGGCTGCGCGCGAAGTGCGCTTCAAAAACTGACTCATGGCGACTGTTTGAGCGCAGCGCCTGAAGGGCGCGTAGCGAGTTTCGCCATGGAGCACCAAACCCGAGTACCGCAGGGCAGCCGTAGCGTAGCGAAGGCCGCTCCAGCTGCGCCGCACAGCGCGCGCCGACCCGCCTTTGCGGCGCCACCGCACCCGCCGCGCAAGCGCAAGCGCAAGCGCAATCGCAATCGCAATCGCAATTGCCATCGCAAGCGAACCGGCGAACGAGCGAACCAGCCAGCCGCCCACCCATTCGCAACAAGCACTGCATCCACTTCACAGCCCGCTGCGTAAAGCACTTCAGACGCTGCACAGCAACGTCAACACGCGGCGACCGCAACCCCGCAGTCCCGCCCCCTCAACGTCTGCTTGGAGAACAGCACCATGAAATCACTCACCCGCGCTCGGCCTGGCATCGGCCACCTGCTGGCCACCGTTCCGTTGGCCATTGCCGTACTGGCAGCCGGCCTGCAAACGGCCCATGCGTCAAGCCACCGCGAAGCACCGTTCATCACCACGGTGCCCAAGGTCGACGCCACCGACTTCTACATGTTCCGCAGCTATGAAGGCGGCCGCGGCGACTTCGTGACGCTGATCGCCAACTACGTGCCGCTGCAAGACCCCTACGGCGGCCCGAACTACTTCGCGATGGACCCCAACGCGCTGTACGAGATCCACGTCGACAACAACGGCGACGCCAAGGAAGACCTGACCTTCCAGTTCCGCTTCAGCAACACCCTGAACAACAACGGCGCGGGCCAGAACCTCACCATCGGCGGCAAGAGCGTGAACATTCCGCTGATCCAGTTCGGTCAGGTGGCCAACGTCAAAGACGCGAATCTGCAACTGGCCGAGAGCTTCCAGGTCAACGTGGTGCGCGGCGACCGCCGCACCGGCACCAGCCAGATGGTGACCAACGCCGGCAACGGCAGCGCCACGTTTGACAAGCCGGTGGACAACATCGGCGTGAAGACCATTCCCGACTACGCAGGCTACGCCGCCAAGCACATCTACAGCGTCAACGTGCCCGGCTGCAACACACCGGCCAAGCTGTTCGTCGGCCAGCGCCAAGACCCGTTTGCCGTCAACCTGGGCACCATTTTTGACCTGGTCAACGCGCCGGTGAACGTCATCACCAACCCGTCGCTGATCAATGCCGCGCCCAACACCATTGGCGACAAGAACGTCACCACGCTGGCCATCGAAGTGCACAAGAGCTGCCTGACCGCGGGCAGCGAGACCGTCATCGGCGGCTGGACCACGGCCAGCCTGCGCCAGGCCCGCCTGCTGAACCCGTCGCCGCCTTCCGGCCACCAGACCAGCGAGAAGCCCGGCGGTGCCTGGGTGCAGGTGTCGCGGCTGGGCATGCCGCTGGTCAACGAAGTGGTCATCGGCCTGAAGGACAAGGACAAGTTCAACGCGTCCAGCCCCAAGGGTGACGGCCAGTTCATCGACTAC
>JAYSXE010000065.1:0-9502 GCA_043717565.1 Burkholderiales bacterium | reverse complement strand
TGCGGGCGTTCAACAGGACGATGCCGACATTGGGCCTGAAGCCTTCCCTGTCGAGCATAATCAGACCCCGAATTTTTCACTGATTTCATTATTGCACCGGCTCTGAGCGCTTCGCGAACTCTGGTTAACCCGCATGCGCTGCCGCGCACCCGCGGGCCCTGTTCAGTGTGGACCAGAGTGGCGCGAACAGCGAGCCCATGAAAGCCACCCAGACCTTCATTTCCACCCTCAAGGAAGCCCCCGCCGACGCAGAGATCAAGAGCCACCAGCTCATGATGCGTGCCGGCATGATCAAGCGCCTGGGCGCCGGCATCTACAGCTACATGCCGATGGGCCTGCGTGTGATCCGCAAGGTGGAAGGCATCATCCGCGACGAGATGAACCGCGCTGGCGGCATCGAGCTGCTGATGCCGGTGGTGCAGCCGGCCGAGTTGTGGCAGGAATCGGGCCGCTTCCAGGCCTATGGCCCCGAGCTGCTGCGAGTGAAGGACCGTCACGACCGCGACTTCGTCATCCAGCCCACCAGCGAAGAAGTCATCACCGACATCGCGCGCCAGGAACTGCGCAGCTACAAGCAGCTGCCGCGAAATTTCTATCACATTCAGACCAAGTTCCGCGATGAACGCCGCCCGCGTTTTGGCGTGATGCGGGGCCGCGAATTCACGATGAAGGACGCCTACTCCTTCGACCGCGACGTCGAGTCAGGCCGGCGCAGCTATGACGCCATGCGCGCCGCCTACGCCACCATCTTCGACCGCATGGGCTTGCGCTACCGCGCCGTGGCTGCCGACACGGGCGCCATCGGCGGTGACCTGTCGCAGGAATTCCAGGTCATCGCCGACACGGGCGAAGACGCCATCGTCTACTGCCCCACCAGCGACTACGCGGCCAACATCGAACTGGCCGAAGGCCTGCCGCTGCTGCCCGAGCGCGCTGCCGCGCAGCAGGCGATGGCCAAGACGCCCACGCCAGGAAAAAGCACCTGTGCCGACGTGGCCGCGCTGCTGGGCCTGCCGCTGGCGCGCACGGTGAAGTCGCTGGTGTTGGCGACGGATGAGCGCAACACGAAGGGTGACGTGGTGAAGGCGGTGGTATGGCTGTTGCTGGTGCGCGGCGACCACGACTTGAACGAGATCAAGGCGGGCAAGGTGCCCGGCCTGAAGGGCGGCTTCCGCTTCGCCACTGTGGCTGAGATCGAAGACCACTTCGGCTGCAAACCGGGCTACCTGGGCCCTGTGGGCCTGAAGAAGCCAGTGAAGGTGGTGGCCGACCGCACGGTGGCGCAGATGGCCGACTTTGTGTGCGGCGCCAATGAGGCCGACTTCCACTACACCGGGCTGAACTGGGGCCGTGACCTGCCCGAACCCGATGTGGTGGCCGACCTGCGCAACGTCGTGGCCGGCGACCCTTCGCCCGACGGCAAGGGCGTGCTGGCCATCCAGCGCGGCATCGAGGTGGGCCATGTGTTTCTGCTCGGCACCAAGTACAGCGAGCCCATGAAGGCCACCTACCTGGACGAAAACGGCAAGTCGCAGGTGATGGTGATGGGCTGCTATGGCATCGGCGTGACCCGCTTGCTCGGCGCCGCCATCGAGCAGAACCATGACGACCGCGGCATCATCTGGCCGATGGCGATGGCGCCGTTCCAGGTGGCCGTGTGTCCCATCGGCTATGACCGCAACGAAGCGGTGCGCAAGGCCGCGGATGAACTGCACCAGCAACTGCAGATCCAGGGTGTGGACGTGGTGCTGGACGACCGCGGCGAACGCCCGGGCGCCATGTTTGCCGACTGGGAACTGATTGGCGTGCCGCTGCGCGTGGTCATTTCCGAGCGTGGGCTGAAGGCGGGCACTGTGGAAGTGCAGGGCCGTCGCGACGCTGCCGCGCGTGAAGTTCCGGTGGCCGCCGTGGCAGCCGATGTGGCTGCGGCGGTGCGCGCGGCGCTGGAAGCTGCACCGGCGGCATGACATGGGCAGTGCGGCGCGTCGGGCCGGCAAACCCGGCGCGCCGCCAGTGGGCCCTGACGGCCGCAGCGCCCTGGCTGGGTCTGGTGGCGCGCGACGCGCATGCAGGCGCCCAGAAGGAAGAGCCACTGGTGGATGCGGTGCGCACCGCGCTGGCTGCGTCGGTGGCCGACTCGGCGCCGCCCAAGCCCACGTTCGCGAAGACCGAAGACCGCATGGCCTATCTGCGATGGCTGGGGGCCGCCAGTGACAAGCTGAAGCGGCGCAAGGCCGAACACCACACGCGCATCGAATTCCTGGAAACCGTCTGGTACGAGAGCCGCCGCGCGGGTCTGGAAACGGCGCTGGTGCTGGGCCTGATCCAGGTGGAAAGCGGCTTTCGAAAGTACGCCATCAGCAGCGCGGGCGCGCGCGGCTACATGCAGGTGATGCCATTTTGGGTGCGCGCCATCGGTGATGGCGACGACAAGCGTCTGTTCCACCTGCAGACCAACCTGCGCTTTGGCTGCGTGATCTTGCGCCATTACCTCGAGCGGGAGCGTGGCGACCTGTTCATGGCGCTCGGGCGCTACAACGGCAGCCGCGGGCGCCCCGAGTACCCGAACCTGGTATTTGGCGCGCGGCGCCAGTGGGACGTGGGCTGAGAACCACTTCGGCAGGCCTGGACCGGCCTGCCGAGCCAGGACGCAGGCTCTACAGGCCGCGCCACTCCTGCGGCGTGGCTCCGGGCAGGGCCAGCAATGCCAGCACGCGCTCAACGCTTTCAGCCACCATCTCGTCGATGCTCTTGGGCCGCAGGTAGAAGGCTGGCAGCGGCGGGAAGACGATGGCCCCCATTTCAGTGGCGGCCGTCATGTTGCGCAGGTGCGCCAGGTTGAAGGGCGTCTCGCGCACCATCAACAGCAGCCGGCGGCGTTCCTTCAAGGTCACGTCGGCGGCGCGGGTCAGCAGGTTGTCTGAAAAGCCGTGGGCGATGGCGGCCAGCGTCTTCATCGAACAGGGCGCCACCACCATGGCCGCAGCGCCAAAGCTGCCGCTGGCCAGGCAGGCGCCAATGTCTCCTGGCGCGTAGGCATGGTCGGCCAGGGCCTCCAGCGCCTTGCGGTCCAGCCCCAGTTCGTGGTGCACGTTCAGCACGCCCGACGGCGTGACCACCAAGTGCGTTTCCACACCCAGGCTGCGGGCGCGCTGCAGCAGCTGCGTGGCGTAGATGGCGCCGGTGGCGCCCGTGATACCCAGCACCAGCCGGGGTTTGGCTGGCTGTGCGGGTGCCCCGGCGTTCAAGACTTCAAGCCTGATTGATCAGTTGCTTGAGTTCGCCCGACTCGTACATCTCGGCCATGATGTCCGAACCACCGACAAATTCGCCGTTGACGTACAGCTGCGGGATGGTGGGCCACTGGGCGTAGTCCTTGATGCCTTGCCGGATGCCGTCGTCTTCCAGCACGTTGAAGGTTTTCACGTCGGTGGCGCCCGAAGCCTTCAACACCTGGATGGCGCGGCCGGAAAACCCGCACATCGGAAACTGCGCCGAGCCTTTCATGAAGAGCATGATCCGGTTTTTCTTGACCAGCTCATCGATGCGTTGTTGCACGTCGTTCATGGTGGGACTCCTGCGGAAACTGTGAAGCCCGTAAGTATCTGACAAACCGGCAGGCCGTGGCGCCCCTCGGGGTTGCCAGGGGCTTGGCGCTAGAAGCTGTAGCGCATGCCCAGTTGCAGCACGGGCGACAGCCGCATTTCGCGCAGTGCCTGGTTCATGCCCTGGTTGCCAAAGAGCGCCCTGCCCACGCCCGAAGCCGCCGCAGGGCGTTCCGAGACCATGCCCAGGTCGGCGGTGAGCGAGATGCTGTCGCGCCAGACCATGCCCGAATAGCCCACACCCAGGTAGGGCACCGTTTCTGCAGTGTCACCAGCGGCAGTGGCAAACCCCGGCGACGCGGTGCTCAACACCGAAAGCCCCAGCCGGGAGCCGGCCTGGTGGCCTGCGAGAGCAGGCGCCGTTGAACCAAAAGCCACGGGTGCGCCCCCCAGGGCGCCGACCATCAGGCCGCCGCTGGCCCTGAAGTGCCCCATGGCCGGGCGGGCAAAGTAGTAGTCGCCCAACAACGAAACGCCCTGAATGCCGCGTTGCGCCGAAGGTGCCGCCGCAGCTTGCACCCCACCCAACGGCGACAACGGCGCCAGGCTGGCCCCCTGCAGGCTCAGACGGGCCTGCCACTGGGGCCACCAGGTTTCGGCGGCGGGTGTGGCCAGGCCCTGGCCCGCATGGCAGGCTATGCTGAAGCCGGCAACCCAGGCAGTGGCAAGCAGCTTCGAGTGGCGCATCAGGGTGTGCATAGGCTTCTCTCGTGCGGAGTGGGTAAGGGCGGTGCGGGGCCCGGTTGAGAACCGCGCGACCACCTGTTTGCTCATCATGCGCCACAACCGGACCGGTGAGCATCCCCAATTCGGGCCAGGCCTGACCGCTTCGTGCGGTTTGTGCCAACCGCTGCCTGGCCGTTCAGCCGGGGTGGCGGCCGCCGGTGCAGCGGGGCAGGTCCGCCAAGTCCACGCGCGTCTGCACATCTTGGAAGCCCGCATGCCGCAGGCTGCCCTGCAGTGCGGTCGCCTGGTCGTGGCCGTGTTCCAGCAGCAGCCAACCCCCGGGTGACAGGCGGCTGAAAGCCCCGCCGATGATGGTTTGCAGGTCACCCAGGCCGCCGGCTGCACCCACCAGGGCTGCAACCGGTTCGTGCTGAAGGGCTTGCAGGTGGCGGTCGCCCGGTGCGATGTACGGTGGGTTGCTCACCACCAGGTCAAACCGATCGGGCAGGGGCATCGTCGGCGCGCCACGCGAATCACTTGCCGGGTTGACGGGCTGCCACCAGTCTTGCAGGTTTAGGTTAATGCTCAGGCGCAAGCGTTGGGCGTTATCCGCTGCCACCGCCAGCGCAGCAGCGCTGATGTCGGTGGCCCACACCGCTGCTGCGGGGCATCGGTGCTGGATGGCCAGCGCAATGGCGCCGCTGCCGGTGCCCATGTCCAGCACGCGCGGGGCCGGCGTCTGCAGGGTCTGCAAGCACTGCATGGCCCAGTCCACCAGCCCTTCGGTTTCCGGGCGGGGAATCAGCACCGCCGGCGACACCTTCAGTTGCAGGCCGCAGAACGTGTGTTCGCCCACCACATAGGCCAGGGGCTCGCCAGCGGCGCGCCGCTGCGCGGCGTGCTGCCAGGCCTGCTGCTGCGCGTCCGTCAAGGGCTGGTCGTCATGGGCCAGCAGCCAGCTGCGGGACGGGGTGTGCGCGGTGCCCAGGGCTGCGGGCGGGCTGCTGGAGGACAGCACGTGCAGCAGCAGCCATTGCGCGTCCAGCCGGTCCAGCCCGAGCCGTTGGCCCTGCAGCAGCGCGTCGCGTATCAGCAGCATGGTGGTGTGTATCGGCCGCTCAGGCGCCGCCCGATTCCAGCTGGCTGAGCTGCTCGGCCGCGCGCGCGGCCTGCAGGGCCTGCAGCACATCCTGCAGGTCGCCGTCCATGATCTGCGACAGCTTGTACAGCGTCAGGTTGATACGGTGATCGGTCAGCCGGCCCTGCGGGAAGTTGTAGGTGCGGATGCGGTCGCTGCGGTCGCCGCTGCCGATCAGGCCCTTGCGCGTGGCTGCTTCCTTGGCGGCCCGTTCGCTGCGGTCTTTCTCGCGCAGCCGCGCCACCAGCACGGCCATCGCCTTGGCTTTGTTGCGGTGTTGCGAGCGGTCGTCCTGGCATTCGGCCACCAAGCCGGTGGGCAGGTGGGTGATGCGGATGGCGCTGTCGGTCTTGTTGATGTGCTGGCCGCCCGCGCCGCTGGCGCGGAAGGTGTCTATGCGCAGGTCGGCCGGGTTGAGCTGCACCTCTTCGCTTTCGTCGGGCTCGGGCATCACCGCCACGGTGCAGGCGCTGGTGTGGATGCGGCCCTGGCTTTCGGTGGCCGGCACACGTTGCACGCGGTGCCCACCCGATTCAAAGCGCAGCAGCCCGTAGGCTTTTTCGCCGTCCACGCGCAACACCAGTTCCTTGTAGCCGCCCAGGTCGGCCGGGCTCTCGCTCAGCACCTCGGTGCGCCAGCCCTGGCGTTCGAAGCAGCGCAGGTACATGCGCGCCAGGTCGCCGGCAAAGAGCGCTGATTCGTCGCCGCCGGTGCCGGCGCGGATTTCGACGAAGGCCGCACGTTCGTCGTCGGGGTCGCGGGGAATGAGCGCCAGGTGCAGCTCGCTTTCCAGGCGCAGCAGGTCTGCGCTGGCGGCTGCCACTTCTTCCTTGGCCATGGCCACCAGGTCGGCGTCGCTCTCGGCAACCAGCATCTGCTGCGCCGTGGCCCTATCGGCCTCGCGCTGCTGGTAGCTGCGGTAGCGCTGCACGATGCCCTGGGCTTCGGCCTGCTCACGCGACAGCGAACGCCAGCGCTTGATGTCGCTCGCCACCTGCGGGTCGGACAGGATGGCGTCGAGTTCGGCCAGGCGCAGGGCCAAGCGTTCAAACTGGTCACGCAGTTGCGGGCTCATGCGGGTTTCGTCGACGTCATGCGAGGGTTGGAGAGGGCGTGCCGGGCGGCCCCGGTGTGCTGGACAACAGCGCTCAGCGCGCTTGCAACGACAGCTGCAGGCCGCAGGCGACTGCAGTGGCCGGCGCTAAGGCTGGCCGGGCGTGCGGGTGCTCTGGCGCAGGAACAGGCGCGACACCGTGTCGGCCAGGCGCGTGCGGTCTTCGCCCTCTGCCGCGTGCAGCTCGGCCAGGGTGCCGTGCAGCATCTTGTGGGTCAGGCCGCGCGCCAGGGCCTGCAGCACGTCGTCGACGGACTCGCCCTTGGCCAGCAGCTTGCGTGCGCGTCCCAGTTCGGCTTGGCCCCAGTCGTCGGCCTGGCGGTTCAAAGCCTGGATGAGCGGCACCGCCCGGCGCTGGTCCAGCCAATGCGAAAAGCTCTGCACGCCGGCGTCGATGATGGCTTCGGCCTGCTGCACCGCCGCCTGGCGCTTTTCGCTGGCGGTCTGCACCAGCACGCTGAGGTCGTCTACCGTGTACAGGTAAACGTCGGAAAGGCGCTTGACCTCGGGCTCGATGTCGCGCGGCACGGCCAGGTCGACCATGAACATGGGCCGGTGCCGCCGCGACTTCAGCGCACGTTCCACCGCCCCCAGGCCGATGATGGGCAGCGTGCTGGCGGTGCAGGAGATGACGATGTCGAACTCGTTCAGGCGGTTGGGCATGTCCGACAGCCGCATGGCTTCGCCGCCAAAGCGGGTTGCCAGGCTTTCGCCGCGCTCGAGCGTGCGGTTGGCCAGCGCCAGCGACTTGGGTGAACGTGCCGCAAAGTGCGTGGCCACCAGCTCGATCATTTCGCCGGCGCCCACGAACAGCACCTTGGTCTGCGCCAGGTCTTCGAACAGCTGGCTGGCCAGGCGCACGGCGGCTGCCGCCATGCTGATGGAATGGGCGCCGATCTCGGTGGAGGTGCGCACCTCCTTGGCCACTGAAAACGAGCGCTGAAAAAGCTGGTGCAGCGTGGTGCCCAGGGTGCCGGCTTCGTCGGCCAGGCGAACGGCCTGCTTCATCTGGCCCAGGATCTGCGGCTCGCCCAGCACCATCGAATCCAACCCTGCGGCCACGCGGAAAGCGTGGCGGGCGGCGGCGTGGTCTTCCATGACGTAGCTGTGCCGCAGCAGTTCGCTGCCGCTGATGCCGCCTCGCTCGGCCAACCAGTCCAGCGCGGGCTTGGCCAGGGCCTGGCCGCTGGCAGCGTTCGGCAGCGACGGCGTGGCCACATACAGCTCGGTGCGATTGCAGGTGGACACCAGCGCAGCCTCGGGCCCGCTGCGGTGCAGCCGTTCGCGCAGGCCCTGCAGGGCCGGTGCCAGCTGTTCGGGTGCGAAGGCCAGCCGGCCGCGCAAGTCCAAAGGCGCGGTGGTGTGGTTCAGACCGAGGGCAAGGACACTCACCCCGGAATTGTAGTCAGCACAGGGCATTCACTGCGCCAGCAGGGGCCGCAGGGAATTTGCGACTGTCCAAGCGGGGCGTGCACGCCCGGAACCCGGCGTGGGCCTGCTTCAGAATGCGGTGCATGGGACCTTTGGACGCGCTGGGGCACTTGCTGAACCTGTTTGTGCCCGCGGCTGCGCTGGCCGCGTTGGCCGCGGCGATGGCCAAGCTGCTGTGGCGCCGCGAACTGGCGGGTGTGGGCTGGGCGCGCCTGGCTGCGCCGGCCGCGGCTGCCTGTGCCACGGTCACCCTGGTGGGCCTGGTGTGGACGGGCCACGATGGCCGCATGGCCACCTACGGTGCGATGGTGCTGGCTTGCGCGCTTACGCTGTGGTGGCGGGGTTTCGGGCCAGGGCGGCGCTAGGCACTGCCGCAGCGCCGCGGTCGCCTTCCACGCCCACCACCTGCGCGCGCAGCGAATGCGGAAGCGCTTCGGTGACCAGCACATCGATCAATTGCCCCACCAGCCGCACACCTTGCGGCCCGCCGTCGAAGTTGACGATGCGGTTGCACTCGGTGCGGCCCATCAGGTCGGCAGCGCCGGTCAGTGACGGCCGGCGCGAGGCACCTTCAACCAGGATGCGCTGCACCGTGCCCACGCGGCTGGCGCTGATGCGCCGCACGTTGTCTTCGATGGTGGCCTGCAGATGCTGCAGCCGCTTCAGCTTCAGCGCCTGCGGCGTGTCGTCAGCCAGGTTGGCGGCCGGCGTGCCGGGGCGCTTGCTGAAGACGAAGCTGAAGCTGGCGTCGAAACCCACGTCGGTGATGAGCTTCATCATCTTGTCGAAGTCTTCCTGCGTTTCGCCGGGAAAGCCGACGATGAAGTCGCTGGACAGGCTGATGTCGGGGCGCACCGCGCGCAGCTTGCGGATGGTGCTTTTGTATTCCATGGCGGTGTAGCCGCGCTTCATGGCCATCAGGATGCGGTCGCTGCCATGCTGCACCGGCAGGTGCAGGTGGTTCACGAGCTTGCCGGTCTTGCCGTAGACGTCCACCAGCCGCTGGGTGAATTCATTGGGGTGGCTGGTGGTGTAGCGGATGCGCTCGATGCCCGGCATGTCGGCCACGTACTCGATCAGCAGCGCAAAGTCGGCCAGTTCGGCCGTGTCGCCCATGGTGCCGCGGTAGGCATTCACGTTCTGACCCAGCAGCGTGATCTCCTTCACCCCCTGCTCGGCCAGGCCCGCCACCTCGGTCAGCACGTCGTCAAAGGGCCGGCTGACTTCCTCGCCTCGGGTGTAGGGCACCACGCAGTACGAGCAGTACTTGGAACAGCCTTCCATGATGGAAACAAAGGCTGAGGCACCTTCCACGCGCGCCGGGGGCAGGTGGTCGAACTTCTCGATCTCGGGAAAGCTGATGTCCACCTGCGGGCGGCGCTGCAGGTGGTGCTGGGTAATCATCTGCGGCAGGCGGTGCAGCGTCTGCGGGCCGAACACCAGGTCGACGTAGGGCGCGCGTTCGATGATGGCGGCGCCTTCCTGGCTGGCCACGCAGCCCCCCACGCCGATGAGCACGCCTTTTTTCTTCAGGTGCTTGACGCGGCC
>JAYSXE010000064.1:0-1866 GCA_043717565.1 Burkholderiales bacterium | reverse complement strand
CCTGCAAGGCCGGCCGGCCCGAGCCACGCGCTTTCGGGTGCCTCAGGGTTCTGTCATCACATGGCACGACCGCCGGCTGGGGCCGCAGTGGCAAGACGTGGCGTCCGACGTGGGCGACTTCGTGCTGCGCCGCAGCGACGCGCTGTGGGCTTATCAGCTGGCGGTGGTGGTGGACGATGCGGCCAAGGGCGTGACCCATGTGGTGCGCGGGCTGGACCTGCTGGACAACACGGCGCGCCAGATGCTGCTGCAGCGCGCGCTGGGCCTGCCCACGCCGCAGTACTTGCACACGCCATTGGTGCTGGCGGCCGACGGGCACAAGCTGAGCAAGCAGAACGGCGCACAAGCGCTGGACCTGGGCAGCCCCGCCGCAGCGCTGACTGCATTGCAGGCCGCGGGCGCGGTGCTGGGGCTGCCGCTCTTGCAGGCCCCTTCGCCGGCGGCCTGGCTGCAGCAGGCCGTGCCGGCGTGGGCGGCGCGGTACGCGGCGTAGCTGCGGGCGGGCCGGCGCTGCCGGCGTTGGCCGCGGGGCTGGCATCATTGCTGGTTTACCAACTCGTCATCACAGGACAACGCCCCATGACCACCCTGCCTTCTGGCCTGCAGTTCGAAGACACCACCCCAGGCACTGGCGCCGAAGCCGTGGCCGGCAACCGCGTGCGCGTGCACTACACCGGCTGGCTGTACGACCCCACCGCCAGCAACAACCGCGGCAAGAAGTTCGACAGCAGCAAGGACCGCGGCCAGCCCTTCAGCTTCGGCCTGGGCGGTGGCGAAGTCATTCGCGGCTGGGACGAAGGTGTGGCCGGCATGAAGGTGGGCGGCACACGCGTGCTGACCATTCCACCCGAGATGGGCTATGGCGCCCGCGGCGCCGGCGGCGTCATCCCGCCCAACGCCACGCTGGTGTTCGAGGTGGACCTGCTGGGCGTCTGAACCCCTGCAGTTGCTGACCGGCCCACGTGGCCGGCCCGCCATGAAAAAACGGCGCCTTGTGGGCGCCGTTTTTACTGGTGCTGCAAGGGCCGCTGGGCCCTGGCTTCAACGCGCCGGGCGGGGCCCGGTCTTCTTCGCGAAGGTCTTGCCGGCCGGCCTGAAGGGCTTGCCGCCAAAACCGCCCGGCCGGGGGCCGAACGAAGGCTTGCCGCCAGGGGCACCCGCTGGCCGCACGATGGCCTTGGGTTCGACGCGCTTGGGTTCCAGGCCCGTGATGGTGGCCACCGGCATGCGCTGCGTGGTGAAGCGCTGGATGCGCTGGATCATGCCGAAGTCGCGGCGCTCGGCCAGCGTCACTGCCAGGCCGGTGCGGCCGGCGCGGCCGGTGCGGCCGATGCGGTGCACGTAGTCTTCTTCCTTCATCGGCAGGCCGAAGTTGATGACGTGGCTGATGGTCGGCACGTCCAGCCCGCGCGCGGCCACGTCGGTGGCCACCAGCACGCGCACGCGCTTGCTGCGCATGTTCTGCAACACGCGGTTGCGGCGGCCCTGCGGCATGCCGCCGTGCAGCGCTTCAACGGAATGGCCCATCTCGGCCAGCCGGTCGGCCAGCACTTCGGCGTCGCGCTGCGTGCTGGTGAAGACCAGCGCCTGGTCGACTTCACGCCCGGTGAGGATGTGGTCGAGCAGCGCGTTCTTGTGCATGAAGTCGTCGGCCCAGTGCAGGCGCTGTTCGATGTCGGCATGGGTGTCGGTGTGCGACGCCACGTCGATGCGCAGCGGCTCGCGCAGCAGTTCCTTGGCCAGGTTGCCGGTGGCACCGGCGAAGGTGGCGCTGAACATCACCGTCTGCCGCGTGTTCGGCGTGTTGCTGGCGATGTGGTTGATGTCGTCGATGAAGCCCATGTCGAGCATGCGGTCGGCTTCGTC
>JAYSXE010000063.1:0-4102 GCA_043717565.1 Burkholderiales bacterium | reverse complement strand
AAGGAATCGGCCGATTCCATCGAGCAGTCGTTTGCGCACTGGGACGACATCGAACTGCAGTTCAAGGGCCGCGTCATCCGCAGCGGCGGCCACGGCTTCGTGGGCATCGGCCGCAAGAAGCTGTTGAACATCCTGCAGGCGCGCTGCGAAGTGCTGGGTGTGAAGCTGGTGTTCGAAAGCGAAGCCGGCGCCAGCGGTGGCGCGCCCGACGCTGAATACCCCGACGCGCATCTGGTCGTGGCCAGCGACGGCATCAATTCGCGCGTGCGCAGCCACCACGCGTCGGTGTTCAAGCCCGACATCGTGACGCGGCCCAACCGCTTCATCTGGCTGGGCACCAAGAAGCTGTACGAGCCCTTCACCTTCATCTTCGAGAAGACCGAACACGGCTGGTTCCAGGCCCACATCTACAAGTTCGACAACAGCACCAGCACCTTCATCGTCGAATGCCCTGAACACGTGTGGCTGGCGCATGGGCTGGACAAGGCCGATGTCGACACGTCCGTCGACTTTTGCGAAAAGCTGTTCGCCAAAGACCTGAAAGGCGAAAAACTGCTGTCCAACGCGCGCCACCTGCGCGGTTCGGCGTGGCTGAACTTTCAGCGTGTGAACTGCGAGAAGTGGTCGCTGCACAACGGCAACAGCCACGTGGTGCTGATGGGCGACGCGGTGCACACGGCGCACTTTGCCATCGGTTCGGGCACCAAGCTGGCGCTGGAAGACGCCATCGAGCTCACGAGGTTGTTCAAGGAGATTGGCGACTCGTCCACCAACATCGAACAGGTGCTCAAGCAGTACCAGGCGGCGCGCCGCGTGGACGTGTTGCGGCTGCAGAACGCGGCCTGGAACGCGATGGAATGGTTCGAGGTCTGCGGCGAACGTTACTGCGACCAGCTGGAACCCGAGCAGTTCATGTACAGCATGCTCACGCGCAGCCAGCGCATCAGCCATGAAAATCTGCGCTTGCGTGACAAAGGCTGGCTGGATGGCTTCGAGCAGTGGTTCGACCACCGCGCCGGGCTGGACACCCCGGTGCCCGTGCCGCCCATGTTCACGCCCTACCGGCTGCGCGGCGTGACGCTGAAGAACCGCATCGTGGTGTCGCCGATGGCACAGTATTCCTGTGTCGATGGCGTGCCTGGGGACTTCCACATGGTTCACCTGGGCGCGCGCGCCGTCGGCGGCGCGGGCATGGTGATGGTGGAGATGACCTGCCCCAGCGCCGACGCACGCATCACGCCCGGTTGCCCGGGCCTGTGGAACGACGCGCAGCAGGCCGCCTTCCAGCGCATCGTTGAGTTCGTGCACCAGGGCAGCACGGCCCGGATCGCCATCCAGATCGGCCATGCCGGCCCCAAAGGCAGCACCAACGCGCCCTGGCAGGGCGCAGGTGCCGACCAGCCGCTGGCCGAAGGCAACTGGCCGCTGCTGGCCGCTTCCGCGCAGCCCTACCTGCCCGACGGCGCCGTGCCGCGCGCCATGACGCGCGACGACATGGACCGTGTGCGCGACGACTTCGTGCGCAGCACACAGCGTGCTGCGCAGGCCGGCTTCGACTGGCTGGAACTGCACTGCGCGCACGGCTACCTGCTGTCCAGCTTCATCTCGCCACTGACCAACCACCGTACCGACGCTTACGGCGGCAGCCTGGAAAACCGCTTGCGCTACCCGCTGGAAGTGTTTGCCGCGGTGCGTGCGGCTTGGCCCGAGCAATTGCCGATGTCGGTGCGCATCTCGGCGCATGACTGGGTGGAAGGCGGCATCACGCCCGCCGACGCGGTTCAGATTGCGCGCGCCTTCAAGGCCGCCTGTGCCGACATGATCGACTGCAGCTCGGGCCAGGTCAGCGCCGACCAGAAGCCCAGCTACGGCCGCATGTACCAGACGCCTTTTGCCGACCGCATCCGCAACGAAGCGGGCATTGCCACCATTGCGGTGGGCGCCATCAGCGAGGCCGACCACGTCAACAGCATCATCAGCGCCGGCCGCGCCGACCTGTGCGCCGTGGCGCGGCCACACCTGGCCAACCCGGCGTGGACGCTGCAGGAAGCCGCGAAGATCGGCTTCACCGGCACCGTGTGGCCGCCGCAGTATGCCAGCGGCAAGTCGCAGATGGAGTCGCTGTTCCAGCGCGCCAAGTCGGGCGGCTGAAGCCGGCCACCGACCGTCACCACCAACCACCACCCACCCACCGAGACCGCCATGACCGAGCCCAGCCCGCCCCGTGTCGACCCCACACTCGCCGCCGGCAACCGCAAGCCGCTGGCCGGCTACGCAGCGCAGCACTTTCTGTGGCAGGTGGAAGGCGGCGTGGGCACCATCACGCTGAACCGCCCCGAGCGCAAGAACCCGCTGACCTTCGACAGTTATGCCGAACTGCGCGACCTGTTCCTGGCGCTTCGCCACGCACCCGACGTGCATGCGGTGGTGGTGCAGGGCGCCGGTGGCAACTTCTGCAGCGGCGGTGATGTGCACGAGATCATCGGCCCGCTGATTCAGCTGAAAGCGCCCGAGCTGCTGATGTTCACGCGCATGACCGGTGAACTGGTGAAGAACATGCGCCACTGCCCGCAGCCCATCGTCGCGGCGGTAGACGGCGTGTGTGCCGGCGCCGGCGCCATCATGGCGATGGCCAGCGACCTGCGCATCGGCACGCCGCGCAGCAAGACGGCATTCCTGTTCAACCGCGTGGGCCTGGCGGGTTGCGACATGGGCGCCTGCGCGATGCTGCCACGCATCGTGGGCCAGGGCCGTGCCAGTGAATGGTTGTATACCGGCCGTGCCTTGAACGGCACCGAGGCCGAGCGCTGGGGCTTTTACAACCGCTTGGTGGAACCCGACGCACTGGCCGCGGAAGCGAAAGCACTGGCGCGCGACATCGCCGCCGGCCCCACTTTTGCCAACGGCATCACCAAGACCATGCTGCACCAGGAATGGGACATGGGCATCGACTCGGCCATTGAAAGCGAAGCGCAGGCCCAGGCCCTGTGCATGCTGACCGAAGACTTTGGCCGCGCCTACCGCGCCTTCGTGGCCAAGACCAAGCCGGTGTTTGCAGGCGACTGAACCAGAACAAGAAAAGGGCGACACGATGAACCCGTTGGAACATCTGGACTGGCCGTTTTTCGAACCCCGCCACCGTGACTTTGCGGCTGCGCTGGACGCCTGGGCACACAGTACCGTGCGTGACGTGCACAGCCACGATGTGGACGCGCAGTGCCGCCAGCTGGTGCAGCAGCTGGGTGGTGGTGGCTGGCTGCGCCACGCGGTGGCCGGCACGGCTTACGGCGGTGCGGTGGACGTCATCGACACCAGAATGTTGTGCCTGGCGCGCGAAACGCTGGCGCGGCACAACGGCCTGGCCGACTTCGCTTTTGCGATGCAGGGGCTGGGGTCGGGTGCCATCTCGCTGGCAGGCACGGCTGATCAGCGCGCACGCTGGTTGCCCAAGGTGGCAGCAGGCCAGGCCATCAGCGCTTTTGCACTGAGCGAACCCGACGCCGGTTCTGACGTGGCGGCGATGCAGTGCGCAGCGCGTGTCGAGGGCGACCACGCCGTCATCAACGGCGAAAAGACGTGGATCAGCAACGGCGGTATCGCCGAGTTCTACGTGCTGTTCTGTCGCACCGGCGAAGGGCCTGGTGCACGTGGCATCAGCGCCTTTGTCGTCGAAGCCGGCACGCCGGGCTTCGAGATCGTCGAGCGCATCGACGTCATTGCGCCGCACCCGCTGGCCCGGCTGCGCTTCAGCAACTGCCGCGTGCCACTGTCGCACCGCATCGGCGCCGCCGGCGAAGGCTTCAAGGTGGCCATGCGCACGCTGGACGTGTTCCGCACCAGCGTGGCCGCCGCCGCGCTGGGCTTTGCCCGCCGCGCGATGGAAGAAGGCCTGGCGCGCGCCAAGAGCCGGCCGATGTTCGGTCAACACCTTGCCGACTTTCAGTTGACGCAAGCCAAGCTGGCGCAGATGGCGCTGACCATCGACAGCGCCGCGCTGCTGGTGTACCGCGCCGCCTGGGAACGCGACCAGGGCAAGGTCGTGACGCGCCAGGCCGCGATGGCCAAGCTGGCCGCCACCGAAGGCGCGCAGCAGGTGATAGAC
>JAYSXE010000062.1:0-1878 GCA_043717565.1 Burkholderiales bacterium | reverse complement strand
CGATGTGCGGAAACACCTCGCTCATCATCATCGCGGCCTGCACCGCCTTGCGGCTTGAGAGGTGCAGCAAATTGATGTTGGGCAGCGCCGTTTCGTTGGCCAGGTAGGCTGCTGTGAACACCGCCAGCCCTTCGCTGTGCTGCGGGCGGCTGGCGCTGTAGGCGGCCAGGCCTTTCAGGCTCTTGTCTTTCTCGACCATCTTGGTGTAGGCCGTCATGATCTCGGCCGTTTCGCAGTGCAGGCTCAGCGACACCTGCTTGGCCTTTTCGGGCATGCGTTCGCGCGCGGCCTGGATGCCGCGCATCACGAATTCGAAGTGCGCCACGTCGTAGCGTTCGTCTTCGCCAATCATCAAGAAGTCGCGCTGCGTGTTGCTGGCGCCGTGCAGGCCGTGTGAACCGTAGAACATGAAGATCTTGAAGCTGGCCACGCCGTGCTTCTCGATCAGCATCGGTATCTCGTCGATGTGCTGGCCGTTCATCGGTGCCAGGTGAAAACCGTAGTCAACGTGAAAGCGGTCCTTGGCGATCTTCAGCACCGCGGGGAAGAACTTCTTGTACGGGCCGCCCTTGTTCAGGTAGTACTGGCCGGTGCGAAAGTAGTTCAGCGAAGACGTCACGCCGCCCATCGCGGCGGCCTTGCTTTCGGTGACGGCGTCATCGGCCAGCGGCGAATAGATGCCGGCGTGCATGTGCGCGTCCACCACGCCGGGGAAGGCCAGACGTCCCCGGCCGTCGTACACGGCCTTGGCCTTGCTGGTGTCGATGCCCGGCGCCACCTTGGCCACCTTGCCGCCGCTGATGGCGATGTCGGCGTCGAAGGCCACGTTGCCGTGCGGGCGCACCACGCGCACCTGCTTGATCAGCAGGTCGTAGGGCGGTGTGTCGGTGCGGGGCTTGCTCATGGCGCGGTGTCCTTGTTCAGTCGTCGTTTCAGTTGCGGCAGCAGGCCGCCGGCTTCCACCATGTCCAGCAGGAAGCCGGGTATGGGCCGGCAGTTCAGCCGGGTGCCGTCGGCACGGGTGATGGTGCCGGCGCGGGCGTCGAAGGTGATGGCGTCGCCGTCGGCGAAGGCGCCCGCCGCTTCGCAGGTCAGCAGCAGCAGGCCCACGTTGAAGGCGTTGCGGAAGTACAAGCCGCTGAAGCTGGGTGCCACCACGGCTGCCACACCCAGATGCACCAGCACGCTGGCGGCCTGTTCGCGTGAAGAGCCGATGCCGAAGTTGGCACCGGCCACGACAACATCGCCGCGCTGCACCTGCGCTGCGAAGTCCGGCCGCAGCGTTTCCAGGCAATGGCGCGCGGTGACGTCCAGGCCGTGTTTCATGGTGTGGCCGGGGGCGAGTTGGTCGGTGTCGACGTCGGCGGGCAGCGTCCAGACCCTCATGCCAGCAGCCCCAGCGGGTTGAAGTTCATGCCAACAGCTCCCTGGGGTCGCTGATCACCCCGCGCACCGCTGACGCCGCCACGGTGTAGGGCGAGCCCAGGTACACCTGCGCCGTGGCCGAACCCATGCGGCCCTTGAAGTTGCGTGCCGTGCTGCTGATGACGGTGCTGCCGTCGGCGATGGCGCCGCCGTAGCCGGCGCAGGCGCCGCAGGCGCTGGGCAGCAGCGTGGCGCCGGCGTCCAGCAGCACCTGCAGCGTGCCTTCGGCGCGCGCTGTGTTCAGGTCGCGCACGCTGGCCGGCGCCAGCAGCAGCTGCACGCTGTTGTCCACCCGCCGCCCGCGCAGCACGCGTGCGGCTGCTCGCAGGTCTTCCAGCTTCGCCCCCGTGCAGGCGCCGATGTAGGCCACCTGCACGGGGGTGCGCGGCAGCGCCTGAACGCCGTGCGTGTTGGCGGGGCTGTGCGGCAGCGCCACCTGCGGCGCCAGCGTGC
>JAYSXE010000061.1:0-26626 GCA_043717565.1 Burkholderiales bacterium | reverse complement strand
ACCATGCTGGGCGGCGGCACCGGCCCGGCCACCGGCACGCTGGCCACCACCAGCACGCCGGGGCCGCAGAACATGCAGCGCATGCTGCAGGCGGCCGAAGCCTTCAGCATGAACCTGGGCTTTTTGGGCAAGGGCAACGCCAGCCGGCCGCAGGCGCTGCGCCAGCAGATCGAGGCCGGCGCCATCGGGCTGAAGCTGCACGAGGACTGGGGCACCACGCCGTCGGCCATCGACTGTTGCCTGGGTGTGGCCGAAGAGACTGACACGCAGGTCAGCATCCACAGCGACACGCTGAACGAAAGCGGCTTTGTCGAAGACACCATCGCCGCCACCAAGGGCCGCACGCTGTGCGCCTTCCACACCGAAGGTGCCGGTGGTGGCCACGCGCCCGACATCTTGCGCGTGGTGGGCGAGGCCAATTTCCTGCCCAGCAGCACCAACCCCACCATGCCCTACACCGCCAACACGGTGGACGAGCACCTGGACATGCTGATGGTGTGCCACCACCTCGATGCGTCCATCGCCGAAGACCTGGCCTTTGCCGAAAGCCGCATCCGCCGCGAGACCATCGCCGCCGAAGACGTGCTGCACGACCTGGGCGCCATCAGCATGATGAGCAGCGACAGCCAGGCCATGGGCCGTGTGGGCGAGGTGATCATCCGCACCTGGCAGACGGCGCACAAGATGAAGGTGCAGCGCGGCGCGCTGCCCGGTGACTCGTCGCGCAACGACAACCACCGTGTCAAGCGCTACATCGCCAAATACACCGTGAACCCGGCCATCGCCAACGGCATCACCCACGAGGTGGGCAGCCTGGAAGTGGGCAAGTGGGCCGACATCGTGCTGTGGCGCCCGGCGTTTTTTGGCGTCAAGCCCAGCCTCATCCTGAAAGGCGGCTTCATTGCCGCTTCATTGATGGGCGACGCCAACGCCAGCATCCCCACGCCGCAGCCGGTGCACTACCGCCCCATGTTCGGCGGCCACGGCCGCGCGGTGCAGGCCACCAGCCTGACCTTTGTCAGCCAGGCGGCAATGAACGACGACATCGGCCAGCGCCTGGGCTTGCGCAAACACCTGTCGGCGGTGAAAGGCTGCCGCAGCGTGACCAAACGCGACATGCTGTTGAACAGCTATTTGCCGAAGATGGACATCGACCCGCAGACCTACCGCGTGCATGCCGACGGTGTGCTGCTGACCTGCGATCCCGCCACTGTGTTGCCGATGGCGCAGAAGTACTTCTTGTTCTAGCGTGGCGCGTTCAGATGGTTGCGCAGCCACTGCGCGAAAGTCGCCTCATCCATCGAGCCAGACGCGACAGCCAGCATGGTGATCACACAGTCGCTGTCGTTGGCGACGAGTTCTTGGCCGTTGAGCATCAGAAAAAGCTCAACAGCGACAAAGGCGGTGCGCGTGTTGCCGTCGATAAACGGGTGGTTGCGCGCAATGCCACACCCATACGAAGCTGCAAGGTCGGCGATATCAGGCTGGCCATAGTGAGCCGAATGCCGCGGCCGTGCCAAGGCTGAATCCAACAGGCCTTCATCCCGTGTTCCCGCAGCGCCGCCGTGCTCGGCCAACTGTTCGTCATGCACGGCGCGCAGCACAGCGGGGTCCAGCCAAACCCAAGCCTTGTTCACTTGGCCAACTCGCGCAACACCTGACGCCGCTTCTTCATCACCTCTCGGGCTGCGGCCATCTGGGTCTCGAATTCCGCGTCATAGGGCGTCAACGTGATGCCCCCCGCCACGTCAGTCACAAAAACCGTGTCGCCCTTCCCCAGCTTCAAGCGCGCCAGGATTTCCTTGGGCAGGATCACGCCCACGGAATTTCCGATCTGGGTCAGTTTCAGAGCGGTCATGTCGAAACCCCATCAAGTTATAACAAACGTTATATTAATCCGTCCTCTTTTTGACGGCAAGCCGGGTCAGCGGCGCTGCGCCGTCCCCGGCGGTCAGCCCAGGGCTGGCTTTATAGGCGGCAGGTCTGCGAATTCGGCCGGCTGCCCGGCCTTCTGCGCGGCCATTGCGCGGGCGATGTCTTCGGGGTCGAACACACCCGGCTGCAGTGCGTTCATGTAGGTGAAGGATTCGGCCACCGAGTGGTCGCGGGTGTAGTTGATCATCACCTTGCTCGCCGCCACGGCCACCGGGGCGCGCGCTGCGATCTTCTGCGCCACCGCCAGTGCGCCTGCCACGGTGGCGGCGTGGTCGTCGAACAGGCCGTTGACGAAACCCAGCCGCTCGGCGCGCTCGGCACCCAGCCGGTCACCGGTGTAGGCCAGCTCGCGCATCACCGCCTCGGGGATCTGCTTGGGCATGCGGTTCATCGTGCCCACGTCGGCCATCATGCCGATGTTGATCTCCTGGATGCAGAACCAGGCCTCGCGGCTGCAGTAGCGCAGGCAGCAGGCGCTGGCCAGGTCGACCGCGCCACCGATGCAGCCGCCCTGAATGGCGGCGATGACCGGGAAACGCACCTCGGCGATGGCGTTGAAGCTGTCCTGCAGCTTTTTCAGCTGGTGGCGGAACCGCTCCCGCGCGCTGACATCCACCGTTCCCAGCGTGCCACCGTTGGCAAACACGCTCAGGTCCATGCCTGCGTTGAAGTGCCGGCCTTGCGACGACAGCACCGCCGCGCGCACGCCGCCGGCCTCGTCCAGCTGGCGGAACAACTGCGGGATCTCGGCCCAGAAGGCCGGCGTCATCGCGTTGTGGCGCTGGGGTTGGTTCATGCGGACATGCGCCACGGCGCCGTCCATCGTCACGTCGAAACAGGTCCAGGTGCTCATGGCGTCATGTGGGTTGTCGCCGCCTGTTCCATGGCGTTGGTCTGTTCGGCGGAACGGTCGGTTGCGGCGTGGGCAGGTGTGCTCATGCGGCGCGGCGATGGGGTTGATGCGAACTGCTTATTCTGCGCCGCCAGCCCGGCGGAAGTTAGCGTGGACAATGGTGTTCACGGGCCGTGCACACCAGGGTTTGCCGAACGCTGAGCCTCGCGCCACCCACACATTGAGTTTCCGAAACACCGAATCGCACCCATGCTGACCGTCAACAAACTCATTCCCCAATCGCGCGGCCTGGCCGCGGTGTTGCTCAAACGCGCTGCCACGGTGGAACTGGACTGGGACGTGCGCCAGAAGAGCCGCTTCGACGCCGTGGACTCCACGGGCCGGCAGCTGGGCGTGTTCCTGGCCCGCGGCACCGTGGTGCGCGGCGGCGACACGCTGGTGACTGAAGACGGCGCACTGGTTGTCGTCAAGGCCGCGCCGCAGCCGGTGCTGGTGGTGCGCCATTGCAGCGAACACGGCACGCCCTTCGACCTGATGCGCGCCGCCTACCACCTGGGCAACCGGCACGTGGCGCTGGCGCTGCAGCCCGACCGGCTGCTGCTGGAACCCGACCATGTGCTGGCCGACATGCTGCGCAGCATGCACCTCATCGTGAGCGAAGAGAGTGCCGCCTTCGAGCCCGAGAGCGGCGCCTACGCCGCGGTTGAGGGCGACGGGCATGGACATGGACATTCGCACGATCAAGCGCATGGGCACGGTGATGCACACCAGCATGACCACGCGCATGAGCATGATCACGGGCACGGGCACGAGCACGCGCAGGGTCCCGACCACGCCCACGCCCCTGTGCCTGCCCCCGTGCGCGGCAAACCCTTGCCCATTCCGGTGAAGGCCGGAGCGGCCCCCCATGTCCACGGCCCCGGCTGCGGGCACGGCCACGACCACTGACTTGAAGCCGCCCCGGGTCACAGCGCCCGCGTCAGCCCGGCGCCGCGCTGCAAAGCGCGTGCTGTGGCATCGCCCGCGCCTGACCAGCCCGCAGCCGGGGCCGCAGCTGGCCGCTGCCACGCAGCTGCAGTTGATGTGGCTGGCGTCGCCCGCATTGCCGGTGGGCGGGTTCAGTTATTCCGAGGGCCTGGAATCGGCGGTAGACACCGGTCTCGTTCACAACGAACAGCAGGCGGGCGACTGGCTGCTCGTGCAACTTCAGCTCACGCTGGCGAGGTCCGACCTTCCTGCATTGGCACAAGCGCACCGTGCTTGCACAGGATGGGTTGCCGAAGGCCAAACGGCCGGCTCGGCGCAGCAGGCCTTGGCTTCGCTGCAGGCCACCAATGACTGGTTGCGCCAGACCCGTGAAACGGCCGAACTGCGGGCGCAGTCTGAACAGATGGGCCGTTCGCTGCTGGACTGGCTGAAAAACGGCCTGCACGGCGCCGACCCTCGGCTGGCCGTATGGGGCGCGCTGCCCGGCGGCCCCCTGTGGCCCACGGCCTTTGCGCTGGCCACGGTCTTGGCAGGTGCCACGGCGCGTGACGCCCTGCTGGCTTACGCCTGGGGCTGGGCTGAGAACATGGCGCAGGCGGCGATGAAGGCCGTGCCGCTGGGCCAGGCGGCCGCGCAACGCATGCTGGGCCGCCTGGCCGAAGCGGTTCCTGCTGTCGTTGACGATTCGCTTCACCTGCCCGAAGCACAACGCCAAGCCTTCAGCCCGATGCTGGCCATCCTGAGCGCGCAGCACGAGGCGCAGTACTCGCGCCTGTTCCGGTCGTAGTTCAAGACCCGGCCCACGCTGCGCAGGCCAGGGCCTGGGCACGCTTCATGCATCATCCCGTGCATGAGCATGAACACCAGCATGAAGACCAGCACCACGCCACTGCACCACATCCCCCACCGCACCAAGAAACTGCCTCCGCTGCGCGTGGGCGTGGGCGGCCCGGTCGGCTCGGGCAAGACCACGCTGCTGGAAATGCTGTGCAAGGCCATGCGCGGGCGCTGGGACCTGGTGGTGGTGACCAACGACATCTACACCAAGGAAGACCAGCGCCTGCTGACGGTGGCCGGCGCGCTGGAACCCGAACGCATCATGGGCGTTGAAACCGGCGGCTGCCCGCACACGGCCATCCGCGAAGACGCGTCCATCAACCTGGTGGCCGTGGACCAGATGCTGCAGCGCTACCCGAACGCCGACGTGGTATTCATCGAATCCGGCGGCGACAACCTGGCCGCCACCTTCAGCCCTGAACTCAGCGACCTCACCATCTACGTCATCGACGTGGCCGGCGGCGAAAAGATTCCGCGCAAGGGCGGCCCGGGCATCACCAAGAGCGACCTCTTCGTCATCAACAAGACCGACCTGGCACCTTATGTGGGTGCCGACCTGGCGGTGATGGAAGCCGACACGCAGCGCATGCGGCGCGGCAAGACCTACGTGATGACCAACCTGAAAACGCAGGCTGGCCTGGCCGAGGTGGTGGCCTTCATCGAGCAACGCGGCATGCTGCTGCCGGCTGCTGCCTGACCAGCCCGCGGCTTCGTTTTCACCGGCATGGGCTGGCAAGGCCATCTCTCGCTGCACTACCGCGTGCAGCAAGGGCGCACCGTGGCGCTGGACCGCCACAGCGGCCCGCTGCGCGTGCTGCAGCGGCTGTACCCCGAAGGCGACGCCATCTGCTATCACGTGCTGGTGCACCCGCCCGGCGGGCTGGTGGGCGGTGACGGGTTGACGCTGCAGGCGCAGTTGGAACCCGGTTCACACGCCCTCATCACCACACCCGGCGCCACGCGCTATTACCGCAGCGAAGGCCTGCAGGCCACGCAGCACGTGAACCTGAGGCTGGAAGCCGGCGCGCGGCTGGAATGGCTGCCGATGGAAACCATTGCGCACCCGGGCTGCGAAGGTGTCAACCAGGTTCAGCTGGACCTGGCGCCCGGGGCCGAGATGATGGGCTGGGACCTGCTGGCCCTGGGCCTGCCGGCCAGTGACGCGCCTTTTGACCATGGCAGTTTCACGCAGCACCTGCACTGGCCGGGTGTGTGGCTGGAAAGGGCGCACATTGCCGCCAGCGACCACCTGCTGCTGAATTCGCCGCTGGGTCTGGCCGGGCACCGTGTGGTGGCCACGCAGTGGTTCGCCGCCGGGCAGCCGCTGACCACGGCGCGCCTGCAGGCACTGCAAGACGAAGCCCGGCAGGCCGCCGCGCAGTCGCCCCTGGCCGCCAGCGCAGGCTGCACCGCGCCCGACCCCCGCTTGGTGGTGTTGCGCGTGCTCGCGCCGCGGGTTGAGCCCGCCATGCAGTTGTTGCAGGCGGTGTGGCGGCGCTGGCGGCAAACGGCCTGGGCGCTGCCAGCACCTTCACCGCGCACGTGGCGCACCTGAGCGGCGGGCCGGTCATCCACGGGCGCTGCCAGGCCCTGAGGCCCTGCGCGTGCGTTGGCCCGGGCCCGTGCCTACCATCCGTGCCCACCATCCGTGCTTGATGACTCGGCTTGAAGCGCATGCAACCTGATCTGCCCCCGTCCACTCCAATGCCCGCCCCGGGCGCCAGCGCAACCGCCGGCCTGAACCGCCGCCAATACCTGCTGGGCATGGCTGCCGTGCCGTGGCTGGCGGGCTGCGGGTCCCCGTTACCTTTGACTGCGCAGCCCGTGTCTGCACCTGCCAGTGCCGGGCAGGCCGCAGCGCGCCTGCTGGAAAGTGCACAGGTCCACGGCTGGGATGCTTATCAAAAGCTGAACGACATCAACATCAGCTACGACGGCCAGTGGCGCCCCTTGATCGACCGCGTCCAGCCGGTGGTGGTGGACAAGGCTTACCGCGGGGCGTCGCAGGAACGCCTGATGCCGGCTGCCGGCCTGGTGGCCCAGGCTTACAGCGGCAGCGCAGGCCGCAAGCACGTCAGCTGGCAGCGCGGCACGGCAACGGCCAGTGGCGCCGACGGCCAGGTGGCGGTGTGGTTCAACGGCCAGCGCAGTGCAGACCCCGCCGTGTTGGCCGCATCGGCGGTGGTGGCCGAAGGTTATGGCCTGTTCCTGCTGGGCCCGCTGTGGCTGGCCGCGCGCGGGCTGGCGGTGCAGGCGGGGGGCACCGAGCGGGTCAACGGCCGCTTGTGCGACGTGGTGCAGGTGTGGATGCGCCCCGGGCTGGGCCTGGTGGCCCTGGACCGCGTGGCCCTCTGCATCGACCGCGACGACGCCATCACGCGCAGGGTGCGTTTCACGCTGGAAGGTTACGAAAGCACCCGGGGCGCGGTGGCCGAGGTCGACACCTTCGAGCACCAGCGCCGCTTCGGCGTGTTGTGGCCGATGCGGTCTTATGAAGAAGTGGTGCACCCGTTGCGGCTGCCCGCCCATGACTGGCACATCACCGGGCTGGACGTGAACCGGGGTTGCACGGCAAAAGACCTTGCCGGCCCGCAGTTCACGGGCGCCGCTGCTGCGCCCGCTGCAGCGGTGTAGCGCACGGCGCAGGGCCGGTGGCCCGCCCCGCGGCGCATGGTCCAATGACGGGCTGTGAAGCACGTTTCCGACCTCATCAGCCATCTGCAGGCCCTGGGCGCCGGCCCGCGCCATGTGGCACATCTGCTGCGCCTGTGGGTGCAGGCGCTGCCGCAGGGCCCGCGCCGCCGCCAGCCCGAACACTTCCTGCCGCAGCGCGTGCGTGACGGCTTGCCCGACTGGCAGGCCCTGCTGGACGGCCTGGCGACCGCGCACCAACGCCACCCGGCCGAAGACGGCAGCGAGCGCCTGTTGGTGAAGCTGGCCGACGGCCAGACGGTGGAAAGCGTGCTGTTGACGCCCGAGCGCATTCCCGGCCTGTGCGTCAGCACGCAAGTGGGTTGTGCCGTGGGCTGCGGTTTTTGCATGACCGGCCAGGGCGGCCTGCTGCGCCAGCTGGGCAGCGCAGAGATCGTGGCCCAACTGGTGCTGGCGCGGCAGTTGCGCCCGGTGAAGAAGGTGGTCTTCATGGGCATGGGCGAGCCGGCGCACAACCTGGAAGCCGCGCTGGAAGCCATCGAGCTGATGGGCACGCTGGGCAATATCGGCCACAAGAACCTGGTGTTCAGCACCGTGGGCGACCCGCGGGCCTTTCAAGCGCTGATGGCCTTGCGCGAAGGCCAGGTGCGCCCGGCGCTGGCGCTGAGCCTGCACACCACCAAGCCGGGTTTGCGCGAGGAACTGCTGCCACGCGCCGCGCGCATCACGCCAGCCGAACTGGTGGCTGCCGGCGCCGCCTACGCCAAGGCCACGGCCTACCCGATCCAGTACCAGTGGACGCTGCTGGAAGGCGTGAACGACGGCGACGACGAGATCGAAGGCATCGTGCAACTGCTGCAGGGCCAGTACGCGCTGCTGAACCTGATCCCCTACAACACCGTGCCCGGCATGCCGTGGAAGCGGCCGAGCTGGGAACGTGCGGCCGATATGGCGCGGCAGCTGCACCGGCGCGGCATCCTGACCAAGCTGCGCCATTCGGCGGGGCAGGACGTGGACGGCGGCTGCGGGCAGTTGCGCGCACGCAGTGAAAGCGGTGAGGCCAAGGTCAGCGCGGCTGCCGCGCGACGCATCGCGATTCAGCCGGTTTGATGCGGCCAGTGGCACTGCCGGCTACACGCCGGGTGCCATCACCGTGATCTTCACATCCGCGGTTTCAACCACCGCCCCTGGCCTCAACTTGGCCGTCTTGCGCAGTTCCACCTGCCCGTCCACGCGCACGACACCCTGCGCCACCAGCATCTTGGCGGCCCCGCCGCTGGGGGCCAGGCCGGCCAGCTTCAGCAGGTGGTCCAGCGTGACGTACTCGCCGCGCACTTCAAAGTTCATCTCGTTCAAGGCTGCACCGTCGTCTGGGCAGGGCGGCCAGCGCCCGGGGTGGCGATCATCGCCGCGAACCGGGCCGCCGGCGCGGGCCGCTTAGCATCGGCGCATGAACACGCCAGAAGCCGACACCGAAGAGCCCATCCACGAACCCCGCCGCTGGCGTGACAACGGCTGGACGGCGCTGGTCATCAAGAACGAAGACGACGAGGGATGGGCGGTGTCGATGACACCCAAGGGCCAAAGTGAGCCCGCACTGACCGGCCCCTGGACCATGGGCCGCGACAAGAAGAACCCCAAACCGCTGGACACCAACGCCTTCAACACGCTGGTGAAAACAGCGCACGAGGTGGTGCGCCGCCACGAACAACACCTGCAGGCGACGCTGCACAAACAAGTGAATGTGAGCGCCGGCTCCGGAGATTACCTTGTGAAATTGGATATTGTTGAGGACGAGTTTGATCCCCATGCGCTGCTGTCTGCGGTGGACGCCGACGGCCAGGCGGTGGCGCAGGTCAAAGTGAGTGCCGGCTTCAAACTCAACGCCGCCAGCGCGCTGCGTTGGGTGGAAGCGGGTTTCGCGCGGCCCGCTTGAACGCTGCGGGGCGGTGTAGCCCGCTGCCGTCCCGGGCTCAACCGCGGTGTGCGCCCCCCGCCCGCGCTGCTGAACGCCGGGCGCAGGCCATCGCCGCCAGCGCCAGGCCCACCAGCGCCACCGGGGCCGGTTCCGGCACGGTGTTGGGCACAAACACCGTCAGCGGCGTCTGTGTGCCGGTGAAGCGGCCGGCGCCGGTGAAGGTCAGCCCCGTGACAAAAGCGGTGGTGTTCAGCGGGTCCAGCATCGCGCTGGTCTCGATGCCGGTGACGCGGAACGCGGCAAGGCCGCCGGCGCCGAAGTTGAACACCTGGCCGGCCTGAAGGTTCTGCGCCAGCGTGCTCTGGTTGCCCATGGTGTCCAGCGCGAAAAGGTCGAACAGACCGTCTCCAATGCCGGCTGGCAGCACCACGCTGGCGAAGTTGGGGTTGCCGGCGCCGATCATGTAGTCGTAGCCCACCGCCACGTCGGGGTCGATGTAGTAGGTCTCGCCCGGCACCACCGACAGGTCGAACACGTAGCTGCCGTTGGTGGAAATGACAGGCAGGTTGACGATGGGCCCACCGCCTTCGCGTGCCGTGAAGTCGGCATAGGTGCGCGCAATGGCCTCGATGTTGGAGTTGCTGGAATTGCTCGTGCCGTCCTTGGTCTGGATGATTGAAATCTCGATGCCGTAGTTCTTGCCTATCGTGAAAGCATTGCCGAGCACCGTGAAATCAGTGGCGGTGACGGTGTAGCTCGTCTGGATGGGCAGCAAGTCGCGATTGAGGACCTGGCCACCCAGGCCCTGGGCGATCAGGTCCTTGTCATAGATGTTGATGCGGTAGGCATTCACGGTGGCGCCGGCCGGGGGCGTCCAGGTGAAGGTGGGGTTCAGGCTTGTGCCCGACAGGGTGATGTTGTTGACGAAAGGCGCGTACTGCGCATCGGGCGCAATCGACACATTGCGCGACGCGCTGTCAGGTCCATTGGTAAAGGTCAGCTTCCAGTCGCCGCGCAGCGTCGCGTCGTCGATGAAGTTGCGACTGAAGAAGTTGGGGATGACCGGGCTGGGATTGAAGTTGATGACGCGTGTGGTGGTGTTGCCATTAGGCAGCACGTGCGAGCCCAGCCCTGTGGTGCCGGCGCTGCCATTGGGCGTGACGCTGACGGCGCCGATGCGCAGGAAATTGCCGACCGAAAACCCCAACGAATTGGCTTTGCGGCTTTCCAGGTTGATGAAGGGCGTACCGATCGATACCGGCGCAGCCGCGGCGGCCAGGTGCAACACGGCCAGGCAAGCCGCGGCGACTGACGACTTCACGGAACGGTGCTGAAAAGCGAGGTAGGGCGATGACATGGCAGGCCTCCGACGGGGTTGGAACGCTGAAGCAGACGCTTCTCGTGCGTTTATCCCTCAGGCGGTTGCCGACAACAACCCCAAGTTTGATGAGGTGTTAACCCTTGCCTGCAGCGTGAATCAGGCGGCCACGCGGTAACCGCGCGGAATGGCCGCCAGCAGCCGCTTCGTGTAGTCCTCGCGCGGCGCGGCCAGGATCTGCGCTGCACTGGCCTGTTCAACCACCACGCCGTCTTTCATCACCAGCACCTCATCGCTGATGAAGCGCACCACTGCCAGGTCGTGGCTGATGAAGACGTAGCTCAGGCCGAATTCGTCCTGCAGGTCTTTCAGCAGGTTCAGAACCTGCGCTTGCACGCTGACGTCCAGCGCACTGACGGCCTCGTCCAGCACCAGCACCTCGGGGTTCAGTGTCAGGCAGCGCGCAATGGCCACGCGTTGGCGCTGGCCGCCCGAAAATTCGTGCGGGTACTTGCCGAAGGCGCGGCCGTCCAGGCCCACCTTTTCCAGCAGGCTGCGCGCGCGCTGTTCACGGTCTGCCGTGCTGTTGCCGATGCCGTGGATGACCATGGGCTCCAGCAGCGTCTGCCCGATGGTGAAGCGCGGGTTCAGGCTGGCATAGGGGTTCTGGAACACGATCTGGATGCGGCGGCGCATCGCCTGCCGTTCCGCGGCGCTGATCTTCAGCAGGTTCTTGCCGTCGAAGATGACCTCGCCCGCCTCCGGGCCGCGGTTGGGTTCGTGCAGGCGCAGCAGCGCCAGGCCCATGGTCGTCTTGCCCGAACCCGACTCGCCCACCACGCCCATCGTGTGGCCCTTGCGCAGCTGGAAGTTGACGTTCTGCACGGCCTTGAATTCACGCCGGCCGAACACGCCCTGCTTGAGCCAGAAGCTCTTGGCGAGTGACCGCACTTCCAGCACCACCGGGGCGTTGGGGTCCTTGCCCTTGGCCTGCGCCTGCGATTCACGCCCCGCAATGTGGTCGTCGATGACCAGCAGCCGGGCCGGGTTGCCTTCCAGGCTGGGCCGGCAGGCCAGCAGCGCCTTGGTGTAGTCGTCCTTGGGGCGTTCAAAAATGTCGGCCACCACGCCTTGTTCGCGGATGACGCCGTTGCGCATCACCACCACGCTGTCGGCGATCTCGCCCACCAGCCCCAGGTCGTGGCTGATGAACAGCACGCTCATGTTGTGCTCGCGCTTCAGCTTGGCCAGCAGCTCCAGGATCTGGCGCTGAATGGTCACGTCCAGCGCCGTGGTCGGCTCGTCGGCAATCAGCAGCTTGGGTTCACAGGCCAACGCCATGGCGATCATCACGCGCTGCTGCTGCCCGCCCGACATCTCGTGCGGGTAGCTGGCAAGCCGGCGCTTGGGCTCTGGTATGCCCACCTCGTGCAGCAGTGCTTCGGCGCGTTTCAGGGCCGCGACTTTGCCCAGGCCCATGTGCTTCATCAGCGGTTCACACAGCTGCTGCGCGACGCTGAACACCGGGTTCAGCGAACTCATGGGGTCCTGGAATACGCAGGCGATGTCCTTGCCGCGCAGCGCCTGCAGCTCGGGCATGCTGGCGCGCAGCAGGTCCTTGCCTTGCCACAGGATCTTGCCGCTGCGCTGCGCGTTGTCGGGCAGCAGGTTCAGCACGCTCATCGCGGTGACGCTCTTGCCCGAGCCCGATTCACCGACCAGCGCCACGGTGCTGTTTTCCGGGATGTCGAAGCTGACACCGCCTTTTTCACGTCCGACCGCTTCGGCCAGCACGCCCCGGCCCATGCGGAAGGCCACTCTCAGATCTTGGATGGACAGCAGCATGGATGTCATAACGCCCTCTTGACGCTTTGCGTCGTCCCCCCGAGGGGGAGCGAGCGCCTCCGGAACGGCCGCGCGGCGCTCATTCCAGCCCACGCAGTTTGGGGTCGAGCGCATCACGCAGCGCATCGGCCATCAAGGAAAACGCGGTCACGAACACCGCCATAAACAGCGTGGCCGCCACCAGCTGCCACCAGTGGCCCAGGATCAGCTCGCTCTGCGCTTCGGCCAGCATCGTGCCCCAGCTGACCTGGTCCACCCGCACGCCCAGGCCCAGGTACGACAGGATGACCTCGCTCTTGATGAAACCAACCGTCAACAGACCCATGCGTACCAGCACCACGTGGCTGACGTTGGGCAGGATGTGGCGGAACATGCGGCTGGCATTGCTGGCGCCGATGGCCTCGGCGCTGCGCACGTATTCGCGGCTGCGGTGCTTGATGAATTCGGCGCGCACCTGGCGGTACATGCCGGTCCAGCCCGTCAGCGCCAGGATGATGACCACGCTTTGCACGCCGCGCCCGGCAACGGCAGCGAAAGCGAAGATGAGCAGGATGTTCGGGATGGACTCGAACACGTTGTAGACCCACTCCAGCAGGTCACCGGCCTTGCCGCCGAAGTAGCCGCCCAGGGCGCCCAGCAGCGTGCCCAGCAGCGTGGCGCACAGGGCCGCCATCACGCCCACGAAGACACTGATCTCGGTGCCCTTGACGGCCTTTTGCAGCACGTCACGGCCGAGGCGGTCGCCACCGAATGGCAGGGTTTCAGACTTCACCGTCTCCGTGGTCTGGAAAGCCTTGGCGCGCTCTTCCCATTCCTTGTAGCGCGGTGCCAGCGGGTCGATGTCGCTGAGGTCGACATTGGGGCCCTTGGGCGTTTCGATCACGCCCACCGCTTGTGGTGCCGCAGGGCCCATGAACGTGGGTGGCGCGTTGGGCACGCCCACTTCGTTTTGCCAGTTCTTGGCCACCAGGCCCAGCGCCGACAGGATGATCAACAAGATGAACGCGGCCACGATGACCAGCGACACCAGGCCCACGCGGTCGCTTCTGAAGCGGCGCCAGGCGGCGGCCCAGACGCCTTCGCTCTTCTGCAGCGCGCTGCCGCCAGCGCTGTCGGCTGAGATGACGGCGCTCATTTCAAGACCACCCGTGGGTCAGCGAATTTGTAGGCGATGTCGGTCAGCAAGTTGATGAACATGGTCAGCAAGGCCAGATAGATGGTCACCGCCTGGATGACCGGGAAGTCGCTGCGGTTCACGGCCAGCAGCACCTCGCGGCCGATGCCCGGGATGCTGAAGAACACCTCGATCAGGAAACTGCCGACGAAGATGCCTGGCAGCAGCAGGCCGATGTTGGTCAGGATGGGGATTAGCGCGTTGCGCAGCACGTGCCTGAACAGCACCACGCCTTCGGTCATGCCCTTGGCGCGTGCGGTGCGCACGTAGTCCTGGCCCAGTTCGTCCAGAAAGAAGCTGCGGTACAGGCGCGTCTGCGGGGCCACGCCCACCATCACTGCCAGCAGCACCGGCAGCGGCGAATAGACCAGCAGGTTGGTCCACACGCTGTCGCTCCAGCCCTGCACCGGGAACCAGCCCAACTGGAAGCCGAACAGGTACTGGCCGATGATCACGTAGACCAGGAAGCTGATGGACAGCGCCACGGTGGTGACCACCATGATGGTGCGGTCGGTCAGGCTGCCGCGGCGGTAGGCCACCCACATGGCAATGGGCAGGGCCAGCACAACGTCCAGCACCAGGATGGGGATCATCACCGTCAGCGTGGCCGGCAGCCGCGTGGCGAACAGGTTGCTCACGGCTTCATTGGTGGCCCAGCTCTTGCCCCAGTCGAAGGTGAGGATCTGCTTGACGAAGATCCCCAGCTGCACCCACACCGGCTCGTCCAGACCAAGCTGTTGGCGGATGGCCTTGATCTGCTCGGCGCTGGCGTTCTGGCCGCCCAGGATCTCGGCCGGGTCGCCGCCGAAATATTTGAAGAGAAAGAACACCAGCAGCACGACCCCCGCCAGCGTGGGAATCATTTGCCACAGGCGGCGTATCAGGTATGCGGCCATGGTTTCATCAGGCTCTTGCCACTGCGGCTTGTGGCGCGCAGGGCCGAACGGTGGTGTTTGTCAACGATGCACGAGTGTAGGGGCGGTGCCCGCTGGCGCTGGGCGGTGATTTCCCACCTCAAGCCCCGGGTTCAGGGTGAACCCCGACCGGCACGCCACGCACCCGCAACGACCCTAGACTCGCAGCCTGCCGCTTTCGGCGCACTGCTTCGCCGCTTGTCCTTGCCGCCTGTCCTTGCTGCCTGTCCTTGCTGCTTTTCCGCGCCCCCGTCATGCCCGCCTTGCCCCTTCTGTTCTTCAGCCTGCTGTTGTTGCTGCTGCTGCACGCCGCTCCGGCCGCTGCGCAGCAGACCGCACCCGCTGAGAACCCGGTGCCGGCGCCCAAGGTGCTGCGCGTGACCTTTGTCGGCAGCGAGAGCGGCTTCGACCCGGCGCAGATTTCCGACGTGGTGTCGGCCGCCGTGGTGGGCAGCCTGTTCGATTCGCTGCTGACCTACGACTACCTGGCACGCCCCGTGCGCCTGAAACCCAACACCGCGGTGGCGCTGCCTGAGGTGCATGAAAACCACACGCGCTTCGTGTTTCGCATCAAGCCGGGCATTCACTTCAGCGACCACCCGGCCTTCAAGGGCCGCCCGCGCGAACTGGTGGCGGCCGACTATGTCTACAGCATCAAGCGGTACTACGACCCGACGGTGCGCAGCCCGTCGCTGTTCCACTACCAGGGCGCCGGCCTGCTGGGCTTGAGCGAACTGCGCCAGCAGGCGCTGGACGCCAAGACCCCGTTCCCCTACGACACCGAGGTTGAAGGCGTGCGCGCGCTGGACCGCTACACGCTGCAGATCCGCGTGGCGCAGCCGGCGCCGCGTCTGCCCTATGTGCTGGCCACGCCGGCCCAAAGCGGCGCACTGGCGCGCGAGGTCATCGAAAGCCTGCCCGACACCAAGGCAGCCATGCAGACGCCGGTGGGCACCGGCCCCTTCAAGCTGGGCGCATGGCGGCGCGGCTCGCGCATCGTGCTGGAACGCAACCCGGTACACCAGCACACGGTGCACGACGAGCAGCCCAATGCCGACGACGCCACCGGCCAGGCCATTGCGCAGCAGCTGCGCGGGCGCAAGCTGCCGCTGGTGGACCGGGTGGAAGTGGCCATCATCGAAGAGGCGCAGCCGCGCTGGCTGGCTTTCTTGAACGGCGAGCTCGACCTGCTGTGGGTGCCGGCCGAGTTTGTGAACTCTGCGGCCCCCAACGGTGAACTGGCGCCGCACCTGGCCAAGCGCGGCGTGCAGATGCGCCGCGTTGTCAACCCCACCACGCGGCATGTCTACTTCAACATGGACCACCCCACCGTGGGCGGCTACACGCCAGAGCGCGTGGCACTGCGGCGTGCGCTGGCGCTGGCCTACAACACGCCGCGCGAGATTGCGCTGATGCGCCACGGCCAGCTGCTGCCCGCACAAAGCGTGATGGCGCCGCAGGTCAGCGGCTACGACCCGGCATTCAAGTCAGAGATGAGCGTCTACGACCCGGCGCGCGCCAAGGCGCTGCTGGACATGGCCGGTTATGTGGACAAGAACGGCGACGGCTGGCGCGACCAGCCCGACGGCCAGCCGCTGGTGCTGGAGCTGAGCACCGAACCCAGCCAGCTGGCGCGCCAGTGGCAAGGCCACTGGAAAACGTCGATGGACGCCATTGGCGTGAAGATCAACTTCCGCATCGGCGCCTGGCCCGAAAACATCAAGGCCAGCCGCGCCGGCAAGCTGATGATGTGGACCACCGGCTGGAGCGCCGCCATTCCCGACGGCAGCTACTTCATGGACCTGCTGTACAGCGCCAACAAGGGCCAGAGCAACGCTTCGCGTTTTGCGTTGAAGGCCTTTGACACCCTGCACGAGCAGCAGCGCGTGCTGCCCGACGGCGACGAGCGCAACGCACTCATCCGGCAGGGTCTGAAACTCAGCCTGGCCTACATGCCCTACAAGGCCAGCGGCCACGACATCAACACCTGGCTGATGCAGCCCCGGGTGCGCGGCTACGTGCCGCACCCCTTTATGCGCGACTTCTGGCGCCATGTCGATGTGGACGACACTCGCGCCGCGCCCTGATTCTTTTGGAACCACCAGCATGACCATTGCCCGCTTCTTCCGTACCGCCGCCCTGGCCCTGGGCCTGTCGTCCCTGCTTGGCGCCACCGCACTGGCGCAGACGGCCACGCCGCCCAAGACGCTGCGCTACGCCTTCCTGATTGCCGAGACCAGCTTCGACCCGGCGCAGATATCCGACCTGTATTCGCGCACCGTGGTGGCCGGCATCTTTGACGGCCTGCTGGAATTCGAGTTCCTGGCCCGCCCCTACCGCATGCGGCCCAATGTGGCCGTGGCCATGCCCGAGGTGACCGACAACTACCAGACCTTCACCGTCAAGATCAAGCCCGGTATCTATTTCGCCGACGACCCGGCGTTCAAGGGCCCGGATGGTCGTCAAGTGAAGCGCGAACTGGTCGCCGAAGACTTTGTCTACAGCCTGAAGCGCCACTACGACCCGCGCTGGAAAAGCGCCAACCTCTACATCCTTGAAAACGCCAAGATCCTGGGCCTGAGCGAACTGCGCAAGAAGCTCACCGACGAGAAAAAGCCCTTTGACTACGACGCGCCGGTGGAAGGCCTGAAGGCGCTGGACCGCTACACGCTGCAGATCAAGCTGGGGGCACCCGCGCCGCGGTTTCTGTACAACCTGGCCGACAGCAGTTTCACAGGCGCACTGGCGCGCGAGGTGGTGGAGATGTACGGCGACAAGGTCGGCGAGCATCCCGTCGGCACCGGCCCCTACCTGCTGAAAAGCTGGAAGCGCAGTTCGCGCATCGTGCTGGCCAAGAACCCGAACTATCGCGAGGTGGTCTACAACGAAGAAGCGCCGGCTGGCGACGCAAGGCTGCAGGCCATCGCCCAGCAGTTCAAGGGCAAACGCCTGCCTTTCCTGGACGAGGTGCAGATCGCCATCATCGAAGAAGCGCAGCCGCGCTGGCTGAGCTTCCTGAACGAAGAAGCCGACCTGATGGACCAGCTGCCCGCCGACTTTGCACCCACGGTGGTGCCCAACAACACGCTGGCGCCCAACCTGGCGAAAAAGGGCATCACCCTGGTGCGCTACCCACGTGCCGATGTGTCGGTCAGCTACTTCGGCATGGAACACCCGGTGGTGGGTGGCTATGAACCGCACAAGGTGGCGCTGCGCCGCGCCATCAGCCTGGCGGTGGACGTGGACCGTGAGATTCGCCTGGTGCGTCGCAGCCAGGCCATACCGGCGCAAGGCCCCATCGGGCCGCAGACCTGGGGCTACGACCCCAACTTCAAAAGCGAGATGAGCAGCTTCAGCCGCGCCCGTGCCAAGGCGCTGCTGGACCTGCACGGCTACGTGGACAAGGACGGCGACGGCTGGCGCGACCTGCCCGACGGCAAGCCGCTGGTGCTGGAGTACTCCACCAGCCCCGACCAGCAAAGCCGCCAGCTCAACGAGCAGTGGAAGAAGAACATGGACGCGATCAACGTGAAGATCGAATTCAAGGTGGCCAAGTGGCCCGAAAACCTGAAGGCCAGCCGGGCCGGCAAGCTGATGATGTGGGGCGTGGGCTGGAGCGCCGGCGCACCCGACGGTGACACCTTCCTGGCCCTGGGCTACGGGCCCAACAAAGGCGGCGCCAACCACGCGCGCTTCAACCTGCCGGCCTTCAACGCGCTGTACGACAAACAGAAGGCCATGCCCGACGGCCCCGAGCGCATGGCGGCCATGCAGGAAGCGGCCAAGCTGATGGTGGCTTACATGCCTTACAAAGTGCACGTACACCGTATCTTCAACGACCTGGCCCATCCCTGGGTGGTGGGCTACAGCCGCAACATCTTTGTGCGCGACTTCTGGAAGTATGTGGACGTGGACTCGGTGCAGCGCGCGGCGGCCATGGGCAAGGCGCCGTGAGCGCCCTGGTCAGGCCTGGTTGGCTGCCTGCCGGTGCCGCGGCCTGTTTGCTGGTGGTGTGGGCAGCCGTGCTGCCGGGTGGGGTGCTGGCGCAAGCCACGTCATCTGCTGCCAGCGCACCGGCCGCCCTGCCGGCCACCGCACCCGCCCCAGCCCAGGGTGCAACACCCCTGAAGGTCTACCGCTACAGCTTCAACACAGCCGAGTCCGGCTTCGACCCGGCGCAGATCAGTGACGTCTACTCGCGCACCGTCACGCCGCACATCTTCGAAGGCCTGTACCGCTACGACCCTCTGGCACGGCCCATCAAGGTGGTGCCGCTCACCGCAGACGGCATGCCGGTGAACAGCCCCGACTTCCGCGTCTGGACGGTGACGGTCAGGCCCGGCATCTATTTTCAGAGCGACCCGGCTTTCAAGGGTGCCAAGCGTGAGCTGTTGGCCGAGGACTATGTCTTTTCCTACAAGCGCTTTGCCGACCCGGCCGTGAAGAGCCCGGCCTGGTCGTGGCTGGAAACGTTCAACTTCCTGGGCCTGGCCGAATTGCGCAAGGAAGCGCTGGACAGCAAGAAGCCTTTTGACTACGACAAGCCAATTGCCGGGCTGAAGGCGCTGGACCGTTACACCATCCAGTTCAGCATGCGCGACCCCAGCCCGCGGTTCCTGACCGGGGCCCTGACCGGCGGCGATCTGACAGGCGCCGTGGCCCGCGAAGTGGTCGAGTTTTACGGCGACAAGGTTCCGGCGCACCCGGTGGGCACTGGGCCCTTCAAGCTGACGCAGTGGCGGCGCAGTTCCTTCATTGCGCTGGACCGCAACCCGGAATACCGCGAGGTGTTCTACGACGCCGCACCGGCGGCCGACGATGCGGCGGGCCAGGCCATCCTGCAGCGCCTGAAGGGCAAGCGCCTGCCCATCATCGACCGCGTTGAAATTTCCATCATCGAAGAGGCGCAGCCGCGCTGGCTGACCTTCTTGAAGGGCGACATCGACCTCATCGACGCCTTGCCGGCCGAATTCATCCAGCAGGCCATGCCCGGTGGCAAGGTGGCGCCCAACCTGGCGCGCAAAGGTGTGCAGGGCTACCGCATGGTGCGCTCTGACGCGGCCTACACCTTCTTCAACCTGGAGCACCCGCTGGTGGGCGGCTACACCCCCGACAAGGTGGCGCTGCGCCGCGCCATCTTCCTGGCGGTGGACGTGCAGCGCGAGATCAACCTGGTGCGGCGCGGGCAGGCCATCGTGGGCCAGTCACCGGTGTTGCCGCACACGTCGGCCTACGACCCGCGCTTCAAAAGCGAGAACAGCGAATACAGCGTCTCCCGCGCGCGGGCGCTGCTGGACATGTACGGCTATGTGGACAAGGACGGTGACGGCTGGCGCGACATGCCCGACGGCAAGCCGCTGGTGCTGATCAAGTCCACCCAGCCCGACCAGACCAGCCGCCAGCTGGACGAGCAGTGGAAGCGCGACATGACGGCCATCAACATCAGGATGGAATTCAAGGCGGCCAAGTTTCCCGAGAACCTGAAAGCCAGCCGCGCCGGCAGCCTGATGATGTGGGGCTTGGGCACGCTGGCCGCGGGCCCCGACAGCCTGGGCGGCTTCCAGAAGTACCACAGCAAGCAGATCGGCGGGCAGAACCAGGCGCGTTTCAGGAACAAGCGCATGGACGAGCTGTACGAAACCATGGACAGCATGCCCGACGGCCCCGAACGCACGGCGCTGTTCAACGAAGCCATGCGCCTGGCGGTGGTGTACGCGCCCTACAAGACGCACGTACACCGCTACGTCAACGACCTGGCCCACCCCTGGGTGGTGGGCTACCGCAGGCCGCTGTTCTGGCAGGAATACTGGATGTACCTGGACATCGACGAAAGCATGCGGCCGCCGCGCTGACCCGGCCGCGGCCGGCTTGCGCATCCGTCCGCCCAGCGCCGCCCAGGCGCACTTCAAACTGGGTGCTTGAACTGCGGCCGGCGCCGGCCCATGATGCGCGGCCATGAAATACCTCAACGACTGCGCCGGCAAGTTCAAGTGCCCGTTGAAAGACGACGCTGGCAAGAAGACCCTGGCCACTTTGCTGTGGGGCGACCCGCTGCACGAGGTGCAGCGCGTCGGCACGCGGGTGCAGGTGCACGCGCGCGGCGATCTGGGCTGGGTTGACGCCGCCTTCGTGGGCCACGAAGGCGAAGCCGGCCTGCTGGAGCTGTACATCATCGACGTCGGCCAGGGCGACGGTGTGCTGATGCGCACGCCGCACGACAACGCCTGGCACCTGATCGACGCCGGCGTGCGCGCGCAGGACCAGATGACGCAGAAGGGCGCCGCCAACTTCGTGCGCTGGAAATTCCTGCACGACCTGCGCCTGCCTGCGGTGCAGCTGGCCCATGCCATCGTCACCCACCCCGACGAAGACCACTTTGGTGGCCTGATCGACGTGCTGTCGGGCACGCTGGCCGATGGCCGCACCTTTGGTGTGCAGGTCGACAACTTCTGGCACAGCGGCATGGGCCGCTTTGCTGCCGACCCGCCGCTCGGCGCCCAGCGCAAGGACCTGAGCCAGAGCGCGTTTCCGCACACCCCCGCAGCCCCCACCAAGGGGCCCAAGCCGGCCGGCACCTTCATCACCGAGTTGCTGGACGGCAAGGCCAGCTTCAAGACCCCGGTGCGGCCTTTCAAGGGCGAACCCGGCAGCCGGTTCGCCACGCTGGCGCAGTGGGTGGGCCAGGTGCCCGGCAAGGTCAAACGGCTGCAGCACAGCATGGGCTGGTTGCCCGGATATGCACCCGCAGTGCCAGCCCAGCCCGGCGTCACCACCATCCGCGTGCTGGGGCCGGTGGTTGAAAAACTGGCCGCTGGCGGCCAAGGCCTGCGCGTGCTGGGCAGCGAAAGCGAAACGCGCAACGGGCATTCGGTGGTGCTGCGCGTGGATCATGGCCAGGCGCGCATTCTGCTGACGGGCGACCTGAACAGCGCGTCGCAGGCGCTGCTGCTGGCCTGCCACGGCGCGGCCGAGTTCACCGCCGACGTGGCCAAGGGCTGCCACCATGGCAGCGACGACGTGGACCTGAACTTCGTGCGCGCCATGGCCGCGCGCGCCACGGTGGTGAGCAGCGGCGACAACGAAGACTACGCCCACCCCCGCCCCCGGGTGCTGGGCGCCAGCGCGCGCTACGGGCGCGAAGGCGTGGCACCCGCACGCCCGGGCAAGGTGGGCGAGGTGCTGCCGCCGCTGCTGTATTCCACCGAACTGGCGCGCTCGGTGTCGCTGGCCTATGCGCGTGCGCTGCGCAGGCGTGGCAAACCCGGCACGCCCAGCGTGCCCGCCGTGCTGCCCGGCGACGACCAGGACGCTGCCAGCCTGGAGGCGCGCTTCGTCAGCAGCGCCCGGCCCGGCGACTACAAACGCCTGGGCTGGTTGCCGATGGCCACCGACCTGGTCTACGGCCTGGTCAACGTGCGCACCGACGGCCAGCGCATCTTGATGGCCTATATGCGCGAAGGCAGCAGCGACTTCGACATCCGCGTGTTCATGGCCGGGCAGTCGCCGGCCTGAGGGCCCCGCGGACCTCCTCGGACCCCGCTCACCCCTGCGTACCGCTTCGCACCCCCGCCTGGGCCCACCTTGCCTGATGGCGCCGGCGCCGGCAGGCGTTACGCTTCGCACCACGATGCGCCGCCGCACCCTTGCCGCCACCCTGCCCGCCCTGGCTTTGCGCCCCGCCTGGGCGGCCGCGGCGCCTGCGCACAAGACGCTGCGACTGGTCATTCCCAGCACCGAAACGGTGATGGACCCGGTGCAGACCAACAGCGACAGCTACACCAACCTGCTGCTGGCGCAGATTTTCGAGGCGCCGCTGGAATACGACTACCTGGCGCGGCCGGCAGCGCTGCAGCCGGCCACGGCGGCGGCCATGCCCGAGGTGTCGGCCGACGGCCGTGTGTTCACGCTGCGGCTGAAGCCCGGCATCTTCTTCGCTGACGACCAGGCCTTCAAAGGCCGCCCCCGCGAGCTGGTGGCGCAAGACCATGTGTTTGCCATCAAGCGCTTCTACGACCCGGCCTACAACTCCAGCGACCTGTACCTGTATGAGTCACTGAAGCTGCCGGGGTTGAGCGAACTGCGCGAACGCAGCATCAGGAACAAACAACCGTTCGACTACGACACCGAGGTCGAAGGCGTGCGCGCGCTGGACCGTTACACGCTGCGCTTCACGCTGGGCGTGGTGGACCCGCGCTTTGTCCTCATGCTGGCCGACCCGGTGTACATGGGTGCGGTGGCGCGTGAAGTGGTGCAGCACTGGGGCAGCGCCATTGGCGAGCATCCGGTGGGCACGGGCGCCTTCAAGCTGAAAAGCTGGCGCCGCGGCTCGCGCCTGGTGTTCGAGCGCAACGACCGTTTCCGCACGCTGCACTACGCCGGCAACCCGGCCAGCGACGCGCGTGCCCAGGCCGTGGCCGCGCATGTGGCCGGCAAGGCGCTGCCGCTGGTGGACGAGGTGGTGGTGGACGTGGTGGAAGAAAACCAGCCGCGCTGGCTGAGCTTTCTGGATGGCAGCTTCGATTACATGCTCGTGCCTTCCAACTTCAGGCCGCTGGCCGCCCCGGGGGGGCGCATCGCGCCCTATCTGGCCAAGCGCGGCGTGCAGTTGCAGCAGTCGCTGCAGGCCGACATGGGCATGAGCTTCTTCTTCATGGAACACCCGCTGGTGGGCGGCTACACGCCCGAGAAGGTGGCGCTGCGCCGCGCCATCGGCCTGGCCTTCGACAACCGGGCCTACATCCAGCACGTGCTGGGCGGCTTTGGCGTGCTGGCGCACAGCACCATCGCGCCGCACACCAGCGGTTTCGACCCGGCCTACGTCAGCGAGATGGCGCAGTTCAACCCGGCCAAGGCCAAGGCGTTGCTGGACCTGTACGGCTATGTCGACCAAAACGGCGACGGCTGGCGCGAACAGCCCGGCGGCCAGCCGCTGGTGCTGGTCAGGTCCTGCGGTTCCAGCCAGCAAGACCGCCGCGCCAACGAGGTGTGGAAACGCTGCATGGACGCCGTGGGCCTGAAGATGGAGTTCGACATCTCCACCTGGCCTGAACTGCTGAAAAAAAGCCGCGCCGGCACGTTGATGATGTGGGGCTACAACTGGGCTGCGGCCTCACCCGACGGTGGTTTTTTCCTGGCCATCGCCTATGGCCCCAACGCCAGCGAAAGCAACGACCCGCGATTTTCGCTGCCGGCCTTCGACCGGCTGTTCGAGCGCCAGCGCGTGCTGCCCGACGGCCCCGAGCGCCAGGCTGTGATGCGCCAGGCCAAGAACCTGCTGGTGGCCTACATGCCCTACAAGGTGCACCTGCACAACATGTATGTCGACGTCGCCCAGCCCTGGGTGCGCGGCTACTGGCGCCACCCTTTCATGCGCGACCCCTGGCGCTTTGTCGACGTGCTGCCGCGGGCCTGAAGGCCCGCGGCAGGCCGCACCGTCCCCCCCCAACCCCGGCTGAAGTAGCTGCCACCCCGCTTCCTGATGGACATCTGCCCGCCCAACCCGCACCCCACGCCGCAGATCACGCACTACCAGCAGTGGCTGGCGCGCGAACGCGGCCTGCAATTCAGCAGCTACGACGCGTTGTGGCGCTGGAGCACCACCGACCTGTCGGCCTTCTGGCAGTCGGTGTGGGACTACTTCAACATCGAGTCGCCCACGCCGCACCGCTGCGTGCTGGAACAGCCCATGATGCCCGGCGCGGTGTGGTTCCCTGGCGCGCAGGTCAACTTCGCCCGCCAGGCCTTGCGCCATGCCAGCGCGGCGCACGCGGCCGGCCACCCGGCCATCGTGTTCCAGAACGAGACCATGGCCGCGCCGGCTTCCGTGGGCTGGCCCGAGCTGCTGCGCCGCGTGGGTGCGGTGGCGCAGCAGCTGCGCACCTGTGGCGTGGTGCGCGGCGACCGCGTCTGCGCCTACCTGCCCAACGGGCCCGACGCCGTGGTGGCCCTGCTGGCCACTGCCAGCGTGGGCGCCATCTGGAGCATCTGCAGCCCCGACATGGGCCCGGTGGCGGTGCTGGACCGCTTCACGCAGATAGCACCCAAGGTGCTGCTGGCGGTGGACGGCCAGCACTGGGGCCAGGTGCTGCACGACCGCCGCGCCGTGCTGCGCGAAGTGGCCGCGGGCCTGCCTTCGTTGCAGCACCTGGTGCTGGTGCCGGTGGTGCCTGACATGCCGCCCGAAGCGGGTGGCAGCCCGCCTGCTTCGCCGGCCCCACCCGGCTGCACCCCGCACCTGCTGGCCGACTGGCTGCGCACCGACCCCGGCACCTACGGCCGCGACTGGCACTGCGACTGGCTGCCTTTCGACCACCCGCTGTGGGTGGTGTATTCCAGCGGCACCACGGGCCTGCCCAAGCCCATCGTGCACGGCCATGGCGGCGTGGTGCTTGAAGCGCTGAAGGGCGGTGTGCTGCACAACGACATCAGCGCCAGCGTTGGTTCTGGCGAACGCTACCTGTGGTTCAGCAGCACCGGCTGGATCGTCTGGAACGGGCAGGTCGGCGGGCTGCTGGGCGGCACCACCATCTGCCTGTACGACGGCAACCCCGGCGGCCCGGCGCCGCAGACCGGCCAGCCCGCCGACTGGGGCACGCTGTGGCGTTTTGCCGAACGCGCAGGCGTCACCTGGTTCGGCGCCGGCTCGGCGTTTTTCGCCAGCTGCCTGAAGTCCGGCGTGTTACCGCAGGCCGTGGCCGACCTGGGCCGGCTGCGCGCCATCGGTGCCACCGGCAGCCCGTTGTCGGACGAGTGCTACGACTGGATCTGGTCGCACATGCCGCGACCCGGCGGCCAGCCCATCTGGCTGAACCCCATCAGCGGCGGCACCGACTTCGCAGGCGCCTTCGTGGGCGGCAACCGCACCTTGCCGGTGGTGAGGGGCGAGATGCAGTGCCGCTACCTGGGCGCTGGTGTGCAGGCTTTCAGCGAAGACGGCCGCGCACTGCTGGACGAGGTGGGCGAACTCGTGTGCACGACGCCGCTGCCTTCGATGCCGCTGTACTTCTGGAACGACGAAGGCAACCGCCGCTACATCGCCAGCTACTTCGACATGTTCCCCGCCGGCCCCGACAAGCCGGCGGCCTGGCGCCATGGCGACTGGATCCGCATCACGCCGCGCGGCGGCGCCATCATCTACGGCCGCAGCGACGCCACCATCAACCGCCACGGCATCCGCATGGGCACGGCCGAGCTGTACCGCGCGGTGGAAGCGCTGCCCGAGGTGATGGACAGCCTGGTGGTGGACCTGGAATACCTGGGCCGTGAGAGCTGGATGCCGCTGTTCGTGGTGTTGCGCGAAGGCCTGGCGCTGGACGCGGTGCTGGAACAGCGGCTGCGCCAGGCCATCCGCGAAGCGCTGTCGGCGCGCCACGTGCCCAACACCATCCACCAGGTGGAGGCAATACCGCGCACGCTGTCGGGCAAGAAGCTGGAGCTGCCGGTGAAGAAGCTGCTGATGGGCGCCGACCCGGCCCAGGTGATGAACCGCGACGCGATGGCCAATGGCAGCAGCGTGGACTGGTTCATCGATTTCGCACGCCAACGCGCCAGCGCCGCAGCGCCGGGCTGAGGCCGGGGGCGGCGCAGAGTCGCGCCGCGCCGCCCTGTTTCAGGCCCGGTCAGCCCGTGGCCAGCGACACGATGGCGCCCGCCGGCAGCGCGCCCGACTGGCGCGCCCGTTCCTGCCCGCCCTGCAAACGCACCAGCGTGGGAATGCTGCGGATGCCAAACCGCGCCGACAGCGCACGGTTGTCGTCGCTGTTCACCTTCACCAGCAGCGCCCGGCCGGCCAGCTGGGCGGCGGCCTGCTCGAAAGCCGGTGCCATCATGCGGCAGGGGCCGCACCAGGGGGCCCAGAAGTCCACCAGCACCGGCTGGGTGGTGGCGGCCATCACGGCGTCGAAGTTGGCGTCGCCCAGTTCCAGCACCTGGCCTTGCAGCAGCGGTTGGCCACAACGGCCGCAGTCGGGCTGCTCGTCCAGGCGTGCGGCAGGCAGGCGGTTGGTGGCGCCGCAGTGTTTGCAGGCCACCAGCAGGGGCTCAGGGGCGGTGGGTTTGTTGTCCATCACCTGCAGGTGGGTTCGGGTTGGCGGCATTCAAGGGCGCGCCTGCGGTCCGGGCCCACCGCGCGGCGGCCGGGGCTGGCGCGGGGGCGGCCGTTCCGCCGCCGGCCGTTCAGCGCCGTTCGCCCCGG
>JAYSXE010000007.1:0-30903 GCA_043717565.1 Burkholderiales bacterium | reverse complement strand
TTCGTACACCACGAACTGCTCGCCGGCGAATTTCTCGGTCTCGGCCGGCGACAGCACACGCGGCGCGCTGCCGGATTTTTCGGTGGCGGCGAGCCAGGCACTGTCTTTGGCTGCGCTCTTCAGCACCTCGGCCCAGCGTTCCACCACGTCGCGCGGCAGGCCGGGCGGGCCGTACAGGGCGCTCCAGCCGACAATGGCTTCCAGCTGCGGGTAGCCGGCCTCGCGCGCGGTGGGCACGTCGGGAATGTCCTTCAAGCGCTCGGGCGTGGTGGTCAGCAGCGCGCGCAGTTTGCCGCCCTTGATGTTGCCGATCATCGAGGTGAGATTGCCGCAGCTGAAGTCGACCTCGCCCGACAGCACCGCCAGCGCCGCCTCGCTACCGCCCTTGTACGCAATCTGCACCGCCGCGTCCTTGCCCAGCTTGAGCTGGTCAAACAGCAACTGCGGCCCGAAGTTCAGGATGGTGGCCGCACCTGAGGTGCTGTAGTTCAGCGCACCGGGCTTGTTGCGCAGCGCCTGCACCAGGTCGGCCAGCGTGCGGTACGGGCTTTCGGTGCGAACGGCGCAGACCAGCGGGTTCAGTTCCAGCAGGCCGATGAACGTGAAGTCGTTCCACTTGTAGCCCAGACCTTGCTGCAGCGCCGGCAGCACCACCTGCGAGCCCACACGCGCCAGCAGCAGGGTGTGGCCGTCGGGCTTGGCAGCGCGCACCGCCTGCGAGCCGATGGCGCCGCTGGCGCCGGCCCGGTTCATGGGCACGATGGGCTGGCCCAGCAGGCGCTGCGCCAGCGGCGCGAGGTTGCGCGCTGCGATGTCGGCGTCGCCGCCGGCGCTGAAAGGCACAACCAGCGTGATCGCTTGCTGCGGGTAGGCCTGTGCCCAGGCGATGCCACTCAAGGACAGGCCGGCGGTCAAGGCCACGGCCAATGGGAACCATTTCATGCGCGTGTCCTTCGTGGTTGTCTGTGGGGACGCAGCTTCAACGGCACGCACAGCCAGCGCAGCGGGCCGCGGCCCGCACCGTGGTCATGCAGCCGCTGATGCTTCGGTCAAGATGGTCTGGCCGGGCTTGACCCGGGTGAACAGTACTGGCTCACGGCGCGTATGCAAGTCGCCACCGTGCTGCGTGACAACGATGTAGCTCGATTCGGGCAGGCTGCCGGTTTCGGGATGGTCTTCGCGGAAGTGCGCGCCGCGCGAGTCCTCGCGCGCCAGCGCCGACGTGGCGATGACGCGGCTGACGGCGATCAGGTTCTTCAGGTTCAGCCAGTCGTGCCAGCTCAGGTTGAAAGCGCGGTCGTCGTCGGCCACGCCCGTGCGCGCCAGTTGTTGGTCCAGCTTGTCCAGCGTGGCCAGCGCACGCTGCAAGCCCTGTGCGGTGCGCAGGATGCCGACGTCGTCCCACATGCATTCGAAGAGCATCTCGCGCAGCGTGTCCACCGAGCCCGAGGCCGGCCCTGCGGGTTGAGCAAAGGGCAGCAGGTGCGTGGCCGCCGCGGCCGCCAGCGCAGCCTCGTCCGGTTCGCGCAGCGCGCCGTGCCGCTGCACCCAGGCGGCCATGGTGTCGCCGGCAATGCCGCCGAACACGGTGCTGTTGGCCACGCCGTTGCCACCCAGGCGGTTGGCACCGTGCACGCCGCCCGTGTCTTCACCGGCCGCGAACAGGCCGGTCAGCGCGGTGCTGCAGTCGGCGCGAAAGACCACGCCGCCCATCATGTAGTGCGCCGTGGGCACCACCTCGACCAGGCCGCCGGCAAGGTCAAACCCGCAGTCGGCACAGCGTTCGACCATGCCCTTGAACTGCTGGCGCACCTGCTCAGGCCCCAGGTGCGACATCTGGATGTAGACGCCGCCGTGGGGCGAGGTGCGGCCGGCACGCATCTCGCGGAAGATGGAGCGCGACACGATGTCGCGGGTGGCGCGTTCGGCGCGTGGGTCATAGTCGGCCATGAAGCGTTGCTGCTCACCGTTGAGCAGGTAGCCGCCGGCGCCGCGCAGGCCCTCTTCCAGCACGGTGCCGGTCATCCGCGTGCCCGCGCCGGCCAGCAGCCCAGTGGGGTGGAACTGCACCATCTCCATGTCGCGCACCGCCAGGCCCGCGCGCAGCGCCATGGCCAGCCCGTCGCAACTCTTGTCGCCCGAGGGTGTGTGGTACTTGTACATCGTGGGCCCGCCGCCCGTGGCCAGCAGCACGGCCTTGGCCTGCACGAAAACGAAGCCGCCGGTGCGCATGTCGATCATCAGCACGCCGGCCAGCGCGCTGCCGTCTGCGGTCTTGACGAGCTCCACCGCGCGGTGCTCTTCCAGGCGCGCGATGCCCCGCGCCCACACCTGTTCCGACAGCCGGTTGATGATTTCGATGCCGGTGAGGTCGCCCTTGTGCACCGTGCGGTCGAATGTCTGGCCGGCGAAGGCCTTCTGGTGCACGCTGCCGTCGGGGTTGCGGTCGAAGAAGCAGCCCAGTTCGTTTTCCAGTTCGTGCACACGCTCGATGGCCGTGCTGACCAGCGTCCAGGCCAGGTCCTGGTCGGCCAGCCACTTGCTGCCGTCGATGGTGTCCATGAAGTGGCGCTCCACCGAATCGCCCGGCGCCAGCGCCACGTTGTAGCCGCCCTGCACCATGCGCGTGCAGCCGCACTTGCCCAGCAGGCCCTTGACCGCGACGGTGATGTTCAGCTGCGGCGCGGACTGGTGCGCATGCAGCGCCGCGAACAGGCCCGCGCCGCCGGAACCCAGGATCAGGATGTCGGTTTGAACTCTGCGCACGGTCTCGTTCATGCGCGCACGCCCAGCCCGGCCAGCACCTGCGCGCGGCGCGACATCGCGTCTTGCTGCACCACGCTGTACAGGCTGCCGCCCACGCTGTCCATGGCCACCAGCAGGGGCCCGAAATCCTTGATGCGGAACTTCCACAGCGACTCGGGGTTCAGGTCGTCCATGTCCACGTCCTCGATCTGTTCGACCCAGGTGGTTTCCAGCGCGGCCGTGCCACCGACGATGGCCAGGTAGGCCCCGCCCATCGCCGCAAAAGCCCTGGACGAGCCTTCGCGCAGCCCGCCCTTGCCCACGATCAGCCGCACGCCGTACTGCTGCATCAAGGGTTCGGTGAAACGCTCCATGCGGTCCGAGGTGGTGGTGCCGATGCACACCGCCTCGTAGCCGGCCGGGAAGGTGGGGCTGACCGGCACCTTCTTCACGTTGGGCGCGGTGTGGATCACGGCGTGCCCGTTCAGGTCGAAGCGCGCCTGCCGGCCGCGGTCGAACATGTGGATCTGCGTCGCGTCGCGGATGCCGTACAGCGTGCGCTGCAAGGTGACGGTGTCGTTGACACGCAGCGCACGCACCTGCGCCTCGCTCACCGGCATCTGCAATTCGTGGTGGGCCATCTCGCGTCTCCGGCGGCTTGCTAGAAGCCGTAGCTCACGCCGTCGGGCGTGAAGGTGGCGCGCGCACGGCGCGCCGAATGGCACTGCATGTTCACCGCGATGGGGTTCATCGTGATGTGGGTGGCCGCCAGTTCGATGTGCACTGCAAAGGCGGTTGAGTCGCCGCCCAGGCCTTGCGGCCCCACGCCCAGCTGGTTCACAGCGGCCGACAGCTGCGCTTCCAGCGCCGCGCCGTCGGCATCGGCACAAGCCGTGCCCAGTTCGCGTGTGGCCGCGCGTTTGGCCAGCGCCACGGCCAGGTCGGAAGTGCCGCCCAGCCCGACACCGACGATGGTCGGCGGGCAGGTCTTGCCGCCAGCGGCCAGCACGCAGTCAATAACAAAGGTCTTGATGGCGTCAATGCCCTCGGCGGGAATGGCCATCTTCAGGAACGAGTTGTTCTCCGAGCCGCTGCCCTTGGGCACCATCTCGATCTCCAGCCGGTCGGGCGCGTCGATGAAGTCGACATGGATCACCGGCACCTCGATGCCGCAAGAACTGTGTTCGTTCTTCCGTGTCAGCGGGTGCACCACCGAGCTGCGCAGCGGGTACTCTCGCGTGGCGCGCTCGCAGCCGCGGCGCAGCGCCTGCTTCAGTGCGTAGCCGTCGACCACCACGCCGCGGCCTATCCACACGTTGTAGATCGGCACGCCGGTGTCCTGACACAGCAGGTTGTCGGTGCGCTCGGCGACCTCGATGTTGGTCACCATCGTGGCCAGCACCTGGCGCGCCGTGGGCGCCGTCTCGGCGGCCTGCAGGCGGCCCAGGCCGCGCTTGACGTCCGGCGGCAGTTCCTTTAGCGCACGGATGTACAGCGCCTTGGCGGCCTCTTCCACCGCTTGCAGATCGATCTTCATCGCGCCCCCTGCTGTGCCACCGGGCCGGGCCTCATTGCGGCGTCAGCTTGCGGTTTTTCACGACCGTGCCCCAGCGCACCAGCTCGGCGTCCATCTGCTTGCCAAACTCGGCCGGTGTGTTGGCCACCGGCGTCATGCCTTGCACATACAGGCGGGCCTTGGTTTCGGTCTCGGCCAGCACCTTGGCGGTGTCGCGGTGCACTTTGGCGACAACGTCGGCCGGCGTGCCGGCGGGCGCCAGCAGGCCGAACCAGCCGTAGTTCTCGAAGCCCGGCAGCCCGGATTCGATGGCGGTGGGCACCGCGGGCAGTTGCGGTTGGCGCTGCTTGCCGGTGACGGCCAGGGCACGCAGACGGCCGTTGCCCAGCAGGGCCGAGGCCGCGGCGAAGTTGCCCACCATGAACTGCGTCTGGCCGCCGATCAGGTCGGTGAAGGCCAGCGCCTCGCCCTTGTAGGGCACATGGCTGATGTCGATGCCGGCGGCGTCGGCGAAGTTTTCTGACGCCAGGTGCACCTGGCTGCCCACCCCGGCCGAGCCGTAATTCAAAGCGCCCGGCTTGGCCTTGGCCATGGCGATCAGGTCCTTCAGGTTCCTGGCCGGCGAGCCTTCGGGCACCACCACCAGCATCGGGCCGCTGGCCACGTTGGTGATCGGCAGCAGATCCTTCTTGGTGTCGAAGGCCATGCTCTTGTAGAGATGCGGGTTGATGGTGATGCTGCCCGAAGCCATCAGCAGCGTGTAGCCGTCGCCGGGCGCCTTGGCCACCACGTCGGCGCCCACGTTGCCGCCCGCGCCGGCGCGGTTCTCCACCACCACCGTCTGCCCCCACTCGGCCGTGAGCTTCTGCGCCAGCAGGCGTGCCACCACGTCGGTGGAACCCCCCGGCGCAAACGGCACCACGATGCGCACCGGCTTGGCCGGCCAGGCCTGGGCCCAGGAGGGCAACGCCGCCGGCAAGAGCAGCAGCGCTGCAGTGGTCGCAGCCAGATGGCGAAGCGTGGATCGACGGCGGGTGTTCATCTTGGGTTGTCTCCAGACAGGGTCGTGTTGTGAGGGCTCCGCACGCCAGGCCCGAACCGATCAGGCCAGCAGCGACAGGGCGAATGCCATGCCGGCGGCTGCAGCAAACCCCAGCGCGCCGGCAATCCAATTCTTGCGCAGGCCCGAGGCGCTGCCGAACTCGATCAGCAGCAGCCGCACACCGCCCATCATGTGCAGCGCCAACAGCACCACCAGGCCCCATTCAGCCACCTTGAACAGCGGCTGGTCAGCGAACTTCAGGAAGCCGTCAAGCGCCGCCGCGCCGTGCAGGGCCTGGCCCAGAGCCCAGAAGTGCAGCGGCAGGAACAGCGCCAGGCCCAGGCCCGACAGGCGGTGCAGCAGGAAGGCCCAGTACGCGGGGTGCGAACGGGCACGCTGGTCGTTGCGGCGCATCAGTTCACCACCACCACGGCATAGACGGCGCGCAAACCAGCCACCAGCAGCAGCAGCGCCAGCGCCAAGGAAAAACCACGCGCCGCGCGTTCACCCAGGCCCCACCACTCGCGCGCAATGTTGGCCACCCCCACCGGCACGTGCACCGCGCAGGCGACTACAAACACGGCGTAGAAAACCCCGAAGGCCCAGTTGCCTTGCGTGCGGCCCAAAATTTCGGCCGCGCTGAGCCCACCGCGCACGGCGTAGACCATACCGCCCAGGTGCACCAACACACACAGCGCCAGCACCATCGCGCTGATGCGCTGCCAGTACCAGCGCCGGGCCTGCGCGATGGCCATCGTGACCGCGTCATCGCGCGCGCCATGGGCCGCCCGTGCGTTCACAACCCGCCCCGCACGGCGGCCCGGGCCACCTTGCGCTTGAGGCCGGCAATGGCCAGGGTGGGTGCCAGTTGCTTGGGGCAGCGCTCGGTGCACGAGCCCTGCGTGTGGCAGGCGTGGCAGCCGGCGTCGCCGGCCACCGCACGCAAGCGTTCGGTCTGGTTGACGTCGCGCACGTCGTTGACCAGCGTCCAGGCGCGGTTCAGCGCCGCCGGGCCCAGGTAATCAGGGCGCCAGGCCACCACGTCGCAAGAGGAATGGCAGACACCGCAGCCGATGCACTCGATGCCGGCGTTGGCTGCCACGCGCTCGGGCGAGGCCGGTGCCACCCGCTCGAAGTCGTCATGGCGTGTTTTCGTGCCCTTGAACTGGCCCTTGGCGCGCGCCCACTTGTCGAAGAACTCGGTCATGTCGGTGGCCAGGTCCTTGATCACCGGCAGGTGGGCCAGCGGCGCAATCTCGAGCTGGCCGCTGTCGTCAACCACCTTGCTGACGTGCGTGCGGCAGGTCCAGCGCGCCTTGCCATTCACTGTCATCGCGCAGGAGCCGCACATGCCCACGCGGCAGGCAAAGCGGTAGCTGAGCGAGGGCTCTAAGTGACGCTGGATGTGGGTGACGACGTCGAGCACCGTCTGACTGCCCTGGCGGGGCACGTCGTAGGCGCTGAAGCCGCCTTCGGCCTTGCCGCGCCAGACCTTGACCTTCAGCATGTCAGAACCGCCCCACTGCGCAGCAGGTGCACAGTGCCCCTGCGGCTGGCAGCGAATGGAGTGTGCGCAGACGGTTCATCGCAGTTCATCGCAGTCGTTGGGGGCTGGGTCTGCCCTGCTGTTCGTCGAAGCCCGCAGTATGGGCAGACCCGAGCAAAAGCCAAAGCGAAACTTTTTTCAATCGAGATGAAGTTTTTGTTTAGAGTCGCGGGGTGTCTTCCGTCCGCACCTTGCTCACCTTCCTGGCCGTGGCACGCCACGGCAGCTTCAGCGCTGCCGGTTATGAAATCGGCCTGACCGCCGCGGCCGTTGGCCAGCAGATGCGGGCACTGGAAGCCGAGCTGAACCAGCCGCTCTTTGACCGCAGCGCCCGCGCCATCGTGCTGAACACCGCCGGCCGCGGCATGGTGGCGCCGGTGGTGGAACTGGTGGCACGTTTTGAAGCGCTGGCCACCCGGGCGGGCGACGCGCAGCTGGGCGGCACGGTGGTGATGGGCGCGCTGGTGTCGTCGCTGATGGGCGCTTTTGCCGACTGCCTGTGGGCACTGAAGAAGCGCCACCCGGCGCTGGAAGTCAGCCTGCTGGCCGGCCAGTCGGCAGACTTCGCGCTGCGCGTGGAGCGCGGCGAACTCGACGCAGCGGTGGTCACCCAGCCCCCTGCCCGGCTGGCAACCCGCCTGGTGTGGACGCCGCTGTACAACGAGCCCATGGTGATGATCGTGCCGCGACGGCCGCACTTCGTGATGCCGCGGCAGCCGCTGGACATCCTGAACCAGTGCCCTTTCATCCGCTTTGACCGCCAGCTGTGGACTGGCCAACTGGTCGACGAAGTCATCGCCGCCTGCGGCGCCGCCGTGCAGGACGCGATGGAGCTGAATTCCGTTGAAGCCATCATCGCGCTGGTGCGCCAGGGCTTTGGCATTTCCATCGTGCCGCAGCTGGCCAACGTGCAGTGGTCGCGCGACCGTGCGCTGCACATCGTGCCGCTGCCGGGGGTGACGGTGCAGCGCCACGTGGGCCTTCTGGAGCGGCGCCAGCACAGCCGCGAGCGCTTCACACGCGCCATCAAGGACTACTTCCCCACAGGCTCGGCGCCGATCCGGGCTGGAACAACGTCTTCCCCGACTCCGGCATCACAGTGTGGCGGCCCTTGAACGCCCGGCGCACCACTGGACAGACTTCAAGCCAAACCCCGGTATCGCAGGCGACGCGGCGACCCGCCTCAGGGCGCCGACAGGTAGCGCAGCGCTGGCAGGCTGGGCAGGAAGAGATAGGCCCCGCCGCGTGTCGTCACGAAACGTGGCAACCCTCGCAGACGGATGACGCCGGACTTCACCGGCATGTCGAACCAGCTGTCGAGCGGGTCGTTGGCACCCAGCAAGGGGTCGTTGCTGCCGGTGATGCGCGCGTCCTGCAGACCCAGGTTCAGCCAGTCGTAGTAGATGGCTTCGAATTGCGCCGCCAGGTTGGCGCACAGGAAGTGGCCGAGCAGCCCACGTTCGATGCCGTCGTTCGGCTGCGCAGCGTCGTAATCGAAGTCGCCCAATGGCACCGTCACCGTGGGGTCCATCGCGGCGTTGTCCAGATAGGCCTCGAAACCCGCCACATCCTGCGCCAGCACCCTGAAGGCACTGAAGCTGCCGAGCAGGCCCAACTGCGCTGGCTCTGGCGCGCTGAAGAGCAGGCGTTCGAAAGCCGTCTCCTTGCCCAGCAGCACGGTGCCCAGCGGCGCCAGGGGTTGCGCGTCGGGGTAGTCGGCAGGGTCGTGGATGCCGACAAAACGCGGCTGCGGCACCCTCGCCTGCGGCCTGCACGCGCTGCTGAACGGCGTCGAGGTGGGCGCTGTCGTCGGCGTGGATCGTGACAATCAGATGCACCTGCGCCGCGTCGCCAAAAGGCGCAGCCCAGTTCGCCGGCGCACTGCGGCCGGTGTCGCCCAGCTTGATGGCGCGCGCTGCCATGCCTTCGCAGAATTCAACCGGAAAGCTCGCCAGCGACGCGGCGGGCACACCCAGCGCACGCAGGCCCGCTGCCGTGATGCCGAGGTTCATGCAGAAGGCCGGCTTCTCGTCGCCCCAATGCGCTTCGCTCGTGATCTGCGGTGCCAGCGATTCGTCGCCGCCCACCACGGCGCCCAGCCAGGCGCGAGCCGCTTCGCAATCGGCCACCGCCAGCACGAGGTGGCGGGACGTTGCCGCGCCCGTAGCCGCGCAGGATGTTGCCCTGCAGCTGGCCCGGGTCAAGCGGGCGGCTGTCGAGAACGGCTCTCACCAGCCCACGATGATGCCCAACACCGCCTGCAGCGGATGGTCGAAGCCGGCATAGACGCCGTCGCCGGTGTTCTTGAAGGGATCGCCCCCGTGGCGGCGTATGGCGCCCTGCAGCAACTGGTCGTGCAGGTCCATCGCGGCCAGCATGTCGGCGGGAAAACGGCGGTGCAGCGCCGTGCTGCCGACCACATCGGTGACGAGAAAAGTCCGTTCGATGCTCTCTGCCGAACTGTCCAACATCTGCTTTCCTGCTTCCCGTTTCGCCGAGTCGCTGTGTGGCGCCAGTGTAGTTTGTAGCCGGGCCGCGCAGGGCGCCGACTGCACCCAGCGGCCCGCCACCGATTCATTATTGAATCGGATTGCCCACAACCCACTGCGCAGGTTGAACATGCGTCCACCGCTGTAGACGGCCCCACCGAAAATAGCGCGTGATCCCACAACAACACCACTGCTCAGGGAATTCCAACATGTTCACCACCGCCCTCAGGTTCATCCCCGCCGCCTTGTTCGTGCTGGCATGTCACACCTCCGTCGCGTTTGCGCAGAAGGCACCCGGTGTGGCCGAGCGCCAGCATGCCGTCGCCTTGGCCTCGTTTCGCGAGGCGCGTTTCCCCGATGCCTACGGCCGCTTCATCGCCCTGGCCGATGCCGGTCATGCGCCGTCGGCTGAACTGGCACTGTGGATGTACCAGCATGGGGTGTCGGTGTTTGGCAAGGACTGGGACAGCTCCCCGGAACAGCTGACGGCGTGGGCCAAGCTCGCGGGCCAGGTCGCGCCGACGATGGTCGCCATCGCTTACCCGAAGGCGGTGGTCCTCGTGGCCAACCGCACACGCTAGGGCTACTCCCTGGTTGAGGGGTCCCCAAGTGGCACCGTGAAGGGCGGCTGGAGCAGCCGCTAGACTCGAATCAACAGTTGTTGAGACAAGCAGCTGACCTGCCCGCGCCGTGTTGCGGCCCCGAGTGAGTTGTCCAGCCGTGATGGCTGGAAACGTGAAGCCAGGCCAGTCAGCACCCATGCAGCAAGAAGATGCCCAAGCCCTGCGCGCCGCGATCGCCGCGCTGGAAAGCCAGCGCGCCACGCTGGGCGACGCCGTGCTGGAACTGGCCACCGCCCCGCTGCGCGCGCGGCTGGCCAACCTGCTGCGCCCAGCCGGGCTCAAGCACCGGCAGGTGACGGTGCTGTTTGCCGACGTGGTGGGCTCCACGGCGATGGCGCAAGGCCTGGCCGCCGAGGAAACGCTGGCCGTGCTCGGCGATGCGTTGCGGCGCATAGCCGCGATCATCGAAGCCCACCAGGGCCGCGTGCTGCGCTTCACCGGCGATGGCGTGAAAGCCGCCTTCGGCATGGACGAGGCCCGCGAAGACGACGCCGAGCGCGCCGTGCGCGCCGGGCTGGCCATCGTGGCGGCCCGGCGTGAACACACCGAGACCACACAGCGCCAGCCCGGCATCACCGACTTCGCCGTGCGCGTGGGCTTGCACACGGGTGACGTGGCGCTGGGCGCAGGCGTGGAGGCCGACAACACGGCCGTGGGCGCGGCCGTGAACATCGCAGCGCGCATGGAGCAGAGCGCACCGCCCGGCGCGCTGCGCATCAGCCGTGACACCTGGAGCCAGGTGCGCGGGCTGTTCGCGATGGAAGCGCAACCGCCGCTGCTGGTCAAGGGCATTGCAGCGCCGATGCTGACCTACCTGGTGCGCGGCGCGCTGGAGCGCAGCACGGCCAGCGTCGAGCGCGGCCTGCAGGGCCTGGCCACGCCCATGGTGGGCCGTGACGCCGAGTTGCAGCGGCTGCTCGACGCCGTCGCCGGCGCTCGCGAGACCCGGCGACTGCAGCCGCTGACGCTGGTTGGCGACGCCGGCTTGGGCAAGAGCCGGCTGTTGCGGGAGACCACGGCGAAACTGGCCGCCGCCACGCCCGCTTGCCGCGTGCTGACCCTGCGTTCCCAGCCCGACGGCAAGCTGCGCCTCTTCGGCCTGCTGCGCGCCTTGCTGGCCACGCAGTTCGGCGTTGCCGACACCGACAGCGCCGAGCTCGCGCGCCACAAGGTGGTCGATGGCCTGAGCCCGTGGTTCGAAGAACGCGCCGAACGCCAGGCCCAGCTCATCGGCCAGCTCTCGGGCCTGGACTTCGCCGACAGCCCCACCGTGAAGGGCCTGGACCCGCGCAACCTGCGCGACCAGGCCTTCGCGGCGCTGCGCGGCTACCTGCAAGCCCTGGCCGCCCGGGGTGCGCTGCTGGTGCTGCTGGTAGAAGACCTGCACTGGGCCGACGACGGGTCGCTGGACCTGCTGCAGCACCTGTTGGCCCATGCTGCGGAGCTGCCGCTGGTGCTGGTGATGACGGCCCGGCCCGCGCTGCTGGCGCGCCGGCCCGACTGGACCCCGCCCGACACGCTGGTGACACTGAGCCCACTGGCCCAAACGCAAAGCAACGCGTTGGCCCACGCGCTGCTGCACCGCCTGGGCGAGGTGCCGTTCCGCCTGAGCGAGCTCATCGTCGGCCGCGCCGAGGGCAACCCGTACTACATGGAAGAGCTGGTGCGCCGGTTGATCGACGACGGCGTCATCGACGCCACCGGGCCGCAATGGACGGTGTTACCGGACCGCCTGGACATCCTGCGCCTGCCCACCACGCTGGTGGGCCTGCTGCAGGCCCGGCTGGACGCGCTGCCTGCCAGTGAGCGCGAAGCCGCCCGCCAGGCCAGCATCATCGGCCACGTCTTCTGGGACGACACGCTGCAAGCGCTGGACGAGCAAGCGCCGCAAGCCCTGCCGGCGCTGCAGCGCGCCGCCTTTGTGAAGGCCCGTGACACCAGCGACTTCGAAGGCACGGCCGAACGCCAGTTCGACCACCATCTGCTGCACCAGGTGACCTACGACACGCTGCTGAACGCCGAACGCAAGCTGGGCCACGGTGCCACAGCACGCTGGTTGGCCGAACGCACAAAAGGCCGCGGCGCGGAGTTCCTGGCGATGACGGGCGAGCACGCCGAGCGGGCCGGCGAGACGGCGCTGGCGATTGACTGCTTCGAGCAGGCCGGAACCGGAGCGAAAGAGCGCTACGCCAACACCGCCGCTGAAACCTACTTTCGCCGTGCATTGGGGTTGCTGGGCGATTCGGAGCCGATGCGCCGCGTCGATCTGCTCAGCCAGCTTGAGCAGATCGCTGACACGGTCGGCGACCGACCCGGCCAGGACGCGCTGCTGGCCGACATGAACGCGCTGCTGCAGCGCCACCCTGACGAACAGCGCCAGGCGCACATGTTGTGGTTGAAGACCCTGCTGGCCAACCGCCGCAGCGACACTGCCGCAGAAGAGCGCCTGGCCCGGCAGTGTTTCGATCTGGCCGAGCGCTGCGGCGCTGCGCAGTCGGCAGCCATGGCGCAGCGTCAACTGGGTTGGCTCCACTTCGCCAGGCAGGACTATCCGACGGCGGAGATGCACATCGAGACTGGCCTGTCCTGGGCCGGACGCATTGCGTTGGAAGTGACCCGCGCCGTCACCGAGGCGCAGCTGCTGAACATGTTGGGCACGCTCTTGATGTTCACCAACCGTCTGCACGAGGCCGGCCACACGTTGGCCGCGGTACTGGCGCGCGGTGAGGCGTTGGGCAGTCCAGTCCTGCAGCTGAACGCGCTGGACAACCTGGCAACTTTGGCCAGCCTCCTTGGCCGGTGGGATGAGGTCGCCCGCTGGGGCGAGCAGGCGCACGCCATTGCCCGCGCCGTCGGTTCGCCACGGGAAATCGCGCGAGTGAAAAGCTGCCTGGCAACAGCCGCAGAGGGCTTGGGCGACCTGGTGGCAGCCACGCGCTGGTACCAGGAAGGATTGGTCCTCCGCCGGGCCACCGCTGATCGACGGATGGAAGCCATCACGCTTCGTTATCTGGCCCAGTTGTATCTCGCCCAAGCCGATGCACAAAAAGCCCTGGACTGCTGCGACCAGTCACTGAGCCTGCACCAGGGGTTGGAAGAGCAACTCGAAGCCTGCGACGTCGGGGCCCTGGCGGCACTGTGCCAGGTGCGCCTCAGCCGGCCCGCCGAGGCACTGGCCAGTGTGAACGCCACACTCGTGCGCTTGCAGCAAGAGCAGGCCGCAAGCCTGGCCATCGACACCCTGTCCGCGCGCTGGGTCTGCCACCAGGTGCTCGAAGCCCTGGGCCTTGAGCACGCTGCGCGCGCAGCGCCCATGCTCGATCAGCTGCACGCCGACGTTCAGGCACACGCCAACGCAGTGACCGAAGCCGACGACCGCGACCGCCTGATCCAGGCCATTCCGGACTACCGCAACATCGTGGCGGCGCACGGGCGGCGGCGCTTGCTGCAAGCCAGCAGCTGACGCACGGACTGCGTTGGGGCTGGCCGGGTTCACCTGGAATTGCGAATGCCGCAAGCCGGGTGGCCGAGTCCGTTGTCGTCGCTGCTCAGGGCTCTTTGGGTGGGTCCAGGCGTCGCTCCAGCAGGTCAAAGCCCCCTTGCACCAGCAGCGCCAGCACGGCTGCGGGCAAGGCCCCGCTCAACATCAAGCCGGGGTCGTTCACCGCCAGTCCGGCCACGATGCGTTCGCCCAATCCCCCGGCTCCGATGAAGGCTGCCACCGTGGCGGTGCCCACGTTGATCACCGCCGCGGTCTTGATGCCGGCCAGCAGCACCGGCCTGGCCAGCGGCAGCTGCACGGCCCACAAGGTTTGCCCAGAAGTCAAGCCCAGCGCGCGGCTGGCCAGGGTCAGGCCCTTGGGCACACCACTCAGGCCCGCATGCGTGTTGCGCACGATGGGCAGCAGTGCGTACACAAACAAGGCCAGCAAGGCTGGCCAGAAACCGATGCTGCCCAACAGCGCAATCAGGAACGCCAACAAGGCCAGGGACGGGATGGTTTGCAAGATGCCCACCAGGCCCAGCAATGCCGCTGCCAGGCGGGGCCGGGCCCAGGCGGCGGTGCCGATGGGCACGCCCACCACCAGGGCCAGCAACACCGAGCCGAAAACCAGGGCCCCATGTTGGCCGGCCAAGCGCCACAGGTCGGGCGCAAACAGGCGCTGCCAGAAACCGGCGCGGGGCACGGCCGACGTGCCCGCACTGCCCGAGACACCTGAAACGCTTGCTGTGGCCGCTGCGGACTTGGCGATGGAGGCAATAAAGCCCTGTGCCGCCTGCGCGAAGCTCAGCCCATCCAGTTCGACCTGCGCGTTCAACGCGATCATGGCCTGCTCGTCGATGCGGCCGGCCAGTGCCCGCAAGGGCTTGTCGTCCACGGCCTGGCGCATCAAGAGCACGGCGTCGTAGCGCGGGAAGAACTTGCGGTCGTCCACCAGCACGCGTAACGCATAGCGGCCCACCTTGGCGTCGGTGGAATAGATGTCGATCAAGTCCACTTGCCCGACCTTGATGGCTTCATAAGCCAGGCCGTGGTCCAGCGATGCACCGGGTGCCAGCTGCAGGCCGTAAGCACGCTGCAGCGCTGGCCAACCGTCGGCACGCACCTGGAATTCGTGCGACAAACCCAGCTTCAAGCTGCCGGCGGGCAGTCGGGCCAGGTCAGAAATGGTCTTCAGGCCCCATCGCTCGGCCACGCTTTCGCGCAGCGCCAGCGCATAGGTGTTGTTGAAGCCCAGCGGCACGGCCGCCTTCAAGCCCCGGGGCGCAAGCCACTGGTTCAACTCTTCCAGGCTGGGGTTGCCCTCGCGCTTCAGGATCTCACGCACGATGGTGCCGGTGTACTCGGGGTAGACGTCCACGGCCCCGCTGCTCAGCGCCTGCTCCAGGATTCCGGTGTTGCCCAGGCCCTGCTGGTGCCGGGCCTGGACGCCGGCGTCGGCCAGGACCTGCCGCACCAACTCGCCCAGGATGTAGCTTTCGGTGAAGCGCTTGGAGCCGACCTTGACCACGTCCTGCGCGCTGCCCGGCAGGGCCAGACAGGCCAGCAACAGCCCGATCAGAACAGCAAAGGGTTTCAGAGAGTTCATGAGGCATTGTGCGCAATCTGCGCTGAAAAAGCGTTGGGGTCAGGCCTTGCCATGGCCACCCAAAACATCGCCACGAGGGCAAGCCACGGCCCCACTGCAACACCAACGGCAGCCCGCCTGGCTGGCTGGCTGAGGCGCTACGCGCTACATTCTTTGCCAGCCGCCATTTGTGTACAGCGCAATGCTGAGGTCCCTGGCGGCTTCCGCCGCTTTGGCGGCGCTGCCACCGTGTGCGACTGCTGCCCAGGTGCAGGCCCTCGTCGCCCGCCTGTTGGGCGCGGTAGGCCGACCGCCAGGTCACCGATCGCCTGCGGCTGGCTGCGCGCCGCGCCACCTGCCCGACCTTTGGCGGCCCGGCGCTCGACACCCTGTTCGTGACATCGGCGATGGTGGGGCTGGATGCGGCGGCGCTGTCGGCCCAGCCGCAGGCCGGGGCCCTGTGCGCCGCCACCGGGCTGCGGCCGGGGCTGCCCGAGCGGCGCTTCGCGACCGCGCTGCAGGTTTGACGCCGGGCCGAGGCGGTCGGCGGCATTGCGGGCAACTCCGCGCCGGCGGGCTTCGCTTACACGCTGCTCAGGTCTCGTCGATGGCAGCGCCCCGCAGCCGCAAGGCGTTGCCGATCACCGAGGCAGAACTCAGACTCATCGCCAACGCCGCGATCATCGGCGACAGCAGCCACCCCGTGAACGGATAGAGCAGGCCGGCGGCAAGCGGAATGCCCAGCGCGTTGTAGATGAAGGCGAAAGCCAAGTTCTGCTTCATGTTGGCCACGGTTGCAACCGACAGCGCGCGCGCCGTCGCGATGCCCCGCAGGTCGCCCTTGACGAGCGTGAGCTGGGCGCTGTTCATGGCCACGTCGGTGCCGGTGCCCATGGCGATGCCGACATCGGCGCGGGCCAAGGCCGGTGCATCGTTGATGCCATCACCCGCCATCCCGACGATGCGACCTTCGGACTGCAGCTTCTCGACCAGTTTGAGCTTGTCAGCCGGCTTCACCTCGCCGTGCACTTCCTCGATACCCAGACGCTTGGCCACGGCCTGTGCCGTGGTCAGGCCGTCTCCGGTGGCCATGATGACGCGGATGTTGGCCTTGCGCAGGGACGCCAATGCGTCGGCGGTTGTCGCCTTGACGGGGTCCGATACAGCCAGGATGCCGGCCAGCCTGGCGTCCACGGCCAGGTGCATCACGCTCGCCCCTACGGCACGCAGCGCCTCAGCCTGTGTAGCCAACGACGCCACGTCAACGCCGAGTTGCGCCATCCACGCGGTGTTGCCCAGGCCAACTGCCTGGCCTGCCACGCTGCCGCGCACGCCGATCCCTGAGGCGGAGTCGAACTGCTCGGGCTTGCTCAAAGCCAGCTTCTTTTCGCGCGCCGCGGCCACGATCGCCGCGGCCAGCGGGTGCTCGCTGCCCTGGTCAAGGCTTGCCGCCAGGCGCAACACCTCATCCGGCTCGAACACACCCGCACCGACGGCCTTCTCAAATGTGGGCCGACCTTCGGTCAAGGTGCCGGTCTTGTCGACGATCAGCGTGTCGACCTTGCGCAGGTTCTCGATCGCTGCCGCGTCGCGGAACAGCACGCCATGGCTTGCTCCGCGCCCAGTGGCCACCATGATCGACATCGGCGTGGCCAGACCCAGTGCGCAGGGGCAGGCGATGATCAGCACCGACACCGCGTTGATCAAGCCGAAGACCCAACTCGGCTGGGGCCCAAAGATGCCCCACCCGAAGAAAGTCAGCAGGGCCGCCGCCACCACGCCATAGACGAAGTAGCCAGCCACCGAGTCCGCCATGCGCTGCATCGGCGCGCGCGAGCGCTGGGCGAGTGCCACCAGTTGCACGATCTGCGACAGCACGGTGGCCGAGCCGACATGCTCTGACTGCATCACCAGCGCGCCGCTGGTGTTCAGCGTGGCACCGATCAGCTTGTCGCCAACGCGCTTGGTCACTGGCAGCGGTTCGCCAGTGAGCATCGATTCGTCCAACGCGCTGCTGCCCTCGACCACCACGCCGTCGACGGGCACCTTCTCGCCAGGCCGCACACGCAGCCTGTCGCCCACGTGCACATGGGCCAGCGGCACGTCCTCTTCCGTGCCGTCCGCCGCGATGCGCCGCGCCGTTTTCGGCGCCAGGCCGAGCAGCGACTTGATCGCCGCCGAGGTTTGCGAGCGTGCCTTCAGTTCCAACAACTGGCCCAGCAGAGTCAGCGAGATGATCACCGCCGCGGCCTCGAAGTACACCGCCACGCGGCCCATCGAGACGAACGAGTCCGGGAACATCTGCGGCGCCACGGTGGCCACCACGCTGTAGACGAAGGCAGAGCCGGTGCCCAGGCTGATCGGCGTCCACATGTTGGGGCTGCGGTTCACGACCGACTGCGCACCACGGACGAAAAACGGCCAGCCGGCCCACAGCACGATGGGCACCGAGAGCACCAGCTCGACCCAGCTTTGCGTGCCCATGGCCATCCAGCCCAGCTGATGGCCAAACATGGCCAGCACCGTGACGATGACCGTCAGCGGCAGGGTCCACCAAAAGCGTCGGGCGAAGTCGGCCAGTTCCGGGTTGGCTTCGTCGTCCAGGCTGGGCATGACAGGCTCGAGCGTCATGCCGCACTTGGGGCAGTTGCCGGGGTGATCCTCGCGGATCTCGGGGTGCATCGGGCAGGTGTAAACCGTGCCGGCAGCGGCGGGGTTGGGCTCGGCAGGCGATGCCGAGGGTGCCAGGTAGCGCTGCGGCTCCGCCAGGAACTTCGTGCGGCAGCCCGCACTGCAGAACCAGTAGGGGCGGCCGGCATGCTCGGCCTTGTGCGGCGATTCCGCGGTGACCGTCATGCCGCAGACCGGGTCCTTCAGCGCCTCGTCGGTGGAGCCCGGTGCAGCGTGATCCGGTTGCTTGTGCGAGTGCTCGTCTTGATCGCCGTGCTGATCTCCGTGCTGATCGCCATGCTGAAGGCCGCGCTGTTGGCCAGTCACCCCGATGCGCCCATCAGCATGGTTGCGGTGCTGGCCGCGGGTGACGCGGCATTGATGGGGCCGGGGTGTGCGCAGGCGCCCAGCAGGACGGCGACCGACAAGGCACTGGACGTGCGCAGGGTGAGCATGGTGAACTCCTGATGGGTTGGGTTGCTGCTGGTGGCCAAGCCGCCTGGCAGCCTAGGTGAATGCGATCTTCGTGGCATCGCTTGCGCAACGCCAGCAGATTCATGCGCGTCGAATCGGGAGGCTGAAACTACGGTCAAACGTGGTCGGCGTCTGTACGTCACCGAACCCGCTTGCACCCGCCGCGCGGATCATGGGCCGCCCCGAAAGGCCAATCGAGCACCCCGAGCATGCCCTCAGTGCCGGTGCCCGTGATGGGCATCGGGCACATGCGGGTGCTGATGGCGAAGCGGTGGGTGCCGATGCACATGGCTGTGCTCAGCCGCGGGCATGGGGTCGTGGTGGTGATCGTGATGGCCGTCGCCGTGTTGATGTGCGTGCTCGTGCTCCAGCTCTTCATGGTCATGCTCATGACCATGGGACTCGGCCAGGTGCAGCACCACGCCGGCCAGCATGAGCGCGCTGCCCAGCGCCATCAGCCCGCTGGCTGACCGATCGCCCAGCGCCACCGCGAAGGCCGCGCCGATGAACGGCGCAAAGGCAAACACCGACCCTGTCCGTGCCGCACCGAAGGCCCGCTGCGCCAGCAGGTAGAAGCGCAAGCTCAGGCCATAACCGGTGGCACCGATGGCAAACAGGGCCATCGCCGCCAGCGCCGACGGCAGCGGCTCCGCGAATGCCACAGCCAGGGCGCTGGTCGCCGTGGCCCCCAGCAGCGCCTTGACCATTACCACCTGCCCGGGGTCGCGTTCGGCCAGCGCGCGCGACAGCGTGTTGTCCACGCCCCATGCCGCCGTGGCCAGCAGCACCGCCAGCAGGCCCCACAACTGCGCACCGCCCGTTCTGCCCTGGTCCAGCACCAGCACCATGCCGCCGGCCAGCAGCAGGGCCATCGCCGCCCAGACGCGGCCGTCCATGGTTTCGCGGTACAGGCGCCAGGCCAGCACGGCGGTGAACAGCGCTTCCAGCGTCAGCATCAGCGAGGCGCTGGTGCCGCTGGTGTGCTGAAGACCCCAGGCCAACGCCACCGGGCCGACGACCGCACCGAATCCCGCCATCGCGACCAGGCGTGGCAGGTCGGTCCGCTGCAGGCGGGCTTCTCGCTCGATTGGCTGGCGCGACAGCAGGCCGACGGCTGCTGCCCCGCCATAGAGCAGCGCTGCGGTGCTGAAAGCCCCAAGCCCCACCCCGAACTGCTGTACCAGTGGTGTACTGAAGCCGAACAGCGCCGCAGCCAGCAGGGCGAGCAGCCCGCCTCTCAGCGCAGGCATGGCGGCCACAGCCTTGGCACCGGGCGCGAGCTTCACCCCTGTGGCTTCCAGCTTGTTGCCTGCGACCGCGACGCGGGCCGACCTTCCTGGCGCGTCCGGCGCACGGCGCTAGAGAGTTGCGCGCAGGCGGTGACCAGAGGCAGGCTCATCAGAAAACGGGCTGCGCGAGGCAGCGCCGTGGCAGTGGACAAGGTGCAGGACACTCGCTGTTCACCACAGCCAGCTCACAAAGTCCTGAACGGCCCGCTCACCTCATAGGTGATTCCGATCACGCAGATCTGCATGTCGCCGCCGTCCTCGGAAACGTACAAGTGGCCGCGCGACGACACCGTGATGTTGTCGACACCCGTCAGTATCGGGTTGGCCGAGGTGCTGTCGTCGTAGACCACGCTCAAGCGGCTGGTGCCGATGTTGAATGACCAGACGCGGTTGTCGCCTTTGGTCGTGAAGCCGCTGCAGATGCTGTAGGCAGCTGCCACCTGACCGGCGGCGTCGAAGCGCATGGCGGAAACGCTGCCCCTGCCGTTGTACAGCTCGGCATTGCTCACATAGACCCAGCCACCGGCGTCAACACCGCTGCTGATGGCAAAGGTGGCACCACCATCAGGCGCCCCGTGCCACACGAAGCTGGTGCCCGACACAGCCTGACCGCTGCGCGCCAGCACCCGCGACGTGAAGCCGGCAGGCAGCCTGATGCCGTTGGCGTCCGGCACCTGCAAGGGCCCCAGCGCCTGCGGGCCGAGCAGCGTCTGCAGCCCCGCGCCCGCATTCTGATTGGCGGGCACCGGCGGAAGCCCCTGCGCCCAGGCGCCAGGTGCACCGATGCTGATCAGGCCACAGGAAAGCATGGTGAGCTGCAACAGGTCGCGTCGATTGAGCATGGTGAATTCCGGGCCCAGGGGTCGGGTAGTTGGGGAGGCAATCTCTCAAGCCGAGGCCGACGGTATAGCAGCTTGCACACCCCATGACCAGCACACCGCACCCCCGCTTCCTGCGGGTACGACGCCGTAGCCCGCGTCGTGAAGGGCGGGCGCAGACGGCAGCGCCTGGTGCGGCTGGCTAACCAGAAAACCATGCCCGGGCGCCAGCCATCGCGGTTTTCTTCAGCTGCGTCCTGAGCTCCGCCGCTGGGCCAGCGCCCATCCTGTGCGCCTTAGACTCCTGGGCCGCTACTGATCAGCCCAGGAGTCCGATTCGTGAAGTTCAAGATGGCCCCGAACTCCTTGTTCGCCGTGCTGCTGCGCTCGCCGTGGTGGATCAGCCTGGCCATTGGCGTGGTGCTGGGTGGCGTGGCCATGGCCCTGCTGCCGGTGACCTACCGCGCGGTGGGGGCGGTGTCGGGCTTTCCGTTCATCGTCATCGCGGCCATGGCCGCATGGCGTGGTCGGGACAAGCCCAGCCCCGCCCTGATCGAACGCAGCGCCAACACCCTGGCTGCAATGACCTGGCCGGCCTTTGCCAAGGCGCTGGAAGCGGCCTTTCAGCGCGACGGCTTTGTCGTGCAACGCGTGGAAGGCAAGGCTTACGACTTTGACATCGAACGCGCGGGCCGGCGCATGCTGGTGACGGCCCGGCGTTGGAAGTCAGCCAACCAAGGACTGGAGCCACTGCGCGCATTGCAGCAGGCGCGCGAAAGCGCCGAAGCGCCAGACGCGCTGTTCATCGCCTTGGGTGCGCTGAGCGAGCCTGCCCGGCAACTGGCCACCACCCAGGGTGTGGCCGTGTGGCAGGCCGCGGAGCTGACGCAAAAACTGCGCGGTCTGCTACCGCCTTGAGCCAGCAGCGCCATCGCCGCCGTTTTCAGCGCGCGCCCACTGCCAGACACTCTGAGGCGGTGCCCGCTGTGAACAGCGGCGCTGGGCTTCCCTGATGCGGAGCAACTGGTCTTGAGCAAGATTTCTGCGCTGACGCCCTTTCGAACACGCAGCTTTCGCTACCAGTGGCCGGCCGACCTGTGCGTCGCATGGGCGCTGGAGATGGAAACGCTCATCCTGGGCTGGTATGTGCTGGTGGAGTCGGGCTCGGTGGTGCTGCTCACCGCCTTTGCCGCGCTGATGTACGTGGGCACCTTGATCTCGCCACTGCTGGGCATGCTGGGCGACCGCTGGGGGCTGCGCCGTGTGTTGGCCACGATGCGGCTGAGCTATGCGCTGTTTGCTGGCGTCATCCTGCTGCTGGCGGCCGCCGGCCGGCTGGAACCGACGCTGGTGCTGGTGGTGGCCTTTTTTGTCGGCTTGATCAAGCCCACCGACATCGGCTTGCGCACCGCACTGGTCAGCGCGGCGGTGCCGGCGCAGCACCTGGTGGCGGCGATGGGCATTTCGCGCACCACGCAGGACTCGGCTCGCATCGGCGGCGCCCTGGCGGGGGCGGGTTTCATGGCCACACTGGGCATGGTCAGCGCCTATGTGGCCATCGCCAGCCTGTACCTGCTGGGGGCCTGGCTGACGCTGCGGGTGGGCGCCGGGCAGGCGCAAGCCGTGCCTGCGGCAACGCCGGTTGTGGCGCGCCCTTCCCCATGGCGCGACCTGAAAGAAGGCCTGCAGCACGTGTGGCGCACCCCGCGGCTGCGTGCGGCCATGGCGGTGGCGGCCCTGGTCAACCTGACCGCGTTTCCGCTGACCGGCGGCTTGATGCCCTATGTGGCGCGCGAGGTCTTCCAGCTCAACCAGCAAGGCCTGGGCTGGCTGGTGGCCAGTTATGCCAGCGGTGCGCTGATCGGTTCCTTGGGCCTGAGCCACTGGGGTGGCCGTTTGCGGTCGGCCCGCACCATGATGGTGGCCGCGGTGCTGTGGTACCTGTGCCTGCTGGGCTTTGCGCTGCCCATCACCGTGCCGGTGGCCATGGCCCTGCTGATGGGTGCGGGCGTGGCGCAAAGCCTGAGCATGATCAGCTTGTCCATCATCTTGCTACGCACCTCGGACGAGCGCTTTCGTGGGCGGGTGATGGGGGCGCGCATGCTGGCCATCTACACCCTGCCCATCGGGCTGTTGGCGGCCGGGCCGTTGATTCCGGCCATGGGCTTTCAGGCCCTGGTGATGCTGTACGTGGGCGTGGGGCTGCTGCTGTTGGCCGGCATTGCCGGGCTGTGGCGCCAGGAGCTGTGGCCCCGCGAGGCGCGGGCCAACGCGCATTAGCCGGCGAAAGCCTTTGCTGACTGCGCCACCGTTCGGGCTGTATGCGGGCGAGCGTGGTCAAACGCTCGTCCAGCAAGGCCGCTGCCCGTTCACTGCAAGAGCTGCTCTACCTCGTCGATCACCGCATTCATGCGCTGGATCAGCACTTGATAAGGCTGCGCGGTGGTCAGGTCCAGCCCGGCATTTTTCAGCAGCTCATGCGGTGGCACTGAACTGCCCGAGCGCAAGACGTTCAGGTAGCTCTCGCGCGCGCCGGGCTTGCCGGCCAGGACAGCCTGCCCGAAGAACTGCGCCGCCGTGGCGCTGGTGGCGTAGGCGTAGACGTAAAACGGGCGGTGGAAGTGCGGGATGTAGGACCATTCCTGGCAGTACTGCGGGTCGATGGTCATGACCCCCGCATCGGCGCCGTGGTACTTGCGCAGCAGGCCGCAGTACATCTCGGTGAACTTCTTGCCCGACAGGGCTTCGCCACGCTGTTGCGCGTCATGCGCCAGCAGCTCGAATTCCGCGAACATGGTCTGGCGGAAGAACGACGCGCGCATCCGTTCCAGCACCTGGCTCAGCACAAAGATGCGTTCTTCGCGCGACGCGGCCACCTTGAGCATGTGGTCGGTCAGCAGCACCTCGTTGGTGGTGGACGCGATCTCGGCCAGGAACAGCGGGTAGCTGGCAGTCTCAAAAGGCTGGGCGCGCTGCGACAGCACCGAGTGCATGCCGTGGCCCCACTCGTGGGCAAAGGTCACCAGGCTTTCAAAATTGTCGGTGTGGTTGAGGAAGATAAAGGGCGTTTGCCCATAGACGCTGCTGGCATAGGCGCCACTGCGCTTGCCCGGCGCGGGCAGCACGTGCATGCTGCGCGCCGACAGGGCCAGCTTGAGTTGACCTTGGTATTCATCGCCCAGCGGTTTCATGGCCGCCAGCGTGATGGCCGATGACTCGTCCACCGGGTAGCGGCGCTTCGATTCCACCAGGTTGGGGTAGATGTCGTAGTAATGCAGGTCGGGCAGCTTGAGCATCTTCTGCCGCAGCTTGAAGTAGCGGTGCAGCGTGGGCAGCGACTTGTTGACTTCGGCCACCAGGGTGCGCAGGACTTCTTCGGGCACTTCAACGCTCGACAGCGAAGCCGCCACGGCCGTGGGGTACTTGCGCATGCGGGCGTTGATGACACCCTGGTTGACACGCTGGGCCAGCAGCGCGCCCAGGGTGTTCTCGTACTGGCCGTAGGTCTTCCAGAAAGCATCAAAAGCCTGTTTGCGAACGGCACGGTCTTCATGGCGGCGCAGTTCGTCGTAACCGGTGTCGGACAACCGCACGGGCTTGCCGGCCACGTTGAGCGTGGGCCAGGCGACGTCGGCATTGAGCAGCAGTTCACGGGTGTTGGAAAAGCTGCTCAACAAGGGGCCGACTTCGGCCAGCGCGGTTTCCACCTCGGGCGCCAGGGTGTGCGGCGTCTGACGCAGTGCCTGGCGCAAGCGCGTGGCGTGGGGGCCCAGGCCAGGCTCGGCGGCCTGGAAGGCCGCCACCTTGGCTGCGCCCAGCGCCTGGATTTCAGAATCCACCCAGGCCACGGCGCTGGAATACTGGCCCCACAGGCTGAACATCAAGCCGGTGCGTTCCTGGTTGCGACGGTCGCCATTGGCGGTGGATGTCTGCGTGCTGGCATATACCCACAAGCGCACCAGTCGAAGGTAAGCCGCAGAGATCTGCCCCAGCGTAGCGCGCATGCTGGCCGCATCACGACCCAGGCTGCCACGCAGCGCCGCCAGCTTGGGGATCTCGGCGGCCAGTGCCAGGCGCTCGCTGTCCCAGGCTGCGTCGGTGGGGAACAGGCGGGTCAGGTCCCAGACCAAGCGCGGGTCGGTGCTGGTGGGGGTGGCCGGCTGGGCCTGTGCCGCTGCGGCGGCCAGGGCCAGCACACCACAGGCAAAGCGGACGATGAAGTTCATGGCGTTGCGAAGAGCTGAAGAGTGCCGATTGTTGATGCCGCCTGCGGGCAGAACGGGCAGGGCTTGCCCGCGGTAACAACGGCGTCTCTGGCTTGGCGTGCTGGGGTGGGACCCTCGTTTTGCCGGCATCGAATTCGCCGGGCTGACGCGTCTGACCGGACGCGGAGCTCCGCTGCTGAAGTACGCCAACCAGGGCCAGGCCGTTCTGCTGCGGCAGCACCAGGTGCGAGCCGAGCCACACCGCCAGGTCGAGCTCGCGCGAGCCGATGCGGTGCGTGCTGACGTGGTGCGCCACGACACGGCCGACGAGGCGCTGGCCTTCAACGCGGTAATGGTGCAGTACACCGCCGATGTGCGGCGTGTGCACGGCGAGCATCCGCGTGCAGTGGGTGCTGGGGGCCATCCAGCGGTTGGGTGTGCCCAGCGCTTCCCCCAGCGCGGCCCCCAGCGCGCCCCATGCAGCAAGGCCTCGGCCGAGCGGGCTACCACGCCCCAGGCCTGGCCGGCATCGGGCTCGCAACGCAGCACCTGGTGGCTGCCCGCTGCCACGCCAACGACCGCCAGCGGTCCTTGGCCTAAGGGGGTAGAAAACCCCGCATTTAATGCAACTTTATGACACGTGATCGGTGGGAATAAGGTCTGTCGGGCCTCACCTGGGAACTGGCCCCGCTTTTAATCGCTCAACAGCCTGTCGGGACTGTGCAAGTTTGCTTGCTCGCCTTGAACCCCAGGAATAAGGTCTGTCGGGACTTTTAACAGGCTCGGATCTGAACGATTTCCAGCCACGTGCGGCGACCTTCGACGCCGAAATCTGCGCAGACTGAGCAGCTGGGAAGCTGCCGCTGGCGGGCGGCTCTGACCGGCCACAACCGGACCCTGGCGATCCGCTCAGAATTTCCCCTTCTGGCCCGCCTTGGATGACTGGTTAACGGCGGTCAACATGAATTTCGCTTTGGCTCGTCCCGGCCATCAGCTGACGGTGACGACGGGCAGCTCGTGGCTGCCTGCCCCGTGAGAGTCGCGGCATAAATTAACCGTAGACTGCCCATCCGATTGCGATGTAGGCGACCCACTGATGATGCGAACGCCGTCGAGAGCGAACCAAATGGAGCTGCGTACTTCGAGGGATAGGACATGACGGATCCTGAGCCAGATACCGAAGTACCCGGATCCTTCGCTGCCCTCTACAGCAGCCTCGACCCCCGCCCTGACGAGCGCGGCAAGCAGTTTGAGCGAATCGTGAAATGGTTTCTCAAGAGCGATCCCGCTTGGGCGACCCAGGTCGATGAAGTTTGGCTTTGGAACGAGTGGCCGGAGCGTTGGGGCGCTGACTGTGGGATCGATATCATCTTTCGACACAAGAACGGCGAGGTCTGGGCGGTTCAGGCCAAGTGCTACTCACCTGACTACACCGTCACCAAGCATGACGTCGATCGATTTCTGAGTGAGTCGAATCGCTCATTGATCCATCGTCGTCTTCTGGTCGCCACGACCGACCGCATCGGCACGAACGCCGTGCGAGTCTCCGAGGCACAGGAGAAGCCCGTTGTTCTCTTCCGGCTATCCGATTTCAACAACTCGTTGTTGGACTACCCCTCCAACTTCGAGCATCTTCACCAATCGCGTCGAAGACCGCGCCCCGTACCCCGGGACCATCAGAACGAAGCCATAACCGCCGTGTCGAACGGTCTGCGAGATGCAGACCGAGGGCAACTCATCATGGCTTGCGGCACGGGCAAGACCTACATCACCCTGTGGATCAAGGAAGCGCTGAACGCACAGCGCACGCTGGTTCTGGTTCCGTCTTTGGGCCTGCTGTCCCAGCTTCTGCGCGAATGGGCATTTGCCGCATCAGTCCCCTTCGAGCTGCTTTGCGTTTGTTCCGACGAGAGCGTCGGCATTCAGGCTGGCGATGATGCTGTCCACAGCGTGATGGACCTCGCCTTTGGTGTCACCTCTGATGCGGCAGAGGTAAGGCGTTTTCTTTGCGGCGCTGGCAACCGCGTGGTCATCTCGACCTACCAGTCATCGTTGGTGGTGGCCGCGGCCCAAAGTGAACCCATCGTTCCTGCGTTTGATCTGGCCATCGCGGACGAAGCGCACCGCTGCGCGGGCAAAGTCGGCGGCGACTTCAGCGCAATCCTTAACAGCGAGCAGATCCGTAGCGCGAAGCGGCTCTTCGCGACAGCGACCCCACGGATCTACTCGAGAAGTGTGAAGAGCGCTGCCGAGGCTCGTGGCGTCGAAGTGGTTGGCATGGACGACAACACCTTGTTTGGTGCTGTGCTGTACGCGCTGCCATTCGGCAAAGCCATCGAGCGAAGGCTGCTGACTGACTACCGTGTCGTCATCATCGGCGTGGACGATGCCACCATCGCACAGTGGATAGACCAGCGAAAGCTGGTGAGCACAGGCACCGGTGTCGAGACGGACAGTGAGTCGCTTGCGGCCCAGATCGGGCTGCTCAAGGCGATGAAGGATTACGACCTCAAGCGCGTCATCAGCTTCCACAGCCGGGTCAGTCGCGCCGAGAGCTTCATCACAGAACTCAGGAAGGTTTCCGACTGGATCACCGATGACCATCGCCCTAGCGGCGAACTGCATGCGGACTTCGTCTCCGGCAACATGCCGGCGGGAAAGCGCAAGGTCAAGCTCGACAGACTCAAGGGACTGAAGGCGAACGAACGCGCAGTACTGAGCAACGCGCGCTGTCTGGCCGAGGGCGTGGATGTCCCGTCCCTCGACGGCGTGGCATTCATCGACCCACGCAGCAGCCACGTCGACATTGTTCAAGCGGTCGGCCGCGCGATACGCCTGAGTCCAGAGAAGAAGACTGGGACGATCATCCTGCCGGTCTTTCTGAAGTCAACTGCGAACGCCGTAAGCGCGATAGAGGGCAGCAACTTCAAGCCCATTTGGGAAGTCCTGGACGCTTTGAAGGCGCACGATGACGTGCTGGCGTGGGATCTGGATCAAATCAGAACGGAGATGGGACGGACGCGCGGAACCAGTGTCAGCGTGGAAGACCTGGGAAAGCTTGGCATCAGCCTGCCATCCGCGGTCGACGAAAGTTTCGGCACGGCGCTGCGTACCTATCTCGTTGAGCAAGTCACCGTATCTTGGAATTTCTGGTTCGGCCTGCTTGAGGCCTATGTTAAGGAGACCGGAAGTGCCTGGGTTTCAGCGAGGTATGTAACCCAGGATGGTTACAAGCTCGGCATGTGGGTCAATGGACAGCGCGACTCGAAACTAAGGAATCGGCTCAGCAAAGATCGCGTCGCTCGCCTAGAGTCGCTTTGGGGTTGGACCTGGAATGCATATCAAGAGAAGTGGGAGATTAGTCTCTCCAAGCTGATGGACTACGTAGAAATACACGGTAACACCGATGTGCCTTTGAGATATGTAACTCCCGATGGATATAATCTTGGGAGATGGGTATCAAATGTGCGGAAAGGCAAGCTTGAAAATGAGATCAGCACAGAACGCATTGCTAAACTTGAGTCAATTTCCAGTTGGTCATGGGGAAAGGGTGCTCTTGACGAAAGATGGGAGTTTGGCTTCAAAGCTCTCGAACAATATGTGAAAGAATTTGGTCACTCACGGGTACCTGCGCATTATGTCACGCCGAGCGGATATAAGTTGGGCAGATGGATCGAGGGGCAACATGCGCTGCGGATGCGAAAAACCATCGACATAGATCGATCTAGGCGCCTTGAAGATATTCCCGGTTGGTCCTGGCAGCGGAAGAAAATCGCCCAGAGGCAGGCTTTGGATTGGGATGATGCGTTCAGTCGTCTAGTTGATTTTGCGAGCCGCGAAGGTCATGTCATGATGCCTCGACGCCAAGAAGCCGAAGATGGATTTCGTATTGGATCTTGGGTCAATCACCAGCGAAACTCGCAAGATACCCTCCCTGATCATCGGAGAAGAAAACTGGAGGAATTACCGGGATGGCAATGGGCCGTTCGTGACGCCAGGCAGGTACTTCGTGAAAGTATGTTTCAAAAACTAGGGGAGTTTGTTAAGCATGAAGGCCACGCAAGAGTACCCGTAGAATATGAAACCCCGGATGGTTTTCGGCTAGGTGGATGGATCCAAAAACAACGCTCAAAAGCGGATAGGCTTCCATCGGACTTTAAGTCTCGACTTGAAGGTCTGCCTGCTTGGACTTGGGACGTGCTACTAGACCGCTGGGAGGAGGGGTTTCAGCATCTTCTGGATTTTGCTACGCGAGAAGGACATGCAAGAGTTCGCGCAGGATTTGTCGAAGCAGATGGATTTAAGCTTGGGCGTTGGGTACAAACTCAACGTAAACAGAAACAGAAACAGAAGTTTCAGGTAGAACCGATTAATGACTTAATTATTCTGGACGAATCGCGTGATGGAAATCAACTTTCCCAGTTAGATGAAAATATCAACCAGGAACGCATAGACCGATTGGAATCAGTTTCAGGATGGGTTTGGGCACCGAAGGAAGAGAAATGGGAAGTTGGGTTGCTGGAGTTATTGGAGTATGTGAGGGTGCACGGTCACGCAAAGGTTCCACTGAGTCACGCTACGTCAAGTGGGTTTTGGCTTGGGAGATGGGTAGCATCTGCGCTGAAGAAAAAAGGGAGGAGTGAACTTGGCCTAGACCAAATGGCGAGACTTGAAGCGGTGCCGGGATGGTCTTGGGGGGTGCTCGATGAAGCGTGGGAGGAAGGATTTCGGGCGCTGGAGGGTTATGTGGCATCCCAAGGCGACTCACATGTCCCGCGTGGGTATGTAACAAACGACGGGTTTAGACTTGGCACCTGGATCGATAGGCAACGACGTTCATGGTTAGATCGAAGGCTGGATCAGAATCGAGCAGATCGACTCGTTAGCATCTCCGATTGGTCTTGGGAGCTCCCAACCGCTCCTGAGGAAAATATCGATTGGGAAGCCGCGTTTGCGAAACTACTTGAGTATGCAAATTGTGAGGGGCATGCAATAGTGCCGCAGGCCTACAAGACTCCCGACGGATTCCACCTCGGAGCCTGGGCTAAGTATCAGAGAAAAACCAGGATTAAGATTCCACTCGAGCGCAAGCGAAAACTAGAGGAACTACCAGGTTGGAAATGGTCAGTTCGCGTTGCATCCAGCAATAATCCCGAATGGGATTTCGCGTTTGGCAAACTACTTGACTTCGCAATGCGAGAGGGTCACGCGATGGTGCCTCGAGACTACCAGACCCTGGACGGACTTCATCTTGGAGAATGGGTTAGAGCCCAGAGAAAATCCAGAGGGAGAATTCCACTCGATCGCAAGAGAAAACTGGATGGTCTGCCAAGTTGGAAATGGACAGTTCGAATGCAGGGAGAAATCCTTTGGGAAAATTCATTTCGAGCACTCAAGGAGTATGTTGAGAGCGAACGTCATGCAAGGGTTCCAAAGGACTTCAGAACTCAGAGCGGATTCCGCCTTGGCGCATGGGTTCAAGCGCAACGATCCGATATGGCTAGATTACCTTTAGATCGTAAGGCTCGATTGGAAGCGTTGCCCGGGTGGACTTGGAACGCTCTATTGGACCGTTGGGAAGAAGGCTTCCGTCATATTTCAGAATTTGCTCAACGAGAGGGGCATGCGCGAGTCATACAAGGCTATGTGGCTGAAGACGGATATCGACTGGGATCATGGGCACAGAACCAGCGAGCCTGGAGATGGAAGATGTCCCGAGAACGTGCGGCGAGATTGGAGTCACTGCCTGGCTGGAAATGGGCCACCGATTCCCTGCAATGGGATGACTGGATCAACCTTCTGAAGGAATTTGCCGGTGAGAATGGCCACACGAGGGTCCCTCAGCTTTTCAAAACAAGCAACGGACTCTTGCTGGGCAGATGGGTGAATTCCAGGCGGACCAGCAGAGATAGGTTGACGGGAGAACAACAGGCAGAGTTGGAGTCACTACCAGGATGGGTCTGGCGCGTAACCTGATGGCGCCTCAGTTGAGGTCACACCACAACTTGGCCCGTCCTTGGCTGATGCCGCCGGGTCGAGCATTCGCGTCGACTGGTGCAGGCCACCCTTGCGGTCGCTGAAAGGCCGGTGTCAGGCAGTCTGATCCGCACGGCGAACAGCAGCAGTGGGTCGGCAACAGCCTGCTGCACTTGCCGAGCGTCGGTCGGCAAGCTGCGCATAGCCGCCTCCCGGCGCAGAGGCCGACCCTAGAGGGCCTCTGCAACTCGATCTGCGGGCGATCCAGGCCCGTCGCTGCGGCCAGCAGGACTGCCGCTAAAGGCGCGTGTGTTCACCACAATTTTGGTCCGAACACCTACCTAGTCGGCCCTGCAAAACGCCCACGACCCGCATGAACGCTCGCTCTGCGGGGTGAACGCCAATAGCGCGAACTCCCAGGATTGATTCCAATCGATATCA
>JAYSXE010000060.1:0-1881 GCA_043717565.1 Burkholderiales bacterium | reverse complement strand
TGTTGGTCAGCCCACGCTGGCAGACTTCATCCAGACCCACATGGACGACATCCTGCGGGAATGGAACTGCTTCGCGCAGACGCTGCCGCCGCTGAATTCCGCCAGCCAGGCCAAGCTGCAGGACCACGCCCGCGAGATTCTCGAGGCCGCCGCCGCAGACCTGGCCCAGCCGCAAACCGTGCTGGCACAGAAGGCCAAGTCCGAGGGCCGGTCGCCCGACAACTCGCCCGCGCTGAAGCTGGCCGGCGCCAACCACGCCATTGCCCGGGCGGCCGACGAATTCACGCTCGAGCAACTGATTGCCGAGTACCGCGCACTGCGCAGCAGCGTGTTGCGCCTGTGGGCCGCGCAGCCGCAGCTCTGCGCCGGGGACCTGGAGGAAGTGACGCGCTTCAGCGAGTCCATCGACGAGGCACTGGCTTCGTCGGTGCGCAGCTATGCACAGAGGCACGATGACGCGCGCACGGTTCTGCTGGGGGTGCTGGCACACGACCTGCGCAACCCGCTGAACGTGGCCATGCTCAGCGCGTCCTACATCATTCAAGACCCGACGGCCAGCGTGAACACCGTCCAGTCTGCGGCGCGCGTGAAACGCAGCGTGGTGCGTTGCGAGCAACTGGTTTCAGACCTGATCGACTACGCCTGCCTGGAACTGGGACCCGGGCTGCCCACTGAACCGCGCGACTGCAACCTGCAGGCACTGTGTTCAGTGACGGTGGACGAGGTGGAAGCCTCGTACCCGGGGCGCGTGGTGACCCAGGCCTACACCGGCAACCTGAACGGCCGCTGGGACCCAGCCCGCATTGCGCAGCTGGTGGGCAACCTGCTCATCAACGCGTTGAAATTTGGGCACGACACCGAGCCGGTGACCTTGACGGTACGGGGGGCTGCTGACCGGGTGTACCTGCAGGTCCACAACGCCGGCACACCGATTCTGGCGCATGAACTGGAGTCGATCTTCATCCCGCTGTACCTGAAGCCCGCGCGCGGCACAAAGTCGTCTGAAGGGTCGTCGGGCCTGGGCCTGGGCCTGTACATCTGCAAGGAAGTGGCCACGGCCCATGGCGGCGACCTGACCATGTCTTCCAGCCTGGAATTGGGCACCACCTGCCGGTTGACACTGCCGAGAAACAGCCTGGCACAGCCGGCCAGCGAGGCGACCGATTGAGTGCAGGGCTTGGGCGTCAAACCCCGGGCACGGCCGCACCAGCTCGCGCGCCTGTTCAACCGTTGGCGGCTACGCCTTCGCTTCGGCCTTGACGGCGCCGCGCACGTTCATCGCAGCCAGGCCCAGCTGCAGCGCAATCAGCGCATAGGCGCTGGTGTGCCAGCCCCACACCACCCACAACACGTTGCTCAACAAGAACAACCAGAAGCCGACGCTGCGGCGCCCCGCCTGGGTTGACGCCACCAGCCACGAAGCCACCAGCGTCACCACCATCGCGGGCCATTGCATCAGGTCAAGCGCTTCCATGTGTTGCCCTCATCGCGGCCTTCACGCGCCGCGCTGCGGCTGAGCCGGGGCCGCATGGGCAGCCCGGCGGCGCCCCGCCACACCCCGCGCCAACACGGTCATGCTGGCGCCATCAGCCGCTTGAAGGTGGCCAGGGCCTGGGCCACCACCTGGTCCATGTTGTAGTACTTGTAGCTGGCCAGCCGGCCCAGGAAGGTGACGTCGTTCAGCTTTTCGGCCTCGGTTTCATAACGCCGAAACAGCGCAGTGTTTTCGGCCCGTGGCACGGGGTAGTAGGGGTCGCCTTCGGCGCGCGGGTATTCATACACCAGCGAGCTGGCTTCGTGGCGCTGGCCCGTGAGGTGCTTGAACTCGGTCACGCGCGTGTAGCCATGGTCGTTGGGGTGGTTGACGGTGCCCACCGGTTG